>CAIPEB010000256.1 GCA_903863885.1 uncultured Planctomycetaceae bacterium | reverse complement strand
TCAACGCGGCGAACACCAAACCACAAATAGAATGCCAAATAAGGGTTAGGACATTTTCCCAAGAAAGACGCATCGTTACCCAACCAGCGAGCCATCGCGAGACACCCATACCCGGCCGTGCGTTAGGTGTCGCGACACGTCATCAAACTGACGACACAACGCCCTCCGTGCCGTACGACGCAACTTTCTTGAGTTAATCGCGGCCGGAATCGCGGAATTCGGAATCCGCCTGAAATCGCTAGATTCACACGGACTCGTCCCCTGAGGCGATGCACTGCATCCCGAGCCGGCACCTCGCGGCATGCCATTTGCCACATCTATGTCGGGGACTTTAGACGATCTGGCGATTGGCCCAGGCCTGCAACGGTCTCGGCCCGTCGAACATGGCCAGGATGAGACGGAGCCCATTCCACGAACCGGTGCCTCGGAAGCGGAATCGGCTCAGCAAACAGCTGACAGATCTGGCGAAAAAGGGGATGCTGTTGGCTACACAGACGGGGGGCGCGACCATGAGTCTGATACGCCTTGCGGAAAAACAACGAGTTCGGAAAGCAATCATCGGCTGGGAAACGGCGATGAAGAAACACCCTTTACTATACCGGTACTCTCTGCCCTGCTTGTTGTCGTGCGTACTTACGGAGATCGGCTGGGCCGGTCCGCAAGCGCCGCCGCCGGTTCCGCCGACGGCCCCGGTCGCGTCCGCGGACGAAACGGACGGAGCCGAACCCATTCTGAGAGGACCGGTCCACGAAGCATTCGCCGAGCCGATGCGCTTGAATGCGATGCCGAACGCCACGGTGCCGAAAGCTCCGCCCGAACCGGTGCCGGAAGTACCTCCCGAGATTCGGCCGGCCGATGAGGGCGCCACCTGGATTCCGGGTTACTGGGCCTGGGACGAGGATCGCAAGGACTTCATCTGGGTGAGCGGCATTTGGCGCGTCGTTCCTCCGGATCGGCGATGGGTTCCCGGCTACTGGTCGCACGAAGCCGAAGGCTATCGCTGGATTGCCGGCTTTTGGACGGACACGAAAGTGGAGACGGTCGAGTACCTGCCGGAGCCTCCTCCCGCGAGTCTGGAAATCGGACCGGCCAGTCCTTCGCCCGGAGACGATTATTACTGGTCATGCGGCTACTGGGACTTTTACGGGGGCCGTTACTGCTGGCGCCCCGGGTTCTGGGCCATGAGCCACCGCGACTGGATGTGGCAGCCTGCTCATTACAACTGGACACCGCGAGGGTTCATCTTCGTTGCCGGCTATTGGGACTATCCGTTGGCGTGCCGCGGACAGATCTTCGCGCCGGTTTATTTCCGGCGGATCGGCTATTACGGCCCACGGGGATTTTATTCACCCTGCATTGCGCTCGACACGCCGAGACTGATGTTCCACCTGTTCGTCCGCCCCTCGATGTGCCACTACTATTGGGGCGACTATTATGGCCCGAGCTACCTCGGTCGCGGATGGTATCCCTGGGTGCAGTACTGCGACCGGGTCGGCTATGACCCGATCTTCGCCTTCTACCGCACGGAGTACCGGCATCGCGGCATGGATTTCGACCACGACATGCGGAACTGGTATGACCGAGTCAATCGCTCCCCTGAATTCCGGCCTCCGCACACGATGCGCGATCAGGAGAGATTTGCGCGTGAATTCTCGCGCGACGCCGACATGAAGCGATTCGTCGTCGCATCGCGGCTTTCGGAAATCGCGGAACGGCCCGACTTCGCCGACCGATTCCACCGCATCCCCGACTCGCAGCGAGAACAGATCCGCACGAAATCGAATGAATGGCAGAAGCTGGTGCGCCAGCGGCATGATGTCGAGGCCAAATTGAGCGACTCTGCGCCCGGCCGCGCCATGCGGGACAGCGGGCCGGCAATCGCCGGGAAAGGGTCCGCGTCGAGGACTTTGCACTTGAATGAAACTCCGGACGTCGCCGTCTCGAAAACCGTGAAACGACCGCCGACACATGATGCGAAGACGGTGAAGTCGATAGACCGATCGCCGCCGGACCTGAAGCTCGGCACGGACTCAGCCCGCAGCGACGGGCGATCGAAACACGAGTCGACGGCGGATCCCAAGATCGTCCGCTCGACGGAGCGTTCCGAGGGCGAAACCAAATCGAACACGAAGTCGCTGCGAAAGGAGGCCGGCAATCCGGCCAACAGTGCAATCGATACGGGCGGGACCAACACCCGCCGCGGCGACCGAATCACCGAAAAACCGTTCGCGGGAAACACCTCGCAGTCGCAGTCAGCCGAGAATCGCTCAGGGCGGACCGTGGAAAGCAACAGTGAACCGGCCAGTCGGAGCAATCAAGGGCGAAGCGGGCGCACGTCGAAATCACTCGACAACAGTCTGCCGCGAACGCAGTCCGCGAATCCGGCGGCGGGCGCAGCGGGAGATCTGCAGCGAACAACCTCTCAGCCGCGCAGCAGCCGCTCCTCGTCGGCGTTTCCCGCGGATTCGGGCCCGACCGGAGTGACAACCGGAGGCAGCTCTTCCAAAGGAATTCGCAAATCGACCGGGCCGGATCTGTCGGGCCGCGCTTCAAGCCGAAACTTGACTCCCGCGCCAAGCGGCTCAACCTCAGGCGAATCTCGAAGCAGCGCAACGGACAACGTGCTGCGCCGAGCGACATCCGCGGACCGGGCCATCGTGAACCCGGCAACTCGCTCGGATGGAACCTCGTTCAGGATCGACCGAGGCGACTCCGCGCTGCGTCAGAGATCGAGCATCTCGGACCAGAGCGGTATTTCGACTCGCAGGTCCACCGACGCCTTGCCGCGGACGACGTTTCGCGCCCCGGATCCGACCATCGGCCGTTCGTCCGACCGCGGCGGTTCCTCGGCTCGAGTCCGCAGCGGCGGCGACCTGGGTGCCCGCGATACGGTCTCCCGCGATTCAGGAAGCTCGCGGTCGTTTCGTTCCGCGCCCTTGCGAGACTCTGGATCCAGTTCGGGCAGCCAGTCGTTCGGCAGTTCTTCGCGCGGAGGCGATCGCGGCGGCAGAGGACGCAATTGACCTCCAGCGCGGTCAACGCGCGATCTGCGGGATTCCCCTCCTGCCCGGCTTCTGATCCATCCGGCAGCGATCACACCGCGACTCGTTTTCCTGATCGGTTATCGCAACCGGCGATCGCCGATCTCTTCGCTCAAACGAATCGCACCCGCCGCAGACAGTGTCGCGCCGAGCCAGATGATCGCGTAGACCCAGATGGGCCACTCTCTCGAGCGAAACACCAGGAACATGCCGACCGCGATGAGCACCGGCGGGTAAACGGCTGCATCGTACACGATCAACATCAGGTCCGTGCCCCCCGCGCTGTTGAAAGCCAGGACCACTTTGTAGACCACCCATATCAGTGCGACGACGAGCAATGCGCAGCCGACGATCATCATGCTTCGCCCCAATCATTCCGAGTTGGCCGATTGCCGAGCGTCGGAAACCGGTCCGGACTTTTCCGAAAATCACACCCCCGCTAGTCTAGCCCGAGTCGTCCCAAAGAAGAACACCAACCGGCAGGCTCAATCGGCGGACCGAGCCTTACGGCAAAGCACTCGGCCGATCGCGGACCGATCGCGCCGCAGGTGCATTGCACGAATCACTCGGCTGCAGCATGTGCTCGTCGGTCCGACGAACCGAGGCCGGTTCGGATAACTGCTGGTTGGAAAAGTCGGCACAAAAGAAACACCGTGACAAGGTGCCGAGCGACCGCAACACGGATACACTAGAGAACTGCGAGGACAAAAAAACGAGCCCCCGAGCGGGGCAGTTGCTCAGGGGCTCGTTATTGGAATGCCGTCAACTGGGGCAGTTAGCTGACGGCTCTCCGTTGGCATGCCGTTTTTAATTGTAGTGCCAACCGGCCATCATGTAAGCCCATTCCTCACTATTAATGATGAAATCAGGACCGGTCACATGGGGAACAATCGCTAATCTCGGGGTGGAGCACATAGCCCCTTCCTCCACCGCGATTTCAGCGGGTTTTCCAGCGAATAACGGCAACCTTGCATGCGACTATGACGGTGAAAAACTCCTCCCTGCGAGATTCCCCTACAACAGAACTACAAAGAGAGGTACTCCTCGACGACTCTGATACGGTAACACAACTCCCTGTCTTGAGAGGTTTCCATGAATAACCCGTTTCGGGCCGATGTCCTGGCCCTCGATGTGAGCACAACCGAATTGGTAATCGCGGTTCGAGATGCAGAAGGTCGCGAGGACTATGCGGCGACCGCGATGAGGGGTGGTACGGAATGGCTGGGCGACTCGCGATTTCCGGGTTTTGAACTCGCCGAAGTCCCCCGCATGCTGGGGGATCTCCTCAGCAAACTGCAGGCAAAGGGATGGGACTTCCGGTGCGGACCGGCCGAGGATCGGCGCGTTTCGGTGTCCTGTCGGCAACATGACCAGGTGCTCTTGGACCGCAACGGAAAGCCGTTGATGCCGGCCCTCAGTTGGCAGTGCAACGCGGCAGGCGACGACGTCGCGGAGTTGCGCAAGCTGGGAGTTGAACGCAGCACGGGAACGATCGAGCCGCGATTCGTGCTGCCCAAGACGCGATACGTGCTGCGCACCGATGAATCGCTGCGAGACAAGATCGGCACGGTTTTCATGACGGGCGACTGGATTGCCTATGAGTTGACCGGCGAGCGCACCTTGAGCACGTCGGATGCGTTGAGCAACGGATTACTGGAACAGCAAGACCGCAAACTGGCCGCAGACGCAATTCGCGCAGCCGGGCTGAACGTCGAGTGGTTTCCCGGGCCGGTGCAGAGCGGCCATGATGTCGGCAGAGTCCTTCAGCCGGCGGGCGATGCGAGTGAGGATTGGAACCGCGTGCGGGCGCTGCTGGCCGGCTGGCGTTTTGTCGCGGGATTGGGCGACAACCATGCGTCCGCCGTCGGCTGCGGAATGAGCGACGACTACAAGACGATGGTTGTATCGGGGGGCACGAGCGGAACGATCAACCTCGCATGTCCGGCGCATGCGAAGCTTCCCGCGTCCGGCAAGTCCCTTCGATTCGAATTCTACGGTGACAGCCTGTTGCTCCTGCAGATGCTGGGTGATTGCGGAGCATGGTACCAGCGATTCCTGAGTTCTTTTGCCGCGGGCTACCAGCACGACCTGGACTACCTGAACATGCAGGCCATGGCAAGCGACCTCCGCGCAGCGCGACGGGTGCTGCACAGCGATTCGAAGCACGCCGAGACATTTCCGCCGTCGTGGGCCGGTGCGTCGCTGGGCGAGCAGGTGGCCTGGACCCAGATGTCGATCGTGCTTGAGTTGCTGCTGCTGGTCAAACGCATGCTCGACGAGATTCGCGAGGCCGGCGAACCCATTCCGGAGACGTTTGTGCTAACCGGAGGCCTGAGCCAATCGCTCTTCATACAACAGGTATTTCACGCGGGAATCAGTTGTGTGGCTCCGGGCAAGGCAGTGAAAGTGAGCGGCCGGACCGGCCCGCTGCGTTACAAGACATCGGCGTACGGGGCGCTGATCAACGCGGCACTGCCGCGCTTCCATGGCCGCCTTGCCGAACTGCACGCCGCCGGCAATCAGTTTCCCTTGATTGACTGTGCGCGTGCAGACGTCGTGAACCTCGCCTGTCTGCAATATCTATTGCGATCCTACGGGCTGTAGTGTCGCTGAGCGGCAGATCCTCCCCGGACAAGTTCACTTGGCCGGGAGGATTTGCACGGCATCGGCAATTACGTGCCCGTCGGCATCGCGATTGGAAACCACTACCGAGTACTTGGCTCCAGGCACAAACCGGTACGAGCCGAGCGACACGAAGAGTCGCCCGATGGGCGGGGCAATCCGCTGGTTGATGCGACGTTCGCTTTCACCGCCGGCGTGATGAACGATCACGGGCACGTTGGTGGCGCGGTTGGCGTGGGCACTGTACGACAACCGGACTTCATATGATCCGGCTTCTTTGACTTCAAACGAAAAAACCGCCTCCTTGGTTCCCGCCGCTTCGTGGTTGTCGTGCCAGTACTGCGGTCCCACGAAATCCGGAATTGAACTCGCAGCAATCCAGTCGCCGACCCGCTGCATGGCCGAGTCGTCCAGAATCTGACCAGGCAGTGAATCAACCGCCGTGGAACGGGATTTCTGGCCGGCCCATTCCACGATCTGGCCGTCGGCGAGCAACCTTGTTCTGAGTTTCCCGTAATCGAGCCGCTGCACGGGCACCGACTCTTCGATGGCCAGCACTGCAGCGGTGGCTGCCGATTGCCCGAGGACCATGAACACGGGTTCCATGCGGATCGAGCCGTACGCGATATGCGACGCCGACAGGCAGACGGGAACGAGCAGGTTCTCGCACTGTTCCTGCTTCGGCACAATCGCCCGGTACGACACGCCGTAGGGCGAGAAACCGCCGACCTGGACATCCCCCTCGTTCCTGACTTTGCCTTGTGCGTCCACATATCGCTGCACGTTGTGCGAGTCCATTCCATACGCTGCCAGCCCCACCGGATCCTGGGCGGTCCTGCGGCCCTGGCAGTCGTCCTGCGACATGACGTAGCACGAAATCATGCGGCGGGCTTCCCGCACGTAAAGCTGATGGGACCAGCCGCCGTTTTCGGGAAACTCGTCGCGGCAATTGCCCCAGCGGCCGACTTCCCTGCGCATGGATTCGGGCACGCGCGGATGATTGGCGAGCGTCCACATCAAGCCTCGCTGGTACCGCAGATGCTCCTGGAAAATGCGTTCCCGCTCCGCGTAATCACCGTCGGCCCAGGTATAGTTCATGCCGATATTGTCCGTCGAGAAACCTCGATTGTTGTTGGTATCGGTCTTGCGATTGGGCATCATCGTGGGCGACCAGGGAATGACGGTCTCGCCGGCTTCGAGATTTCGCAGCAGAAGTTCATATCGCAGCGGGTCATAGCCGTCGGGTTTCTCGAAGGGAACGCGATTCTCTTCGGCGTCCGTCAGACACATGCGGAAGCAGTACGCCTGGACGCGGTCGTCCCCCGCTCCCTCTTCGCCGGGAGGACCGTCGTGCAATCCGGGCAGCAGTCCGCTGGCGGGCTCTCCGGGCCGGACATATGGATCCACGTCGGGCATGAACTGGTGGGATACCGCTCGCTTTGTCTGCACTCCATTGAGAGTCTCTCCATAGAGGCTAGAAGCCTCACGCCCGACGTGATACGAGATGCCGGCCTTGGCCATCAGGTCGCCCTCGTAGGTGCAGTCGAGGAACGCGAGCCCCGCGAACCGCCGTCCGCTTTCCATGCGGATTGCCGCAATGCGATTGGCTTCCCGCTCGACGCCATTTCGCAGATCCAGCCGTTCGCCGCACACCACTTCGACCTGCGCCTCGCGCAGCATCTCCTTGAGAATCTGCTCCGCAACTGCGGGTTCGAAGGTCCACATCGTGTCTTCGCCGGGCTTTTGCCTGCGACTGCCGTACGCATCCGACGACTCGAATTTCCAGGCTGACGGCTGGTCATAATGCGTCTTGACACGACGATAGAATTCTCGCGAGATGCCTCCGATCGCCGCCTTGTTTCCTATGTCCGTGGCACCGAGCCCTCCGCTCGTCAAGCCGCCGACATGCCGGCCGGGTTCGATCAGCACGACCGAATGCCCCATGCGGCCGGCCTGCACCGCGGCGGCCACTCCTCCCGAGGTCGCTCCGTAGACAACGATGTCGTGGCCTTCGCGTTCAGCGGCACTCAGCGCCGCGCAGAACAGACAAAGAAGGGCGTGAGTCAATCGGCACTGCATGGCATTCGACCTTATATTCCGGAACCTTACGGTTTGCTGTAACCGGCGGCCTTGAGCACGCTTTCCAGAGTGACCGCGGCGCCGCCCTGCCGCTTGCTCTCGTCGGCCGCCTCCATGAACGCATAGATTTCGAGCGTCTCCTCCGGATTGACCGGCACGACGCCCGTTCGAAAGAACTTCACAATTTCGACAACCAGCGGACGGTAGCCTTCATACTGCCCGAGGTCGCCCGTTGCCGTGGCGCCGACGGCCTTGCCGCTGTAACCGCTGCCTTCGCGGAACACGCCGGTCCGACCGTCCTCCCACGTCCCGGTCACACAGATCTTGCCGTCCTGCTGCGAGCGGATGACTGACTTGCAGCCCGGTCCCATCACCGTGAACAGCGACTCGACACCGTGGATCCCGTACCAGAACAGATCGGGATGGTGAGGTTCAAGTGTCGCGGGACTGGACGTCTCGCAGCTTTTGATGGCTCCGAGCGCACCGCCGCGCGCGGCGAGCGTGGCTTTCCCGAACCGCAGCGACGAAGAGGAGAACATGGGTACGCCTGCCGCCTGTGACTCCTTGATAATGGCAATCGCGTCGCGCAACGACCCGGCTATCGGCTTGTCGATGAAGACCGGCTTGTGCGATTTGAACACCAGCCGAGCCTGCTCGAGGTGCGGCCGGCCATCGTTCGATTCCAGCAGGACGGCATCCACCCGACTCAGCAACTCGTCGATCGAGCCCACGATCTCGACGCCCAGCTTCTTGATCTTCTCGGTGTACTCGGGAACGCGTTTCACGCTCGACTCGATGTCGTTGCTTCCTTTCGGATACGCCGCCACGACGCGGCAACCCGCCACATCCGGAGACGGATTATCGCCATTCAGAACTTCGGTGAACGCGATGGCGTGCGAGGTATCGAGTCCGATGATGCCCACCCTGATCTGAGCCGGCTTCTCTTCTCCCGCCAGGGAGCCTCCGGAAACGAATGCACACAAGAACATCCACGCGAACAGTCTGCCGGACATGGTGATTCTCTCCCTGGTTGGCGACGCGATGAAACGAGCGGAGTGCGGACGACGTGCCGCGAGTCCCCTCAAGCGGCGGAGCGCGGGGCTTGTCTCCCCGACAACCGACGAAGGCAGGGCGACGGCGGGCAAATCACCGCGTCATTATGGACCGCCCGCAGGGGCGGTGAAAGAGCCGGCAACCCCGTTTCAGAGGGACGCCTCGTAATCAGCGGAGACGCGACTCCGCGACTCGCTGAAGAAGGATTCTCGAAAGAACCCCAGCGTTTCCAACTGCCGGCGAAGCTCTGCAATCTGCGGCTCCGCGAGGTTGCGCAGCGGAGTGCGCACCGGCCCGCAATCGACGCCGAGCATTGCCATAAGCGCCTTCGAGGCGGCCAGATACCCGAATCTCTCGAGCACGCGGAACAACGAAACCGCGCGGGCCTGCAGCATGCGCGCCGCGTCGAAATTGCCGGCCGCGAAAGCTGCGAGCATGTTCCGGTACAGCGGCGTTGCGAAGTTGTAGGTCGATCCCACGGCCCCGGCAATTCCAAAGGCCACTCCGGCCAGCAGCACTTCATCGCTGCCGAACAGTACTTCGAATTCGCCGTCGTTGATTCGCACGCACTCCTGCAGCGTCACGAGATCGTTGTTCGAGAACTTCAATCCGACGAGGTTAGGGATCCGCTCCTTGGCCAGCGAGAGCAGCTGTGCTGTCGGCACCCTCACGCCCGTCATGCCCGGGATGTCGTAGAAGTAGAACGGCAGGTCCCCGCTGGCCGCCGCTACCGGAACGAGGAACTCGACCAGTTCCTCAATGCCGGCGGGCTTGAAATACGAAGGCGCGAATGCAGCCACGGCGTCTGCCCCCGCGGACTGCGCGTGCCTGGCCAGATCGCAGGCGTCGGCCTGGCAATTGTGCCCGACCTGGACAATCACTTCGATCTCCGAGTCGCCCGCCGCATCGCACCATTTCTCGACCAGCGTCTTTCGTTCGTCGAGCGTCAGCGAACTGACTTCGCCCGTCGTGCCCGCGACAAATGCCCCGTCCACTTCGTGCTGCTCGAGCAGCCTGACCTGCGAAGCGACGGCGTCCAGATTCAGTTGTCCGTCGGCACGAAACGGCGAGTGGGGGGGCGCGATGAAACGAAAGGGTGAGAGCATTGCAGCGTGTTTCCAGGTAGGCCGGGCGGGAAAAGACCCTATTCTCGATCATGCAGCACGGGCCCGTCCTTGGCAAGTTTTCCGGCCCGCGTTGGCTTCCGGCCGCGGCGGGCGACGCGCGAATCTTCCGATTAGGCAAAGACTGCGCACGCCGCCCAAATCCGCTGGCTTGAGCCGAATCGATGGGCTATCCTGTTCGCCAAGCGCGGGCATCGGGCTGAAAAACGACCGCCGAACCGAGAATTGTGTTTCCTGTTCGGCCGGGCATGCGTTTTCCGCCGCGCACGCAGGCAAATTCACCGCACACCGAGAACGCGATTTTCCGCGGGAGGAGCCGCCATGGCCGGGTCAAGCACCAAGTCACGTCTGCATTTCGCCAGCCTGATCCTGCTCGCGCTGGGCTGGGTCGCGATCCTCGGCTGCCGCACCCGCAGCGAATCTCCGGCCGAAAAACAGGCCGAAAAGACGGCCGAACGGCCGCGCATCGCGTTGATCATGAAATCGCTCGCGAACGAGTTCTTCTCGACGATGGCGGAAGGCGCGAAGCGTCATCAGGCCGAACACTCCGGCCAATACGAATTGATCGTCAACGGAATCAAGGACGAAGTGGACGTGACACGGCAGGTCTCGCTCGTCGAAGAGATGGTCGCGCAGGAAGTCAACGCGATCGTGATCGCTCCGGCGGATTCGAAGATCCTCGTACCCGTGCTGAAGCGGGCTCAGGCCGCGGGCATCGTCGTCGTCAATATCGACAACAAGCTGGACAGCGAAGTCCTCGCCAAGAACGACACTCGCGTGCCGTTCGTCGGCCCCGACAATCGGGCCGGCGCCCGAAAGGTCGGCGAGTACCTGGCCCGGCAATTGAAGAAGGGCGACAAGGTCGCGATCCTCGAAGGTCTGAGAACTGCGTTCAACGGCCAGCAGCGCCGCCTGGGTTTTGAGGATGCCATGAAGGGCGCGGGAATGGAGATCGTCGCCTCGCAGAGCGCCGAATGGGAAATGGCCAAAGCCAACGCAATTGCTTCGGCCATGTTGAGCGAACATCCCGACCTGAAGGCACTCCTGTGCAGCAACGACAGCATGGCGCTGGGCGCGGTGGCTGCCGTGAAGACCGCAGGACGCGCTGGCGCCGTTGCGGTTGTGGGCTTCGACAACATATCGGCCGTGCAGACGGCGGTGAAGGACGGCAGCATCGCGGCGACCGCCGACCAGCACGGCGATAAACTGGCCGTCTTCGGCATCGAGTACGCGCTGAAGATCATCCAGGAAAAGTCCTCACCTGAGGACAAAGAGACGCCGGTGGACTTGATCACCGCGGAGACCTTCAAGGAAGCGTCCAAGGCGCCATCCAAGTAATCACCATGCCGTTCACTGAATCGCAAGTCGTGCTGCGTTTGCGAGGTATCCGCAAGTCTTACGCGGCCCCGGTGCTGCGCGACGTTGATCTGGACATTGCCGCAGGCCAGGTGCACGCACTGATCGGCGCCAACGGTGCCGGCAAGAGCACGCTGTCCCGCATTATCAGCGGCCTGGCATCGCCCGACGCAGGCACGATGGTCTTAAGCGGCGAGGCTTATGCTCCGCGAAATAAGGCCGGCGCCGAAAGTCGCGGCGTGCACATTGTCCAGCAGGAGCTGAATCTCGTCCCGACGCTGTCGGTGGCCGAAAACCTCTTCCTGAATCGCCTGCCGCACCGGTGCGGCGTGCTGAGGCGCCGCGAGCTGCGCGATCGAGCCTGCGGCGCGCTTGCGATGGTTGGACTTGCCGGCACCGTGGATCCCGATACTCCGGTCTCGCAACTGGGGGTCGGCCACCAACAACTGGTCGAGATCGCAGCCGCCCTCTCGCACGATTGCCGCGTGCTGATCCTGGATGAGCCGACGGCCGCTCTGACGGATCCGCAGATCGATCTGCTGTTCGAGCATCTGCGGCGGCTTCGCGCCGCGGGCGTGGCCATCCTCTACATCAGCCATCGCATGGACGAACTGCGGCGCATCGTCGACCACGCCACGATCCTGCGCGACGGGGACGTCGTGTGCACGGCGCCGATGAACCATCTGACGGCCGAAGAAATCGTGCGACAGCTCACCGGCAAGGAGATCCAGCGCGAGTCCCACCACTGCGCTCGCCAGCGCGGCGAGATCGCACTGCAAGTCGATCGTCTGTCGCGCGATGGCGTTCTGCACGACGTGAGCTTCGAGGTGCGCGAGGGAGAGATCTTCGGCATTGCGGGCCTGGTCGGATCGGGACGCACGGAACTGCTGCGCGCCATCTTCGGAGCCGACGTTGCGGATCGCGGCGGAGTGCACCTCGGCGGAGCGGCGGAAGGCGTTCGATTCCGGGAGCCTCGCCACGCGGTGAAGGCGGGGCTGGCGATGATTCCCGAAGATCGCCGGCAGCACGGGCTGCTCATGCCTCAGCCCGTG
Source organism: uncultured Planctomycetaceae bacterium (assembly GCA_903863885.1). Lineage (GTDB taxonomy): Bacteria > Planctomycetota > Planctomycetia > Pirellulales > Pirellulaceae > CAIPEB01. Next base: position 9,402 of record CAIPEB010000256.1, on the reverse strand, counting down.
CTTTCGAATGTGACACTCGGCAACCTCAGACGCTTCGCAAGCTGGTGGGGACGCATTCGGGCGCGGAGAGAGCGAGATTCGGCCCAGCACTTCTGCCGCGCCATGGACGTTCACTACCAGGGCCTGGACCAGCGCGCGGATCAACTCAGCGGCGGAAACCAGCAGAAGGTCGTCATTGCCCGATGGCTGCTGCGCGACTCGCGAGTCTATCTCTTCGACGAACCGACTCGCGGCATCGATGTCTCCGCGAAGGCCACCGTCTATCACCTGTTGAACGAACTTGCCGGACAAGGCAAGGCCGTGGTTTTCGTGTCGAGTGAGATGCGAGAACTGCTGGAAATCTGCGATCGAATCGGCGTGATGTCCGCGGGCCGAATGACGGCCGTGTTCCGGCGCGGGGAATGGAACCAGGAAAAGATCCTTCATGCCGCCCTCAGCGGCTATTCGAGGTGAGCATGTCAGCCCCGAGGGAACATCGCGAATCGAGCGAGCCGATGCGTGCGTCGCGCGGCGGCGGCTACCGCAGGGTCGCCGGCGAGTACGCCGGTCTGGTGATCGTGCTGATCGCCATGGTCTGTCTCTTCGGCATGTCGAGCAGACATTTCATCCGGGTGCAGACCTTCGCCACGATCGCCAACCAGATTCCGGCGCTGACCATCATTGCGGTCGGCATGACGTTCGTGCTCGTCATCGCGGGCATCGATCTTTCCGTCGGATCCGTTATGGCCCTTTCCGCATCGCTGCTCGGCATGGCCATGGTCGATTGGGGTTGGCCGGTCTGGCCGGCGGCCGCATTTGCCGTGCTTGTTGGTCTGTGTTGCGGTCTTGCCAACGGCTTCGTCAGCGTCTGGTTTTCGATGCCCTCGTTCATTGTGACGCTCGGCATGCTCGAGATCGCGAGAGGCTGCAGTTACCTTTCGACGAATTCCGAAACGAAGTACATCGGCGAAGCGATCGAAGGGATCGGAGCTCCCCTGGCGGGCATCGGGCTCTCTCCGGCGTTCTTCATCGCGGTCGGCATTGTGATCGCCGGTCAGTTTCTGCTTTCCCGAACGGTATTCGGTCGGCAGGTGATTGCGATCGGAACCAATGAACAAGCCGTACGTCTGTCGGGCATCAATCCGGTCCCCGGCAAGATCATCGTCTTCGCGATGGCCGGTTTGCTCGCGGGTTTAGGGGGAGTGTTCCAGGCATCCCGTCTTTCCTCCGCGGATCCGAATGCGGGGATAGGACTTGAACTGGCGGCCATCGCGTCCGTCGTCATCGGCGGAACGAGCCTGATGGGCGGCCGCGGATCGGTGATCAGCAGCTTCCTGGGAGTCTGGATCATCGCCGTGCTGCAGACGGGCCTGGCTCAGGTGGGAGCGACCGAGCCGACCAAACGCGTCATCACGGGCATCGTGATCGTGGTGGCCGTAATCGTCGACGCGTATCGCCAGCGGTTGGGAAACTGGCGTCGTCCCTTGCGATCGTGACACAACGCGAACCGGCTGCGGTCAACCCCCGAGACCCGGCTCCCCGAAGATCCGATGCCGGGGATTCAGTTCGCGGCGTTCAGCCTTCCCGACTCGGGAGTCGAATCCGGAACTGCCCATCATGTCTCGAAGACTTCGGGGAAACGCTGCTTGACCGCGTGGACAACCAGGTCGATGGCCGACTCGATGTTCATGTATTCGAGGTTGACCACCAGGTCGTACAGGTGAGGATCCGTCACGTCGTAACCGAAGTGTTCGCGCACAAAGTCACGGCGTTCGCGGTCTTTCCGCTTCAGGTAGCGGCGGGCATCGTCCGCCGACATGTGCTCTTCATTCATTACGTATTCCAGGCGGTAGGTCAGCGGCGCGAGCAGTTGAACCGCAAGTCCTTTTTCCCTGGGAAGGATGAACTGAGCCCCGCGGCCGACGAAGATCGTGCTTGCATTGCGGGCCGCCATGACGAGCACCTTGCCGAGCCGGTTGATGTACTCGGTCTGGGTAACCACGCGCCGGCTCAGCCATTTGCCGAACATCTCCAGCAGCCAGGACCGTGTCGTCTCGTCCACGACTTTGACCATCGCCTTGTCCAAGTGGAAGTGCGAGGCCATGTAGTCGAGGACTTCCTTGTCGAGGACTTCCCATCGCAATCGGCTTGCCAGCCCATGAGCCAGTTCGCTGGCGCCGGCGCCCGTGTCGCGGGAGATCGCCACGAATGGGCGGATGCTCTGCTCCAGACGACTCATCGCGCGCTCGTCTTCCATCCGCTGTTTCACTTCCAGGCCGAGCGCCCATTTCCGCATCGTTCGCTCCGCCGACAGGGTCACGGACTTTGACAGTTGCCCAACCATGGCGTACTCCTTCTTCTTGTCCCGAACTTGAAGAGATAAGAGCAAATTCGAGCTGACGAGTTGACCTCCTCGGGAGGTGGACGCAAGAATCAACCACGCATGTCCGACGGCCAACGGGAATCGTCACCATGCGAACCGAACAGAACTGTTCCGGCACCGGTCGACCGATGCTTTCCTATTTGCGACAAGAGAACTGAATCCAACACCTGTTATTCTATCTGCGTGATCCGTGGTGTGGTAGCAATTACTGCCCCGGCCCATCGCGGCCCCGCAACCTCGAGATGAGACAATGAACGGATACGAACGATTCATGACGGCGCTTCGACGCGAACAACCGGATCGGGTCCCGCTCTGGGAACTGATCGTCAACGATCCGACACTTTCGTCGCGAGGCGCGAGGTCGCTCGAGGACTTCGTCGAACTCGAGGACCTCGATGCGATCACGGTTTTCGAGGACATGCCGCTGCGTCCGGCCGATCCGTCCGCGACGGCGAGCGATGCGGAGGAACACCATCACGTGGTGGACGACTGGGGCATTACGTGGGGAACGACCGAACACGGCATACCCTACCCCGTCACCGGACCGATTCGAACGGCCGAGGACTTGAAGACCTACCGGCCGCCCGATCCCGATGAAGACCATCGCTTGAAGACCCTTCGCAGTGCGGTCCAGCGATTCAAGGGCCGCAAGGCCATCGTGTTCCTGACGCATGACGGCTTCGAGTTCCCGCATTACCTGCGAGGCGGCATGGACCGGTTGCTGATCGACTTCGTTGAATCGCCCGAGTTGGTGCACGCACTGGCCGAAATCACGCTCGGCTTCAAATTGCGGCTGATGCGGCGCGCGATCGCCCTCGGAGCGGACGCGGTCGTTTCCGGAGATGACTACGCGAGCCGGTCCGGGCCTCTGATGTCGCCGCGCTATTTCCGGGAATTCGTCCTTCCATACCTGAAGCGGAGCGTCGAGGCCGCGCACGATGCGGGCGCCCTCTACATCAAGCACACGGACGGTGACATCTGGCGGCTTCTCGATCTGTTCGTCGAGGCCGGCGTGGACGCCGTCGATCCGCTCGAACCGATCGCCCGCATGGATATCGGGCAGGTCAAACAGCGTTACGGCGACCGGTTGGCACTGGTGGGCAACATCGACTGCACGCAACTGCTGCCGTACGGCACGGAAGAAGAGGTCGTCGAGGCGGTGAAGGAGACGATCGCTAAAGCCGCGCCCGGGGGCGGCTACATCATGGCCTCCAGCAACTCTCTCCATCCCGGCGTGAATCCGGCGAACTACCGCGCCATGGCCGCGGCAGCGCGTCGATGGGGCCAATATCCCCTGGACGCCCGGTTCGTCGAGGAATATGCCCAAAAGGACTACGTCGGCCGATTGCTGAAATCGAAGTGATCCCGGAAGCCGGGAATCGTCCTGAATTAATAGGTGCCTCGGGGTCCGATCGATCGGCCGGTCCCAGGCATCCGTCGAAGTTATTCGTTGCTACCCCTTCAGCTTTCAGATATTTTGGAAATAGAGAGCGGCCACTTCTTCTTGCGCTGCGCCGCACGCATCGAGCGATCGAGGGACTCATCCGTCGTGGGTCCGCCGTGACTTTCCAATGCGGCGAATGAGGGGCGGTCGGAACAGCAGATGCGCCCCGCACCTTAGTTGGAACGGAGGTTCGTATGAGGCGCGTCTTTCAGAAAGCGGCGGGCTTTACCCTCGTAGAATTGCTGGTGGTCATCGCCATCATCGGGATTCTCGTTTCTCTGCTGCTGCCCGCCGTGCAGTCGGCGCGAGAAGCAGCCCGCCGGATGAGCTGCCAGAATAACTGCAAACAGATCGGAATTGCGCTGCACAACTACCTTGACACACACAAGTGCTTTCCGCCCGGCGCGCTTTGGGGAGCCGGAAAAACGTCGTTTCCTGAACTTCCGTATCATCACACCTGGCTGACCAAGATCCTGCCGTACCTCGAACAACAACCGCTTTACGATCAGATGAACCCCAGGCTGCCTGCCTACGGCCAGGCGTTCACGCGGCAGCAGGTGCCGCTGCTGCTGTGCCCGTCGGATGCGGGCTTCCGCAATGGCGAACACGTCGCGTCAGTGGCGCCGGCGCCGGGCACCGACTACAACCTCGGCCTGAGTTGTTATTCCGGTTCGATCGGATTGTGGGCGTCCAGTGTCGCACTGATCCCGCAGGGAAACGCCTATTTCCCCGTGCTCGGCGACCTGGTCAACAATCCCGAATACAGCGGCGTGTTTTCCGACCTCCAGACATCCGACATGGCGGACATCACCGACGGAAGCTCCAACACCATCATGGTCGCCGAAGTCAACAATGCAGGTTACCGGGATCCGACGCTGCCTTCCGGAACCCTCGGCACCATGCGATGCGGAACGGGAGTGCCGCGACGTCCGCTGCCGGAGGCCGTGATTCGCCCCGCATTCCTGGCTGCCGGCTATTACGGCACCTGCTGCGGGTCCGGCCGTTTCCTCACACCCGATGGACAGACTGCGTCGGAAGGAACGTTTTTTCGCCAGAATCCGTTCATTTTCCAGCCGCTGTTCGAGGCCCAATACGGCCCGAACTCGGATTGGCCCGGCGCGAGCAGCTACCATCCCGGCGTCGTGAACATCGTGATGGCGGACTCGTCAGTCCAGACGATTGCCGAGACCGTGGAATGGCGCGTCTGGGTTCTGTTGAACGGCAAACGCGACGGCAAGGCCGTGACGCTCCCCTGACCGAATGAGTAACCCGCCAGAGGATCCGCTGATGTTACTTCGCTCGTTGCTGACGGCCGCGTTCCTGTGCGCAACGCTGCTCGGTTGCTCCTCGGGTTACAAGGCCCGCGAAGCGCCGTCCGCTCTCTCCGACCCGGACACTGTGGGCAAGGACGTGTCGAAGATCGTGCCCGCCAAACCGGCCCGGTCGGGCAAGGCCAAGCCTCCCAAGTAACCGGCTGTCCCGGTCAGAACGACTCAGTCGCACCGGCGCGGCGAAACTACAAGCCGCCGCGTAAGCAAAGCGAAAAAACAACCGAGACAACTCGGCGGAAGCTTGTGACCAAACGATACATCACATCGACCGACTCGTGTGGCACGGCCTGCTCGTTGGTGAATATGGCCGGAGTGCCACTGGCTCCGCCAGTGCTTTCGCGCGTTCATCGGACATCAACTCGGCTTGACGCATGTGCAATCGAACAGGTTAGGTTCTGAGTGCTGCCCGACATCACTGGCACAGCCAGTGGCACACGAATCAACTGATCAACCGATTCTTTCGATCTACCTCCGTCCACGCGATGCTCCCGCTTCCACGCCTACGGCTTGAAGAACTCCATGATGATCCGCGAGAGGATCTGCTCGCCGTATTCATTGGCATGGACGCAATCGCGGTAGAACAAGTGCGGATGAACACCCGCCGAACAAATGTACTCTGCCCACGGCGACGTCATCTCGAGATAGGCGCAGCGTTCGTCGGTTGCCAACTGCCGAAGCTGCTCTCCGTAAACTCCCGTTCCGGAATGAGCGGCTTTCGCCAGTTCCTCCGCCGAGCGCGGATCGGCCGTGCCGAACGTGCCAGTTGCCAGCAGCACCTCGACGTCGGGCAATGCGGCACGCAGTTGATGCAGCACTTCGCGGATGCTCCCGATGTCTTTCTGGCTGATGCCGCCGATGAATACGAGATCGGGCTTCCACGGCACGACGAACTTTGCGATGCGTTGCTCCTCCTTGTAATGCTGACAACCCCCGCCCCCGCGGACATAAACTCTGGCTTGAATCCTCGCCTTGGGATAGGCCTCGCTGAGTTTCGCAACCCATCCGGAACGCATCGTATCGTTGACGATGCTGTCGCCGATCGCCAACAACCGCAATTCGCCGCCCTCGGTCAGAATGCGACGCGTCCGGCTTAAATGAGACCAGTCCTGCGCGGGAGCCTTGAACTGCCCCTTCGGCATTTCGGCCTGGATCGTTGCGATCTGCCCGAGAGACCGCTCCGGCGTGCTGAACAAGAAGTAGTCCTTCTCCGGCGCCGAACCATCTCGCGACGGAGTGTCGGGCGGATATTTCGCCGGCAACGCTCCCTGTTCGGGGAACTTGACGGGCGAATCGGCCATCATGTCGGCGCGCAATGCCGATGCGAACTGAACGGCAAAGAATACCCCAAAGCAAAAGGCGATCCGACTCATGGAATTCCTCATTTCATCACTTGCGAGATTCAGCTTCCGCGGGCAAGACATTCAGATAGTCAACAGAGTACTCGACGAGGGCTTCGGTCAGCGTATCCGCCGTGGCGGCGCGTGCCGCTGCGGTCCGATAGTCCATGCCGAATTCGAGCTGGATTGCATCCATGCCCACATCCGGCTTGCCGTACGTGCTGACGATGTATCCGCCCCGAAAGCCGGACTGTTCTTTTCCATCGAGCGGATCGGGATGCACGCTCCAACCCTGTGACTTGAGCAATCCAAGCAGGCTCGTGCTTCCCGTGACGGCCGAATCGCCGAACCGCTGCTGGAGCAGCGATACAGTCTTGCCGTCCTGAGTTCCCCGGAACACCTTGCGCCGATCCGAGCCCTGGCCGTGGAGGTCCAGCAGCAGACCTTCGCCGAAACGACGGTGGATCTGCGAGCAGAATTCCTTCAGCGCGTTGTGATACGCATCGTAGACCGGCTTGGCATCCGGGTCTTCATAAGCAATGTTCGGGGGCCGATTGAAGTCGATGAACTTCCGATGCGACCGTGCCACAACGGCATAGGGCTTCCGGTGGAAGCGATGTTCGATCGCCGCGGAAACCACGTGCGCCAGTTCCTCGGCGCCCGTATCGCGGCCCGCAAAGAAACCGCGGGCTCCCTTCGGCATTCCTTCTCCCTTGCGGGGAGGCACGTCCGGAACTTCCAGCGTTCCGCCGTGAGGAGCCGAGATGATGACCGGCAGATCCCCGGATTGGATCTCGACCAACCCGGCAAGATCTTCACCCCATCCCTGGTGTGCCGCAAGCGCGAAAAGGCCCGCCAGCAGTACCACGAAGGTGTTACGACCGATCCGCGAAACGTGTGCCGCGCGCGCCCGCATCAAATGTCCCTTCGAGCCGGAACGATCGGCTTCACGCGGGACGGTCGGGAGCGATTCGTTTTAATCCAGCGAACAATTGGTAAGTCTTGTACCCGCCGCCCAGGTTCACCGCGTCGAAGCCCTTTTGCCGCAGAATCCTCGTGGCAATATAACCGCGCTGCCCGACCTGGCAAAACACATTGATGCGCCGGTCCTTCGGAATTTCGGCGAGCCGCTCGCGCAATTCATCGACGGGGACGTTTACCGCGCCGGGAATCGTGCCCGAGGCAAACTCGCTCGGCATGCGGACATCCAGCAGAAAAGGCCGCGTCGCTGCCGATTCAAAGCTGACGTCTTCGATGTTGGCCTGGGGATGATCGCCCCGCAACAGATTGGCCGCCACGAAGCCGACCATGTTGACCGGATCCTTGGCCGAACCGTACTGCGGCGAATAAGCCAGTTCCATTTCTTCCAGGTCAAACACGGTCATTTTTGCCTGGATCGCGACAGCCAGAATGTCGATGCGTTTGTCCACGCCGGCACCGCCGACCGCCTGGGCGCCGAGCACCCTGCCGCTTTGCGGATCGAGCAGCAGCTTGAGCGACATGGCCTGCGCGCCGGGATAGTAGCCCGCGTGGTTGGCCGGATGCACATAGACTTTGCGATACTCGCGGCCGGCCAGCCGCAGCGACTTTTCGGAAGCGCCCGTGATCGCCGCGGTCCGTTCGAACACGCGGACGATCGACGTCCCCTGCGTACCGCGATAACGACTGTCGCGACCGAATACCTGGTCGGCCGCGATTCGGCCCTGCCGGTTGGCCGGCCCGGCCAAGGGAATCTGCGCCATCCGCTCCGTCACAAAATCGATGACCTCGACGGCGTCGCCCACCGCGTAGATATCCGAATCGCTGGTCTGCATGCGGTCGTTGACACAGATGCCGCCCCGCGATCCGACTTTCAGCCCGGCCTCGAGAGCCAGTCGCGATTCGGGCCGCACGCCGACAGCCAGAATCACGGTCTGCGCCGCCAGACGCCGTCCCGACTTCAGCGTTACGGTGAGCCCGCCGTCGGACGACTCGAGCGATTGCGCGGTCTCGCCCGTCAGCACCGCAACACCCTTCGCGGCGAGATGCTCGACGAGCGGCGTTGTCATCTCAGGATCCAGCGGCGGCAGCACCTGATCCTGCATCTCCACGACGGTCACGGCGATGCCGCGCCGCGTGAAACCCTCGACCAGCTCCAGCCCGATGAAGCCCGCGCCGATCACAACAGCCTGCTTCGCGCCTGCGGCATCAAGCTGCCGGTGGATGAGGTCCATGTCCTGGAGGTTTCGCAGCGTGAAGACTCCGGGCAACTCGATGCCCGGCAACGGGGGACGCAACGGCGCGGCGCCCGGAGCCAGTATCAACTTGTCGTACGATTCGTCGTATTCGCGGCCCGTCGCGACTTCGCGGACGCGCACGGTCTTCTTCGCCGGATCGATGGCTTCGACGGATGATCCCGTGCGTGCCTCCACACGAAACCGTTCCCGCATCCTCGCGGGAGTGACCAGGAGCAGTTTGCCTCGATCCGCAATCTCGCCGCTGATGTAATACGGCATCCCGCAGTTGGCGAACGAGATCTCGGGCCCTCGCTCCAGCAACAGGATCTCCGCGTCCTCCGACAGCCGCCTCGCCCGAGCCGCTGCCGACGCGCCGCCGGCGACACCACCCACGATGACCAGTTTCATGTCTTCAACCTATAACCTGGAGAAACAATAGGGGGCAGGACTCATTTATGCAAAGCTCGCGAAACGCCGGTTCCGGAAAATGAGTCCTGCCCCCTCTGCGTTTTCGGACGATCACCGCGCAGAGCAGGACGGGGCGGCGGGAGTCACGCGATTCCAAGGCATCTTGGCGAGCATCATTCCCATCAGGCAACTGTCGGTGACTCCTGTCATGAACAGGCCCGCGCCCATGGCCAGCGAGAGACCCGAACAGGCAGGATGCACGGTCCACCCGAGCACCACACCCAGCACGATCAGCGCGATCAGC
>CAIPEB010000255.1 GCA_903863885.1 uncultured Planctomycetaceae bacterium | reverse complement strand
GCAACGATTCACACAGTGGTAGATGCCCACGTTTTGCTCATCAAAGACTTCGCTGCGCGGCGGTCGAGGCATTTCGGCTGCTCCAGAAGGACGATTCGATTCCCTACTCACCTAAGCACCAATCAGGCCGCCCTCCCCTCAGGGTTTCCGGAATTTTTCCAGAAATAGGTTCGCCAGGCCGATTCCGTCCGTGCCTCGCTGCGGCGGGTGGGTGGCACTAATGGCTTGGGTGGGTGGCACCGGGTGTGTAGGATGTGGGGTATTGGAGGGTGATGGAGATGCAGAATGCGCTTTGGATCGGTTTCGTGTGGCTGGTCGGGGGAATGACGCCGGCATTCGGGGAAACGGGTGGTGCGACGCCGACGGCCCCGCCGGATACCGTCACTCGGTTGCTCGACGCGCCGCTGCTGTTCGTGAAACGTCACTCGTACACGGGAATCCACATCTACGATACGTTTTACAAGTGGCCGCCCGGAGGAGGCGGCATCTATGTGCTGGAAAACCCAGCCGCTCCGCGAGACCAGTGGAAGATTCGCGCCGTCATCGATCCCAACACGCCGGAAACGCTCGGCTTCGGCGTCTATACCCACCCCGAACTCTCGTACGACGCAACCAAGCTGCTGTTCTGCTTCAAAGGGGAACCCAGCGGCAGCACAGCCATCTTCGAGATCGGGATCGACGGCAAGGGCCTGCGACGCCTGACCGATCCGTCTGTGACCTGCGACCGATATCACGGCGGAAGCAGCGGCCAACACGACATCGCGCCGGCTTACCTGCCCGACGGTCGCATCGTGTTCCTGTCCACCCGCCCCAGCGGTCTGGTGCCCTGCGCGAATTCAGGCGTCAGCATTCTGCACGTCATGAACGCGGATGGATCCGACATCCACCCGATCTCCGTGAATCATGTGAACGAATTCGACCCGAGCGTCATGCCGGATGGCCGGATTCTCTTCGGAAGATGGGAGTACGTCGACAAGAACGCGCTGACCATCCAGTCGCTGTGGACCGTCAATCCGGACGGAACCCAGGAGACAGCCCTCTTTGCCAACAACATGGTCTTCCCCGAAGCGATCCTCGACGCGCGGGTCATTCCCGGCACGCATCTCGTCGTCGGCACGCTCGCCAAACACAATTCGACTCCCCGCGGTTCGATCGGCATCATCGACCCGCTCCGCGGCAAGAATGAACCGCGCGCGATCCACAACCTCGAACATCCCGAAGACCCGACTTACGATCGCGGCGATTCCTGCGAACCCTGGCCGGTCACCGAGGACCTGTTCCTGCTCAGCGGACGACCCGCAGGCAGTCAGCGCAACGTGCTTGAGCTGCTCGACCGCAGCGGACATCGATTTGTGCTGATGTCGGATCCCGACATCTGTCTGCATTCACCGATGCTCGTCAAGCCGCAACCGAGGCCCCCGGTCTGCATCGACTCCATCGACCGCACCGCGGCCACCGGCAAGTTCTTCCTGCAGGATGTCTACCAGGGAATGCCCGGAGTGAAACGCGGCGAAGTGAAATGGCTGCGAGTGCTCGAAGAAACGTCGCGAGTCAGTCCGACACTCATGGGAGGCAGTCCCTACAATCAGGTATTCCTCGTCAGCGCGGCCCTCGCCTTCAATGTCAAGAACTTCCTCGGCGTAGTCCCCGTGGCCGAAGACGGCTCCGCCTACTTCGAAGTGCCCGTGGGACGAGGTGTGTTCTTTCAGGCCCTCGACGCCGAGGGCCGCACGATCCACTCGATGAGAAGCTTCGTGCAGGCCGCGCCCGGCACCACCCGCTCGTGCATCGGGTGCCACGAACATAAATACAGCTCCGCGTCCAACAGCGGCCCCCGCCAGATTCTGAGCGCGACCCCGAGCCAACTGCAGCCCGAATCCTGGGGCAGCGGATATGTCGACTATCCGAGCATGGTCCAGCCCATCCTCGACAAGCATTGCGTCAGTTGCCACGGCGGCGAAAAGGGAATAGCCGCCGGCATGGATCTCTCGGGCGGGTGGACGGAACATTTCAACATCAGCTACGAAAACCTCGCCAACCGCCTGGAGACTCAGCTGACTGCGTACTGGATTGCAGGCATCGATTGCATGAACGGCACCGCTCTGTGGTCGTCGCAGTTGTTTCCGCCGCGCAGCCATGGCTCCGGCGCCGCACCGCTCGCGGAGTTGCTGGTCCGCGGACACAACGGATACATCCCCGATCTGACTCGCCGCGAACGCGACCTGATCATGGCCTGGATTGACACGAACGGTCTGTACCACGGCAACTGGGATGAAACCGAAGCAGGTTGCGCCATCCGCGATTGGAAGAACATCCAAGCCGCGCTCACATCGGAAATGCAGGTCAGCGGCTGCCTCAAGTGCCACGGCGACGGACAGAAGATCAGTTACTTCGAGGATGACTGGATCAACCTGAAACAGCCCGAGATGAGCCGCATTCTGCGGGCGCCTCTGCCCAAGGACAGCGACGGTTTCGGGCTCGGCCTCTGCCGCGATCGAAAAGTGGATGCGTCCCGGCAGCGTATTCATATGTTATGGAACGGGTACGCTCATGCCGTGCTGCCCCCCGAACAGTTTCCCAAACGCACCTTCGTGCCCTACGATCCGAGCGGCCAGCCCGTCAGTTCATTGGCCTCGCCCCAGGATCCTCACTACCTGGCCATGCTCGCTATCCTGCGCGACGCACGCGAGCAAGTTCTCGCAAGCCCTCGCGTCGATATGCCCGGCGCGAAGGTGATTCCGGGCGCCTGCCGCATGTTCGCGCCTCCGGTGCTGCCGAACGACGCGCCTCCGCCATCTCTCTCGCCACTGCCTGAAGGCGGCGTGCGAGTGACCTGGGAACGCTCCGCTCGTATCATCGGTTTGAATTGCGAACTGCATCGTTCGCAACAGGCGGACTTCACGCCCGGCGATTCGACGCTGCTGGTCCGAACTCCGCTCAGCGAATTCTCCGATTGGACCGCACCCGCGGGCCCTGCGCACTACGCCCTCGTGCTCATCTCGGGCGACCGACGCAGCAAGCCGGCGTACGCGACCCTCGACGTGCCCGCTCCGCTGCCTCCACAGCCTCCGAAAGCTCTGCGAGCCGTCCCCGCGCCATCCGCAGTTCGTCTGCGGTGGCAGTCACCCGACCAGCGAATCGCCGGGTACAACGTCTACCGGAGTCCGGCAAACGCGACGAACTGGCAGCGGTTGACCACCGCACCCGTGTCCGCCGCTGCATTCGTGGACGGAGCGGTTCAGGACGGCACCGCCTATCGGTACTCGGTCCGCACCGTAAGCCTCCGAGGCGACGAAAGCGACGCGAGCAACATCGCCGAGGCAACCGCCCGAATCGTGCGAGGTCCGGTCTTCGTCCTTTCCAACGAAGGTGAACCCGCCGCGACGCTCGATGGCGGCGAAGTGCTCCAGGGCAAACGGCAGGGCAATGCCACTCTGGCCAAAGATACACTCAATTTGCCCGGTGACAGTTACGTCACGTTTCCGCACCGTGAGATGTTTGACCTGTCACAGCCTCTGACCGTCGAATGCTGGATCCGATTCGACCAACCGGGCCGGATGCCCGTTGTGGTCAGTTGCGGCGTCTGGAATCAGACCGGCTGGTTCCTGCAGCGACTCGGCGGAGTCTGGCGGTGGCACGTCGGCGGAGTTGACTGCGACGGTGGGCATCCGGGCGAAAACCGCTGGATTCATCTCGCTGCGGTTTACGACGGAAGCAGCACCCGGCTCTTCGAAGACGGCCTGCTTGTCGGCGAAAAGAAATCGCCCATGACAACCGCCGTCTGGCCAGGAGAGCTGCATGTCGGTACCTACAGCGGTTCGCCGAGCCCAGACTACCACGTTACAGGTCAGCTGGCCGGATTGAAACTCTATCAACGCGCGCTAGATTCCCGGGAGATCGCCGAGGCCGCGAAGAACAAGCCGCAGTGATCCGTGGGCCTGCACAACGCGGCAGTCATGATTGCGAAAAACACGCAGGAAGAGCATCGCCATCGTGCGAATAGTGGTCTGCCATGAGCGAACCGTGTGAAGTGTGCCACGGCACCGGTCAACATTGCTATTTCAAGGGCGAAAGCCGTTTCGTGCTCACGTGGTTCGAATGCCCGGCATGCGGCGGCACCGGACTTAAGACCGCACCGCCACGACCGGAAGACGACAACGCGATCCAATCGCAAGCCGGCGGCGAGGATGCGAAAGCGGACGAAGAAACGCCTCGCCGATGAAACGTTTCGGACCGGCCGATTCGCACTCCTGCAGTACGCGAGTTTGGCGGAATTGAAATTTGAACCGCCGTGTGGATCCTCCGCGCCGTCTGCCGGATAATCTACCGAGCCATTCCCGATGGCCCCTCCCGGGCAATCTCGAAAGAGCTGCACCGCATGGCGGCCGCTGCGAGGCCACCGGAACTGCACAGCACGCAACTCGGAGCGATTCCATGAGTTCACGTACCAGTCGACGCGGCTTACTCCGGGGGGCCGCGGCACTCGCGAGTTGTCTGGCAATTCGACCCCTGACTACAGCCCGGGCCAATCAAGCCGAGACGCCCGCATCGCGGTCACAAGGATCCCAACCGCGTCTCGGCCGCAACTCGCTGATCTCGGTCGTGACGCAAAACGTCTCTCGCGACGTAAACCCACGCGCGACCACATGGTGCTATATCACCGAAGTCCTCCGCAGGGCCGGGCTCTTCTTCCGCCAGGTGTCGCCCGATGGACTGGACGCCGCCGCACGCGAATCGAACTCGCTGATCCTGCTCGCAGGAGACTTGCGGTTGACGGCAAGTCAGCGCGATGTGCTGACTGGATTCGTCAAGAACGGCGGCGCCTTGATCGGAATCGCCGGCACGTCGGGACTGGATGAAGTCTTCGGAGTGCGCGGCACCACTCGCCTGGCCGAAGGCTGGGTTCGCGTGTCCGCGGCCGACCATCCGATCACATCCGGTTTGCGCAGCTCGCTGCACGTTTTTGGGGGATGCACGGCAATCGCGAGTTCCGCGACACCGCTGGCCACCGTCGAATCAGCAAATCACACGGCCAAGGGTCAGGCTCTCGTCGAGAACCGTTTCGGGCTCGGCACTGCAATACTGCTCGCCCCCGACCTGCTCTTTTCGATCGTTCACATCCAGCAGGGCCATCCGGTGTTCCAGGACGCAAGACCTGATCCCGCCGAAACAGCGATGACCAACGAGGGGATTCTGAAGGCCGAGGATGGACTCGCTCTGGACTGGCAGCTCGACCGACAGCCGATGCAGCCCGACAACGTACCCGTCTTCCTCGAACCGGTAAGCGACGAACTGCGCGAGATCATCCTGAGGAGCATATTTCACCTCGCGCGGCAGCACGGCATCGTTCTGCCGCTGCTCTGGTACTGGCCCCGCGGATTGAAGGCGGTAGCGCACCTGTCACACGACACCGACGGAAATGATCCCGACAAAGCCAAGGCCATGCTCGAGTGCGTTAACCGCTGCAAAGTGAAGTCAACCTGGTGCACTCTCTTTCCAGGCGGCTATCCGAAAGAGTTCTACCGGTCGCTGAGAGACCAGCAGTTCGAAATCGCGCTGCATTACGATTCCTTGGCCGGTGATGCGAAGACCTCCTGGTCGAAAGAGAATCTGGTGATGCAGCACGAGTGGCTGTTGAAGGAAGCCGGTCTCGACCACATCACTTCCAATAAGAACCATTACACTCGCTGGGAAGGCCGCCTCGACTTCTACCGCTGGTGCGAAGAGGTCGGGATCAACTCGGACCAGACTCGCGGTCCCAGCAAGAAAGGTTCCATCGGCTTTCCACTCGGCGGATCACAACCCTACTTTCCGCTCGACGACGAACAGGAAACGCCTCGCCTGATGAAGATCCTCGAGGTCAACATGCTCACGCAGGACCTCGTGGTCGTGTGCCCGGCCGAGTACGGCCGCCCCCTGCTTGATTCCGCGGCACGCCATCACGGCGTGGCACATTTCCTGTTTCACCCCGCGCACATCCAGAAACCCAGCGTGGCCGACGCACTCGCGGCCCTCATTGACTACGGACGAGCTCAGGGCCTCGAATGGTGGACGAATGCGCAGATCTTCGAGTGGGAGACCCTGCGCCGCACCGTCCAGGCGGAAGTGGAATCAGACGTGCTGGATCTGCGGGCTCCGAATGGCGTCAAGGGAGCCATGCTGCTGTTCCTGTCCGCGGCACCAGCACAGATCCGTGTCAATCAACAGGCTGCGACGGGCGAACGAAGAAACGTGTACGGATTTGAATTCAATGCGGTTCAAGTGGATCTCGAAGGAAAGACGTCTGTCCAGTTTTCCGGTTGATGCGGCGAATGACAACCTGTCGGGCGTCCGTCTGGAATGCGTTGCGAGCAGTCTCTGCCTCGGGGGCGTCTGCACCGTGGGCCCTGCGTCAACCGCCAATCCGGCCGGCTTGACGGCCTGCGACTCCGGAAGACGCCTCTCCGGCAGACACTGCCTCCCTATCACGCCGCAGTGTCCGTAAAATCAGCACCATGTGTCGAAGCTGGTCTACAGAAGAAAGCAGACCCATGAACAAACCTGCGAACGAATCAACGCGTGGACGATTGCAGGCGGCCATTCAGACCGAGATCGACGCGGCGTTCCTCTACGAACAACTTGCCGAGATGGCCGATCGCGACGATGTGGCCAACGTTTACAGGCAGATGAGCCAGATCGAGAAGGGGCACGCGGAGTCGATCCGCAAGAGTCACTTCGAAGCCGGTGGTGAAACCGATGCGGCTACTCCCTCCCGCCGAGCCAGAGTGCTGGCCTGGCTGGCGCGACGATGGGGTCCGCAGATCATCCTGTCTTCTCTGATTGAACTGGAACGCGGACTGGCTGTTGCCCAGAAGAACTCGCGGCAGCAGCAGGGCCTCGAAACAAGCGGGTCTGAGGACGCGCACCTGCGCATCCTGAAATCCATCCAGGAGCAGTCGAATCGCGGCGCGGAAGGCGGCCTCGTGGCCCGCCTGGAGGGAAGACATCACCAGGTCGGAGGAAATGCGCTGCGCGCGGCAGTGCTCGGCGCGAACGACGGCCTCGTTTCCAACCTGAGCCTGGTGATGGGGGTGGCCGGCGCCTCCGTGGACAGCCGCGGCATACTCATCGCCGGATCGGCCGGCTTGCTCGCGGGCGCGATCTCGATGGCGTTGGGCGAGTGGCTTTCCGTGCAGAGTTCGCGCGAGTTGTATCAGCGGCACATTGCCATCGAAGCGGCTGAACTGGAGGCCTCTCCGGAGCAGGAGTTGATCGAACTCGCCCTCATCTATCAGGCCAAAGGAGTCTCGGCCGAGCAGGCCCAGATCCTGGCAAAGCAACTGATCGAGAATGAAGACACGGCGCTCGATACGCTCGTGCGGGAGGAATTGGGAATCGATCCCGAGGAGTTGGGCGGCTCGGCCTGGGAAGCGGCACTCACGTCCTTTGCGCTGTTCGCCGTGGGAGCCATCATTCCCGTGATTCCATTCCTGTTTCTGGAGAACCGATTCGCCGTGCTGGGCAGCCTGGCTCTGAGCGGCTTCGGCCTGTTCGGCATCGGAGCCGCAATCACTCTGCTGACCGGGCGAAGCGTCTTCTTTTCGGGAATCCGTCAGTTGCTGTTCGGGCTGGCCGCCGCCGCCGTGACGTTCGGCATCGGCCACGTTCTGGGAGTTGCACTGAGCGGGTGACCGGCAAAACGCGGTCGGTCAGTCCTCGTGCCGCACCACTTGCCACTGACCGGCGGGCTGCTCATGGAGAAAGAACGTCCAAGTGACGCTGGGACCCTTCAGTTCGCGATGTACGAGGGAGGCCTTGATCTGCAATTCGCGGTCCGCGGAAAGCGTCTGTTCCTTGATCTCCTTGACCGACAATGCCATGTTGTGCGCGTCCAGGTAACGCTCGATCGTCTGCCGGAGAGCCGCATCGTCGATCAGCGCTTTGCTTTTCACACAACCCGGCAGCAGCATCGCAAGTGCGAGCGGGAATACAACCAAGGATATTCTGAAGCCGTGCATGAGAGTTGCCTTTCATCCGAAAAATGGCCGCTCGAGACGAAGTCATTGTAAACAATCAACCGGCACTTGCCGGCCCTTGATGCAGCGTCCGTTTGCCCGACGTTGCCGGACAACGGTTCGTCAGTCCCTTAGTCGCGGGAGTCGCTTCGATGGAGTTTACCCGGCGGTCGCTGTTGGTCGCGATGTCGCTTGTCTTTGTCGGCCGCATAGCGCTGGTTCAGGCAACGGCGGCAGAAACGGACTCGCGCCCGAATATCCTGTTCTGCATCGCCGACGACGCTTCGTATCCGTACATGGGAGCGTACGGATGCAAATGGGTCCGCACACCCAATTTCGATCGGATCGCCCGCGAGGGGATCTTGTTTACGCGAGCTTATACGCCGAATGCAAAATGCGCCCCGTCCAGATCGTGCATACTCACAGGCCGCAACTCGTGGCAGTTGAAGGAAGCCTGCAATCACGTGCCGTTCTTTCCCTCCGAATTCAAGACCTATGCGGAGGTTCTGCTGGAGCACGGGTACTTTGTCGGCAAGACGGCCAAGGGATGGGCTCCCGGCGAAGCGGGGAAACTCAACGGCAAGCCCCGCCAGTTAGCGGGCCGTTCATTCGATGGCCGCACGGCCAGGCCGCCGGCGAAAGGCATCGCCTCCGTGGATTACGCCGCCAATTTTGCCGACTTCCTGGCAGCCCGCCCGGCCGGAAAGCCATGGTGCTTCTGGTACGGATGCCTCGAACCGCATCGCGGCTATGAATACGGCAGCGGCCTATCCGCCGGCGGAAGGAAGATCTCGGACATTGACCGCGTGCCTGAGTTCTGGCCCGACAATGAAACAGTGCGAACCGACATGCTCGACTATGCGCTCGAACTCGAACATTTCGATCAGCACCTGGGACGGATGCTCGCGCAACTGGAGGCCGCAGGTCAACTCGACAACACACTGATTGTGGCCACCGCGGATAACGGCATGCCATTTCCGCGTGTCAAAGGCCAGGAGTACGAAATGTCGAATCATCTGCCGCTGGCCGTGATGTGGAAACAGGGCATCAGGAAACCGGGACGCGTCGTCAGCGATTTCGTGAGCTTCATCGATTTTGCTCCGACGTTCATCGAACTCGCGGGACTTGAATGGAACTCGACAGGAATGCAGCCTTCGCCCGGTCGCAGCCTGACGGATATCTTCAGCTCAGATCGGTCGGGCCGGGTCAATCCGCAACGCGATCATGTGCTGATTGGAAAGGAACGCCACGACGTCGGACGGCCGCACGATGCGGGTTACCCGATACGCGGCATCGTGAAAGAGGACTGGATCTTTCTGCACAATTTCGAGATTTCGCGCTGGCCCGCCGGTAATCCGGAAACGGGCTATCTGAATTGCGACGGCAGCCCGACAAAAACCGAGATTCTGCAGGAACAGAAGAATGACAGCAAAAGTGAACACTGGATGTTGTCATTCGGCAAACGCCCCGCCGACGAACTGTATCGTCGTGATTCCGATCCGGAGTGCATGCGAAATTTGGCGCAGCAGGCGGATCACCAATCCGTAAGACAAGGACTTCAAGACCAGCTGTTCGAGGAACTTCGCCTGCAGAGTGATCCCCGCATGTTCGGCGAAGGTCACGTATTCGACGAGTACATTTATGCCGACGCGTCCACGCGGAACTTCTACGAGAGACTCATGAAAGGAGAAAAAGTCCGCGCTCCTTGGGTAAACGACTCAGACTTCTCCCCCGGCCCGGTGGAATGAGCGCTCCGAACCGTCTGGAGGGAGGAAGCCACGGATTGGCACAGATTGACACGGATGAAAAGGACAACGCTTTCCGTGTTTCATCCGTGTCCATCCGTGGCCTCCTTTCTTGAGGCCGATGCGTCAGCGATCCGGTCCAGTACGGCGAGCGTCTCGACTCGCGGAGTGCGCGGGAAGAAGTTGAACGCGCTGAAGTGTACGAGTCGATACGCCGTCTGAAGGATGCTCAAGTCCTGGCCCTGGGTCTGAGGGTTGCAGGACATGTAGATCAATCGTTGGGGCGGGCTTGCCATGAGTCGCTTCAGGACGCGAGGGTGAATGCCCGCCCGGGGCGGGTCGAGGATGACGCACGCGTCTCGAGGTATCGCATCGAAAGCTTTCTCGGCCGGCATCATCGCGATGTCGGCCTGAACTCCGTTCCGTTCGCAGTTCTCGCGGAGAAACCTCGCGGAGTCCTCGTCGGATTCGATGAACACGGTGTGGCGTCCCTCGCAGCAGATGCCGATTGTGCCGACGCCGGCGTACAGGTCATAGACCAGTTCCGAGTCGGCGACGAACTGCCGAATGGCGAGAATCGCCTGCTCGTACATCGGGATGTTGACCTGAAAGAAGCTGCGGTCCGAATAGCGGAATCTCCTGGAAAGAACCTGCTCTTCCAGCACGGAGTCCCCGGTTTCCTCGAGCAGTTCGCTGGCTATCGAGGCGGGCGATAGAGGGTTCGAGAAAAAGACCCGCATGCCCCGGATGATCGGGTTGTCAGCGATGCGATCGCAGACCGGGGCGATGGCTTCGGTGACGTACAGCGCGGCCGCGACATGGCCTGCCTGATTGCTGCGCAGTACCAGTGACTTCAATTGGCCGGCGGCAACCTGGTTTGCGCGCAGCACGTCGCGCACGAACCTCGCCGCACGGTTGATCGCATCGGATCCGAGCAGGCAACCGTCAAGTTCGATCTTGCGACGATGGCTCTCTCGCTGAAAAAAAGCCAGCGAAAGCCCGTCCGTCCCTTCGGTAAAACTGAATTCGAGCTTGTTGCGATACGCGAACGACTGACCCGAGGCAACCTGAAACTGCGGCAGTTCCAGCTTGAATCGCTGGGCGAACAAATCGGTGACCAGCGAAGCCTTGAAGATCAATTCCTGTTCCTCGGAGAGAATCTGCCAGGGCGAGCAGGTCAGGTAGTGATCCTCGCACGGCGGGATGCGGTGGGGCGAAGGAACGTGAATTTCGCCGGCGACGCAACTGAGCGATCGGCGCTGGCGCTTGGAAACGCGGGCGGTCAGCGTTTCTCCGGGCAGGCCGCCCCACACGAAGACCGCTTTGCCTTCGAACTTGCCGCGAGCCTGTCCGGTGAACTCCATCCGTTGAAGATCGACACGCACATCGGGATGCTGAGCCATCAAAATCAGTTCTGTGCTGGGGTGATCGAGTTGAGAGACGCCGGCGGATTGCCGTCGTCCCGTAGAGACTTGCGCAGAGAGCGGCCGAAGCGAGGTCGCGCAAGACCGCTTATGCTCCGGTCACGGTGTACTCGTCGAGCAACTTGCGGAAAAGTCGGTATTGCTCAAGCGTGACGTGCGGGGGCGTCTGGTGATCGACGCTGGGAATGAATGCGCCGCTTTTCATCAGCGGCATCAATCGTTCGAACTCGGTTCGCATCCGCTCCTCACCCTTGTCCATGACCATTTTGTCAAAGTGGCCGACCAGTCGGACCTCGGGGTACTTCTGCCGGACGGTAAATCCGTCAACGCCGGCCTGGCGCTCGAGCGGCAGCACTCCCTGGACGCCCTCGCGGAGCAACCACGGGACGAGTCGCGTGACGTCTCCGTCGGTGTCAACCAGCACGACGACATTCTTGTCTCTCAATCGCGGGATGATCTGCCGGTAATACGGCGCGAGAAACTCGTCGAAGTGCTGCTCGGAGATCATCGGCCCGTTGTTGTAGGACATGTCCTCGGCGATGGTGGCAAAGGTCGGCACGCATGTCTTCTCGACCTTGTCGAGGATCTTCAGATTGAAGTCCACCAGATCCTGATTGATCCGATGCAGCAACTCCGGCTGGTCGTAATAAGCAAGGCTGATCTTGGTGAATCCCATGAGGGTGCGCGGGAACCAGAAGAACCCCTCGAGTGTGATCCACACCACGGCGTTCCCGTCGGCTTGAAGTCCTTGCCAGGGACGCATCGACTCGATCGCGGCGCTGTGGTCCGGAAACAGATTGGGCCGGACCCGCAGGTAGTCGTCCATGTTCGAAACGATGCCTTCGACATGGTGCTGCACCGCATCGATTGTCGGATCGGTTGTCGAAAACCAGAATTGCTGGTAAGGGTCCAGGTCGAAATAACAGCAGATATCCCAGATCGAATTCAATTCGCTGGGCAATCCCTGGCGTTTCCAGGCGGCAATGGTCTCGTCCCACCACATGGCCCATTCCCAGCGGGGCAAACGGTCCACTGGCTTGAAATCCATCAGGGCCCGAAATCGTTCGACGTGGTTCATCCCAACTCTCCACCGATGGAGGCCGTTTCGTCAGCAGGGTATGTTAACTCAACTCGAACACTCGGAAAACCGAACCGGCTTGCGAATTATTGCCGGTTCGTGCTGCACGCCTTGACCTGCGGGAGGCACGCATGAGAACCAACCTGCGGTTGATTTTTGCATTGGCGCTGTGGGCCGGTTGCGCATCAGCCGGCCGGCAGACGACGGCCGGGGAAACGGGCAAGTCGGAGACATCCGGCGGCAAAGCCGGTTTTGTCTACGTGTGCCAGGATGCCGGTGCGGGCGGATATGAGGCATTTCCGGACGTGTGCCGAATGGCGGACGGTCGCCTGATGTGTGTGTTCTATGCCGGATACGGCCACATCGCGCTGCCCAACGCAAACCTGCCGCGCGGCGGACGCATCAGTTGCTGCGTGTCGAGCGACGAAGGACGCACTTGGTCGGCGGCGAGCACACTGTACGACGGTCCCGACGACGACCGGGATCCCTCGATCACCCAGTTGAAGGACGGCCGGCTGGTCTGCAATTTCTTTTCGCTGAAGAAGGTCGAGAACAGTCCGAACCCGTACGAGGGGCTCGGCTCGTGGA
Source organism: uncultured Planctomycetaceae bacterium (assembly GCA_903863885.1). Taxonomy (GTDB): domain Bacteria; phylum Planctomycetota; class Planctomycetia; order Pirellulales; family Pirellulaceae; genus CAIPEB01. The sequence continues at coordinate 7,834 of CAIPEB010000255.1, read as the reverse complement.
TGGTGACCTCCGCCGACGCGGGGAAGACCTGGTCGGAGCCTTCGAAGATTTCGCAGGATTACTATTGCAGCGCGCCGATACGCGAGCTTTCGACCGGGCGGCTTATTCTCGGGCTGTACGCAGAGGCGGGCGGGACCGCGCTTGGAGCCGTGACTTTCAGCGACGACGGCGGGCGCAGTTGGTGTCGACCGGTCGACATCGACAACGGCGGCATGCGACTCGATGCCGAAACCGATTTGATCGAGTTGAAGGACGGAAGGCTGTACGCGGCTCTGCGGCCCAAAATGGCCTTTGCCGTGTCGTCCGACAAAGGAGCGACGTGGACCGTGTGCAAGCCGATGGAGTTCGAGGGGCACTGCCCGTATTTTCTGCGCACGCGGGACGACGTCATCCTGCTCGCGCATCGGGTTCCCAACACGAGCCTGCACTTCAGTCTCGACGAGTGCGCCACGTGGAGCGTCAACGTTCCGGTGGACGGTGTTGGCGGGGCCTATCCGTCGATGGTCAATCTCAAGGACGGCAGCGTGCTGATCGTTTACTACGAGGAAGGCGACCGCTCGAGCATCCGTGCAAAGAAGTTCCGTGCGTCGAAGCAGGGGATCGAATGGCTGGATTTCAATTAGCCGCGCCGGTCAGACGTTTCACGAGGAGATCCCGATACGCATCGAGGTCCTTCCATTCCGTGGCGACCTCGATCTGCTTGGCGGCAGGATCAATGCGGGTGAAACCGTCATCCGTGACGCGGATGCCGAGCTTTTCCATCTTGCACAGGTCGTGGCTCACGGCGAGGTAGACTGCCACCGTGTCGAACAGGACGCTTGAACGGTGCTCTGCGGCATCGTTCTTCTTGTCTTTGTCAGTGCTCCAGATCCGGTAATTGGCGATGATCGCCGAAGCGATCGGATCCTTGGAGTCGCGCACTGTCGCATAACGCTGGCCATCGAGCACGATCACGCCGCAGGTGTCGAGCGGCGTGATCGTCATGTTCCAGGGCGCCTTGAACACGGCAGCGCAGGATTTTGCATCAGCCTTGACGTTCCATTCCGGCGAGATCGTGCTGCTGCCGTCGTAGCCCTTGCGGACGCTGCCGTGCATGCCGACGAAGTCCGCTTTCTCGGCGATGCGGGGCTCTCGCTTCAGCGCCTCGGCGATGTTCGGCAGCGGGCCGATTGCGATGAGCGTGATTCGCTGCGGCGAGGCGAGAATCGTATCGATCAGCGCCTGCACGCCGTCTTCGTGAACCTTGCCGGGATAGGATTTCAAGTCGTAGTCTTTCACCCAGTCGGCCTGGGGTCCCACGGCATCCGCGTTCTGGCGAACGCCGAGCCCGACCCCCACGTCGGTCCGGCCGGCTGCCTGCAGGAACTTCGCGAAGATCTTCGCTCGGTAGGCGGATTTGCCGTAGTCGCCGACCACGAGTTTCAGATCAAGCTCGGGTGATTTCAGCAGCAGGCCCAGGGCCCACGTATCGTCGATGTCGTCGCCGATATCCGAGTCGAGGATGACCGGCTTGCGCTGCGACGCGGCGTCGGCCGCGCGCAACTGGCCGACGTTTGCCGTGATCGCCAGCGCCGCGATTGCGAGCAGGAAATGAGCCGACGACGATTTGGGATGCGATGCGGATTGCATGATTCGTTCCTTGGCGGAATGGGACGGAGCCCGGTCTATGGCAGGCGTGAACAGCTTCGATGACAGTTGGAGAATCCGGATTTGCGTGCCGCAGCAATGATACGTCACGTGCGGCGGGCAAGCAATTCTTCGATGACGTGCGGAGGCATGGGCTGAGGCTTGCCGATAAATCCGGCATTGATCAGTGTTTCCGCGGTGGATTCGAGAACCTCGAGTCGATCGAACGCATCCAGGACGCTCGTGCCGCAGACGAGCACTCCGTCGTTTTCGAGAAGGGCCGCCGGCCGGTCCCGCGATACCCGCTGCGCAACCTGCTCGGGATTCGTGAACTGCAGTCCGCAGGGTATGCGTTGGACGTCGCGCAGCAGCAGAAAACTCTCGGGTATGGTGTGGCAGTCGAGTTCGGCCGCAGTGACGCTGAACGCCGTCGCGTTGACCGTATAAGCGTTGACAATCGCCGCGATGTCAGGGTGTTGGGCGTAGATCGCGCGGTGCAGCACCGCCGCGCGGCTGGGCGTCTTGCCCGCCTCGCGCGCGCCGTGCCGCACGAGGACCATATCGTCCAGACCGACCGTGTGCCGATCCAGTTGATTCGGCGTGATGAGGAAGCAGTCGTCCGACACTCTTGCGGAGAAGGTGCCTTCCGTGCTGATCATGAGTCGGTTGCGATAGCCGCGGCGCAGGAATTCGCAGAGTTGCCTGCGAAGCTCCTTCTCCGTGCTGCTCGGTGCCCCGGGCGTGAATTCACGCAGCGGACCGGCCGCCGACTTCAACGCGGCCAGTTGTTCGTCCGCACGGTAGCGGACCTCGCCGAGCATGCGGGCCTTGATGATCGTCTTGGCAGTGAACTCGAGCGTCTCGAATCTCTCGAATGCCCCCTGCAATCCCTCGTCGGCTACGACAACGCCGTGGTTTTCCAGCACCACGCAATACGGCCCCTGCTGGAAAGCGCCCACGATGTTCGCCGCCAGTTCGTCGCTGCCGGGCAGGGCATACGGAGCAAACGCCGGTTCTCCGCAGACGGTCCTCGCTTTGTGGAACAGGCGAGTATCGGGAACGCCGCCCGCGATGCTGAACGCGACCAGCGCAACGCTGTGTGCGTGGACGATTCCGCCGACGTCGGGCCGCGCCGCGTAGATCGCCTGATGGAATGGAAACTCGGAGGACGGGCGATGCGGCCCGTCGACTCGTCCGTCGGGATGCACGCACACAATGTCCTCGCGCCGCAGGCTGCCTTTGTCGATACGCGCCGGTGTGATCCAGATGTTGCCGTTGTCTTCACGAATCGAGAGGTTTCCGCCGGAGGTTGTCGTCATGCGGTATCGATAGATCCGCTGCATGGTCTGCAGGATCTCGTCTCGCGGATGCAGCAGCATTTGTTCACGTGTTGTCATCAGGATCTTCCTTCGATTCTCGTACGAAAAAGTCCGGAGTCCGGGGGAGAAGAGGCCACGGATTGACACGGATAGGTCACCCTAGCGACGCTACTTGAATTTGTCCGTGTTAATCCGCGCGAATCCGTGGCCTCCTTGTTGTGCCGCCCAAAGCATGAATCACTCGGTCTATTACCGTGATTCGCTCTGCCACCCAGTTTCGACGTGGCGGCTTCTTCTGGCAAGATGCGTTGTGACTTGGGCCGGACCGGGGCCCGAGCGTGGCAGCAGCGATCGCGGCGCGGTACCTTATCGCTGCCGCCGGACGGAACGAAACGGCGCGAACCCGTTCTTCTTTGCATTGCCCACCGGGGCAGGGCCGGGAATTCGTCCGACCGATTGTTTGCGGCAAGACCCACGATCCATCTGGCGGAACTGCGATATGAGTTGGCATCGCTCTTCGATCACGCTATCCGTGCTTTCCCTCGTTGCGGCGGTCGCGCTGGCTGGCCGCGCGGACGAGAAGACTGTTCCGGTCAACTGGCCTCAGTGGCGAGGCGCAGGCGGGGACGGCATCGTGCCGGATCAGCCTCTGGCTCTTTCCTGGAGCGAAACGTCGGGGCTTGCCTGGAAATGTCCCTTGCCGGAATGGGGCGACAGTACGCCGGTCGTATGGGGCGACGCCGTGTTCGTGACTTCCCAGGTCGATGATCGCGATCTGGTGCTGCTGAAGATCGCCCGCAAGACAGGGCAGGTCGAGTGGACTCGAACCGTGGGCCAGTCGTCCGCCACGCGGGCTAAGCCGACGCACAAGTCGGGGGAAGACCGGGGACAGACGAAGTTCCATTTGACACAGAATCTGGCGTCTCCCTCTCCGGTAACGGACGGAGAACGCGTCATCGCGCATTTCGGCAACGGCGATCTGGCGGCTTACGATTTCGCCGGCAAGCTGCTGTGGAAACGGAATCTGCAGCAGGATGAGGGCCCGTACTCGATCTGGTGGGGGCACGCCAACAGTCCCGTTTTGCACGGCGGACTCGTGATTTCCATCTGTCTGCAGGACTCGTGCAAAGATCTGGGAGTCAAGCCGATTGACAGCTATGTGATCGCTCACGATGTGCGCACCGGCGAAGTGCGCTGGAAGACAATCCGCAACACACCCGCGGTTGGCGAGCCCTGCGACTCGTACACGACGCCGATTCTCTGGCAGCACGGAGGACGGACGGAAATGGTGGTAATGGGCGGCCAGATGCTCGATGCCTACGATCCGTCGAGCGGAAAGCAACTCTGGTCGATGCCCGATCTGACGGGAAACCGCGTCATTCCCAGCCCGGTGGCGGGGAAAGACACCGTCTACGCGATTCAGGGAATGCGTGATCCGCTCGTTGCGATTCGGCCGCGCGGCGACGGAGTGCGTCCGCACGAGGAAATCGTCTGGACGAGCGATAAGGGCATGTCCGACAGTCCGTCCCCGGTGCTCGCCGGCGACATATTATTCATGGTGAACAACGACGGCATCCTTCACGCTTTCGATGCGGGCCAGGGTTCGCTGATCTGGAAGCATCGCATTGCCGGGTCGTATCGCGCATCGCCGTTCGTAAGCGGAGGGCGCGTCTATCTGGTCAACACAACGGGTGTCTGCACCGTGGTCGCCGCGTCGCGCCGCTTCGAGCAGTTGGGCGAGAACCGGCTCGAAGACGAGATGTTCGCTTCGCCGGTGGTGTCCGGCGGCCAGATACTGCTGCGCGGCCGCAAGACCCTCTACTGCGTGAACCGGGCGGGAGGGACGTGATTGCCTGGTTCCGTCATTCTCCGCCCTGACGGGAAGCTCGCGGATTCTGCGGGCGGATGCCGGTGGGGTAAGTGGCGGCGGGACTTCAGGCCGGTGTTCTTGTCGAGTTGTTCCGGCGTTTGCGGTAGAATGGTTGCCGACCCATCAGGAGCATTCGCATGGAGATGACGATTCTCGTACGCGACGATGGCATTACGCACCTCGTGCTTGTCGGACGCCTCGATACCAATTCGGCGGACCAGATGGACAAGACCTTTTCCGACGCGGTTGCGGCGGGGGGCGGTTCGGCGATTGTTGACCTGTCGCAGATTGACTTCATTGCATCGCGCGGCATCGGGTTGCTGGTTGCCAACGGCAAGCGACTCTTAAAGGCGGGCCGCAAACTGGTCCTGCTGAATCCCCAGGGGATGGTCGGCGGCGTTCTCAAGACGGCGCGGGCAGAGCTGTTGATGCCAATCGTCCGCGACTTGGATGAAGCGCTTCATGTCTTGAGCGGCGGGAAAGCCAAGTCCGTTGCGGCTCCGGTCCGGAGCCAGCCTCGCGCCGAATCGCCCGGCGCGGACGTGCCTGTCGCGGCTGCGGCGGACGTGCTTAAGCTGTCGATCAAGAACGAGTTGTCGCAGTTGGAGACGGTCAACGCCGCCGTCGCCGAGTACCTCGCGGCTCATCCCGTGCCCGAGCGCGCGGCGTACGCCGTGAATCTCGCGATCGAGGAATTGATCGTCAACGTTCTGCAGTACGCTTACATCGACGACGATCCCCACGTCATTGAGATCGAACTCGCGATCGAGGGCAATCAGATTGTCCTGCGCATCGTTGACGACGGAATGCCCTTTGATCCGCGCAAAGGCCCGGCGCTGAATGTCCACGCCGAGGACTATGAAAACGGCGGCCTCGGACTGATCCTCGTGCTGGACATGGTCGACGTGCTGAAGTATCGCCGTGACGGCGATCGAAACCGCGTCGAAGTTCGCATCCATCTTGCGAACCAGGAGGAAGAATCCTCCCCGGAATCCCCGGCCGAGTGATCCCGCCGGCACACTTGCCGATTGTGAGGCGGCGCGAGTCGCATCGCGATGGTCCAACCGTAAATCCCTTGAAGACGGCCCACGAACGGGGTCCTCATGAAAGAACAGGAAAAGTCCAGGGACCAATTGCTATCCGAACTCGCCGAATTGCGGCAGCGTATCGCCGGACTGGAAAGTCAATTGGCTCGCAGCGAGCAGACTGAGACTGCACTTCGCGAGAGCGAGGCTGAGCAGTGCCGGCTGCGGGTTCTGCTTGACGGCCTCGTTGCCAACTCGGGCGCCTGCATCGCAGTGGTCAAGGGAAGCGAGTTGCGTTACACCCTGGCCAACCCCGCGTTCCACGCAGTTGCCGGGGGCGTGTCCATGGTCGGGCGTACCTATCGCGAGGTGTTTCCCGAAGCGGCCCGGGAGGGTGCGGAAGCCAGGATCCGGCAAGTTCTGGAAACCGGAGAGCCTTGGGAAGTCGAAAGCTATCGTGCACCAGTTCCCGGAGTCCCCAATGCCGCATGGCAGGGCCGCGTGGTCCGTCTGCCGGTCATCGAGGGTGAAGAGCCCTCGGCGCTGGCCGTCGTCTGGGATGTTACTGCGCGCGAACAGGCGGAAGTTGCCCTGAGGGCGAGCGAAGCACGCTTTCACGCTTATGTTGACGAGGCTGCGGACGCGTTGTTCGTGCACGACTTCGCCGGGCGGTTTCTTGATGTCAGCCGGCAGGCCTGCGCAAGCCTCGGCTACAGTCGCGAGGAACTGATGCAGCTGACCGTTTTCGATGTGGAAACGACGGGTGGACCGGACGACGTTCAGGCCTATTGGAGTCAGGTTACCCCGGGGCAGCCCTTTACTTTTTCGGGACGGCAGCGTCGCAAGGACGGCACGACGATTCCTGTTGAAGTCCGACTCAGCAGTTTCGAAGTGGAGGGGCGGTGTCAGTATGTGGCCCTTGCGCGCGACATTACCCAGCGCCTGGCGATGGAGGAGCGACTCCGGCAATGGAACGTGGAACTGGAACGGAAGGTGGTCGAACGCACTGCTGATCTGGCTTCGGCACACGTCCGCGTTATCCAATCGCTGGAACAGGTGACGCAGTCTGAAGGGAAATTCAGGGCCATATTCGAACAATCGCCGATCGGTGTGTCACTGACCGTCGGACTGGCAGGGAATCTGATCGCGGTCAACGAACGTTTCCTGCAGATCACCGGGCGCACGCGGGAGGAACTCGCCACGCTCAACTGGACGCAGATCACTCATCCGGATGACGTTCAGGTGCAACTGGAGCAGCTGGCAAAGCTGGAGGCCGGTGAATTGCCGAGCGTCCAGATGAAGAAACGCTACATTCGGCCGGATGGAACGGCCGTTTGGGCCAACGTCACGATCGCGCATGTGGTAGTTGAGTCAAACATCGGCTGCACCTATCTGTCACTGATCGAGGACATCACCGAGCGACGGGAAATCGAAGAAAGGCTGCGCGAGAGCGAAGAGCGTCTGCGTCTGGCTCTCGAAGCCAACAACGAGGGACTGTGGGACAGGGATCTGGTGACGGGAAGGGTCGTGTGCAACGACCAAGCCTTCAGGCTGCTTGGGTATGAGCCGGAAGAGATTGAGGACAACAAGTCGCTTTGGGAAGGTAGTTTGCACGTCGATGATTCCTCGGCCGTGTTGAAGGCCTTCGTGGACTATCTGCTGGGCATTTCTCCCGCGTATCAAGTCGAGCACCGGGTGGTCACCAAGTCGGGCGAAGTGCGTTGGCATCGAAGCTCCGGAAAGGTCGTGGCCTGGGACGCCGGCGGCAGACCCTGCCGAGTCGTCGGCACGATCGTGGATATCACGGAGCAGAAACAGGCGGAGCAACAGCTGCAGGAAGCCCTGAAGCGACTGCAGTTGGCCACCACTGCCGGAAGTATCGGCATCTGGAGTTGGAATTTCCGCAACAACAGGCTGGAATGGGACGACCGCCTCTGCAACTGGTATGGCGTTCCTGAAGAAATACGTCAAAACGGACCTTACTACGAATTCTG
>CAIPEB010000254.1 GCA_903863885.1 uncultured Planctomycetaceae bacterium | reverse complement strand
TCCACGTGGAACAAACCCGGCCAGATCGGTCTTGGAGCAGATCAACGGTCAGATGTGCTGCCACCTTACGAGCACAACCGCCGCGACAGCACGAGTGGTCAAAGAAAATCTGCACGAGTCGCCACTTTACTCAGGGATCATCGAGGGGGTTGGGCCGCGCTATTGCCCGTCCATTGAAGACAAGATCGTGCGGTTCTCTGAGAAGGAACAACATCAACTGTTTCTGGAGCCAGAGGGAATTGCCACGGACGAGTACTATATCAATGGCTTTTCCACATCCCTTCCGTTCGAGGTCCAAGTAGAGTTGGTGCGAACGATCATTGGGTGCGAACGTGCGGAAATCGTACGCCCCGCCTATGCGGTGGAGTACGACTTTGCGTTTCCGACGCAACTCTCAGCAAGTCTGGAAACGAAAGCCGTCCGCAATCTGTTTCTGGCGGGGCAGATCAATGGCACCTCAGGTTACGAAGAGGCGGCGGCCCAAGGATTGATGGCGGGGATGAATGCCGCCCTGCGGGTCAAGGGCGAGAAGCCGCTGATTCTTCGCCGAGATCAAGCCTATATTGGGGTTTTGATCGACGACCTGGTCACCAAAGGCACCAACGAACCCTACCGGATGTTCACTTCCCGGGCGGAATACCGCCTGATTCTCCGTCAAGACAATGCAGACCTGCGATTGTCTGAGATCGGGCACAAGAACGGTTTGCTCAGCGGTGTCAGATATCAGCAAGTGGTCAGGAAGCAGGATGCAATCGAAGCCGAGTTAAGACGCCTTGCCTCAAACCGATTTGAAGGGGAGACCTTGCAGCAACTCCTGCGTCGGCCAGAAATCACTTACAAGACGCTGCCTGGGCGACAGACAGACTTGGATGCTGAGACAGCTCAGCAGGTCGAGATCATGGTGAAGTATGAGGGCTACATCTCGCGCCAAGAGCAGGATATTGCCCGGAAGCAGAGTCTGGAATCGTTGCCGATTCCCAGCGATTTTGACTTCGACTGCGTGCCGAGCATGAGGATTGAAGCAAGGGCCAAACTGAAAGCCATCCGCCCCACGACCGTTGCTCAAGCCTCACGCATCTCAGGAGTGTCTCCATCGGATATTTCCATCCTGACGGTGTGGTTGAGGCGCCGATCCACAGGAGTCAGTGCCAACTCTTCTGTTCACTGTGATTCTTGTGATGGCCAGCCTCAGGACGATGCTCAACCCACTTGAGAAGCGGATCAACTTTCTCGTGCGGCAACCGCCAACCTACTGTAAATGAACGCCATGTTTTGTCTGAGATTCCACCTTGTCCATGCTGCCTTGTGCCTGTCTATCGGCCTGGCGACCGCAGCGAGCGATCGCGCCCTGATTCCCGGGAAACCTGCGCCGTCTTTGAGTGGCATCCAGTGGCTCGTGGGGCCGGCTGTCGAGGTGTTCTCAACCGGGCAAGTATATGTGGTTGAGTTTATTGCATCAACTAACAGCGCCGAGACTACGGCGTTGACCAACTTGGTTCAGTACGCTCGCGAATACGCCGGATCAGCCACCCTCATCGGCTGTTGGACCGGGGAAACGAATGGACCCCCAAGCCATTTGGTGGAGTACCTGACGGCGAATGCTCGCGACCGGCAAGGCCGGACACGTCTCTCTTTTGCTGCCGATTCGCTAGACCAACCTACGCGAAAGGCATGGCTGCAAGCGTCTGGCACAACCAACCTTCCCGCAGCGTTTGTGGTCTCGAAAGACGGCAAACTCGCATGGAAGGGTCCGCCCGGCGAAGATCTGGATATTGTGCTGGGGCGTGTGACTTCACCGCTTTGGCATCCAGGATCCTCCATACAAACAACTCCTGAACTCGCTCTGAGACAGAAAGTTGGGTCTTTGAGAAAAGCCGGCAGACCAAAGGAAGCTCTGCAAGCCATTGAGACCGCCACGCAGGGCGATCCATTGCTTGGGCGGAGCTTCGCGGCATTGCGGTTGAGCTTGATGTTCCAACTCGATGAAGCGGCAGCGCGAAGCGAGTGTCGCAAACTTGCCGAGGGAATCTACCGCAATGACCCGCCGATCCTTGCCCAACTCGCTGGTGTCCTTCAGGCCCGGCCAAGTGCTTCGGACAAGGCTGCAGCATTACCGCTCGCTGAGAGCGCATGCCAGCAAACCGACTACCGCGATGCGGCCATGGTCTCTTGCTTGGCCAAGACCCACGCCGCGAACGGCAACCCCGCGAAGTCCGCTGAACTGATTGAAACTCTCCTGAAAACCGTTGAGGCCAATGGTGGGGACACCAACCCACAACTGCGCGGGCTGCGATTGGAATTGGACCGATACCGCAAGAGCGCAAAGCTCCCCGGGGTCTCCGCACCACCCAACCCAACGCCGCGGGAGAAGACCTTGACTGTCCCCAACTGATTGGTCCCTGAATCATTCCAACTATCCCGCCATGCCCAGCTTCCCAGGCCCGCAGAGCCAGAGCCAACTAGCGGAATTGGCCCAGTACGTGGTCTCCGAACCTTACCCGTTCGTCGTTGACCTGGGGGCATCGGAAGGCCTTTGGCTGGCCACAGCAGATGGGCAGAGGATCTTCGATTGGGGCGGGATGTACGGCTCCAAGCTCATTGCCTATAACCATCCAGGTCTTCAGGAGCCCAACTACCTGCGCCGGCTTACGTTGGCGGCCAACAACAAGTTGGCGAACCCGGATTTCCTTACCTCAGAATGTCTTGCGTATTATCGGTTGCTCCACTCCCTGGCACCTGCCTGCATGAAGAACCCGCGTCTGGAGGTCTATGCGGTGAACTCAGGCGCGGAAGCGGTCGAGAACCTGCTGAAGTACTTCATCAACCTCCACGATCAAAAGTGCCTGGCCGCCGGCCGCCTCCCGGGCACCCGGCGAATCCTGTATTTTGACCAAGCATTCCATGGGCGGACCGTGTTCGCACTGAACGTCACCCAACTCAGCCACGACCCAATCATCACCAAAGACTTCCACGGCTTCATACCTGGCAATCTCCAGGTCCCATTCCCCGATTTGGATGGTGACGATCCGCCGGAACGGAACGAGGCGCGAACCCGGCATAGTCTCGAGATCGTGGAAGACCTGCTGCGCCGCTACCATCGCGAGATCGTTGGCATCGTGGTTGAACCTCTGCAGGGCGCTGGTGGACAGCGTGTTGCATCAAATGAGTTTTTCCGTCGCTTGAGCGAACTGGCGCATCAGTTTGATGTGCCCCTGGGCTTTGACG
>CAIPEB010000253.1 GCA_903863885.1 uncultured Planctomycetaceae bacterium | reverse complement strand
CCTTCATCGAGTACGAGAGCATGATCAGGGCGACAACGCTCATCGCGGCGAGGGCGAAATACTTGAACGAAGCTCGGCCCTGGAACGACTGGCTCCAGGCGTCGAGTCTCAGCTTGTCGAGGCCTTCCAGCTGGTGCATCGCCCGGGTGGCCGGTTTGTTGTCCGGCACGGGGCTGATCGCGGTCACTTTGCTCTCGAAAATGGGCGATCCGATCGCGTGGCAGTCAAAGCAGCTGGTCGCACCGAGCGAGGAACGCGCGGGTCGGACATCGTGGCCGAGCTTCCAGGCGTAAGGCTTGGCGGCCGGCGGTTCGGTGATCTCAACCTCGCCTTCCTTGACCAGGTGGTAGAGCTTGCCGCCCGCGATGTAGACGGGTTCGGCGCCCGGTTCCTTGACGGCGGTCTTCAGCGCTTTGAGCGCCTCGGCCAGCTTCTTGGACAGGGCCTCGGCGGCCAGTCCCTTGGAGAATTCGGCCAGTTTGGCTTTTTCCTGTTCGGTCAGTTCGGAGTCGGGCGTGCGGGAACGCGCTTCGCCCAGGGCCTTGGCCTTGTCCGCGGCCGTGAGCTTGACCTCAGCCATCGTCTCGGCGAAAGTCGAGCCGCGACGGACGCGAATCGCCCGCCGCAGAGCTTCGTTGACCGCTTCGGGATGCAACGGCTTGACCTTAAAGTCCTTCATCGTGCCCCAGTAGGCCGGCCACACCATGCGGTGCGGATAGAGCTTACCCTGGTCATCGGGCATGAGGACCGGCTCCACGATGCCCGGCGCGCTCTCGGCCGAGTATTCGTGCGAAGGCAGGCCAAGCCCGTGAGCCATCGCGGTCTGGACCTGCACGGCCTCGGCGCTGATGCGCGGACCGCTGTGGCACGCCGTGCACGACAGCTTGTCGAGATGCAGCGGCGGCAGGCCCTTGTGCAGCGGCTTGGGCGCGCCGAACCGGCCCTGCACGTTCAAGTCGTCGCCGGAGCCTTCACCCAGGTGGCAGCCTCGGCACGACAGGGTCGCGATCGAAACGCCCGTAGGATGCTTTTCACCTTCGTAACCGCGGACCGTCTGATGGTCGATGCCGTTGCGATGGCAGTCGGAGCATTTCATGCCCGCCCGCAGGTGGATGTCCTGGTCGTGCGTCCAGTCGGGCCCGGCCGACTTGCCGACCAGCCGGGTCGTGTGGCAGTTGTAGCACGCGTTGTTGTTCGGCGTGCGCACGATGTCGATGAAGAACTTCTTTTCGCCGTTCAGCAATCCGGCGGAGTAGGTTGTCTTAGGCAGCTTGGGTCCGTCGCCTTCCACCGGCTTGGACGGATCGAAACCTTCCGGCAACTCGGCCACATCGCCCTGGATCGTGCCGATGCCTAGCGCGGCGGTCGATGCCCAGGCGAAGTTTTTCTTGGCGATCTGGTCGCGCCACGCTTCGAGGCTGAAGCTCATGTTCGCGCTGTGGCAGACCATGCAGTCCACGTGCAGCGGACCGGCCACGTTCCAGCGGGCGGCCTGCGCGGACGACTTTCGCGCCGAGCGGCTTGCCGGCCTGGCCGGCGCTTTTGCGGCTTCCCCGGCAGCTCCTTCGGCAGGCGTGCCGACTTCGCCCGGACCTCCGCCCGGCATGTGCCGGCCGAACTGCAGCACCATCTCCCATTCGGAAATGCCCAGTTTTCTGGGATCGAATGTGTCGGTCCATCCGCGATACGAAAGCGGAATCTGCGTGCCCGTGCGGGGATCGACCCAGATCCACGGTTCGCCCGAGCGGCCTTTCTCGGAGTTCTTGTCGATCGCGTTGAAATGATAACCGTGCGAGATCGCGTCGTAGTCGTGACACCGACCGCACGTCCTCAGCGGCGAATACGGCGGAGCATTGGGATCCGTCGGATCGATGCGGTGATCGCTCTCGTCGTACAGATCAATCCAGTGCGCATATTGGCTGCGGCTGTTCGTCGCCGCAAACCGCGATTCGCCTGCCCTTACAACCTGAAACAGCGAGCCGGCCGCTACCGCCAGCCACGCACACGCCCATTTCCAATTCGTGCACCCTCGCATCGAGCCACTCCCAAGTCCGGTCAATCGTTGCTTCGGGGTCTAGTAACTGGAAACACAAGTTACATAATTGCCTTTCGGCGGTAAAGAAGGAGGACATGCCGGATGCCGGATGTGTGTATTCGCTTTGCTCCGGACCCTGGACTCTAGGGATTCTGTGGCAGAAATCTGGAATCAGCTCGCTTCCGGCCCCTCACCCCCGCCCCTCTCCCCAAAACAAGTTTGGGGCGAGGGGGGAGAATGTTTTGTGGGATGGACTGGGCTGGACGAGTTGGTTCTGATGCTGCGGAAGGCGAGGTGCGAGGGGGAGAACGCATTGCCGGAAAGTCAGCTTCATTCCTCCATTCAATCTGAAACGAGCGTGAGGCGAGACAGCGGGAACAGAGTTATTGCGAGTACCCCCATTAAAAAAATGGCTCTCCCCTCGCCCTCAGCTTGCTGGGGGAGAGGGGCGGGGGTGAGGGGGTAGAATCGCTCGCGGCGCCGGTCGATCGCGCCTACCGACTACCGACTTCGGAGATACGCGATGAATCATGAAGTGCGACGTGCTGGGGTTGTGTTCCTGATTTTTCTTTCCCTCACTTCGATCGGCGCGGCGGCGGAATTTCCGCGGAGCGAGCCGGAAGCGCAGGGAGTGTCGTCCGCGGATGTGCTGGCCTTTGTGGACGCAGCCGACAAACAATTGGACGGCATGCACAGCCTGATGGTGGTGCGGCACGGCAAGGTAGTGACCGAGGGATGGTGGACGCCCTATGCCGCGGCGCACAACCATCTGCTTTACTCGCTGAGCAAGAGCTTCACCTCGACGGCCGTGGGCTTTGCCGTGGCCGAAGGCAAACTGAGCATCGACGACGAAGTCTTGAAGTTTTTTCCCGAGGATGCGCCGGCCAACCCGAGCGACAACCTCAAAGCGATGCGGGTCCGCGACCTGCTGATGATGTCGGCCGGACACCAGGACGAAATCTCGTGGGTGGCAAACAAACTGTCTGCCAAAGCGTTCCTGGAAAACCCGGTGCCGCACAAACCGGGCACGCATTTCAAGTACAACACGCCCGCGACCTTCATGCTCTCGGCGATCGTCCAGAAGCAAACCGGCCAGACCGTGCTCGACTATCTGCGGCCGCGGCTCTTTGAGCCGCTGGGCATCGAGCATCCGGTGTGGGATGCGAACTTCCAGGGCATCTCGCTGGGCGGTTACGGACTGCGGGTGCGCACGGAGGACATCGCCCGATTCGGCCAACTGTACTTGCAGCGGGGCAAGTGGCAGGACCGGCAACTGCTTCCGCCCGAGTGGATCGACCTGGCCACCTCGCGCCAGACCTCCAACGGCAGCAATCCGCAGAGCGACTGGGATCAGGGCTACGGCTTTCAATTCTGGCGGTGCCGGCACGGCGCGTACCGGGGCGACGGCGCGTTCGGCCAGTATTGCATCGTGCTGCCACAGCAGGATGCGGTGATCGCGATCACCAGCGGCGTCAAGGACATGCAGGCCGTGCTGAATCTGGTCTGGGACAAGCTGCTGCCCGCGTTCCGATCCGAGACTCTGCCTGCCGACGAAGTGCACTGCAAACAACTGGCACAGAAGCTCGGCAGCCTCAAACTGCGAACCGCCGACGGGCAGGAAACCTCGCCGCTGGCCGCGAAGATCGCGGGACGCAAGTTCGTCTTTGCCCAGAACGATCAGAAGCTCGAGAGTCTGACGCTGGCCGCCGGCGATACACCCAACGGCGTGACACTGGTCACGCGCATCGCGGGCAAAGAGTCGTGCTACCCGTGCGGCTACCGCGACTGGAAATGCGGGCGAGGGGTTTTCGGCGACCTTCCCGACGAACCGGTCGCCGGTACCGTGGCCTGGGCCGCGGACGACACTTGCGTGATCCGGCTGTGTGCCTACGAGACGCCCTCGCAGATCACGCTGCGATTGAAGTTCGAAGGCGACCGGGTAACGCTAAGTTCCGAGGCTGACGCAACCTTCGGTCCGGCGAAGCGAGGCCCGTTGACGGGCAAGGCCGAGTGAAAGAGGGGGAGGCCACGGATGGGCACGGATCTTCACGGATAAGAGTCGTGCCCTATCGATCTGCCTCCGGACTGCAGACTCCGGACTCCCCAGAGGGCACGGATCTTACACGGACAAAAAGGGGTGGGCGAAGGGATTTGAACCCTCGACTTCTAGATCCACAGTCTAGCGCTCTAACCAGCTGAGCTACGCCCACCGTATTGGCAAGAAAGCCAGTGTAACCACGGGCGAAAACAGGGTCAACCGCTAAGAGGTGGGCCCGTCAGGACACCGGCCGACAACTCGTGATTTTTTTGGAGTGCGGCGGCTCCGACGAGAAGAAAGCAAGCTTCATTTGCCGGTCCACGCCGCGTTGGGTTCGATTAACGTCGGGTCGCCCGAGGCGAATGTCGATGATCTTGGCTTCCCGAACTCAGTCGCGAAGCGACGGCCGTATCAAAGCCCGGGGCAAGACAACGCGAGCATCGCGAGCGTAGTCGCTGCCCTGGGTACGCGGTCCAAACCCAACGATAGCCACAACGTGGCGGCCCTAAGAACGCCGCGTCTTCGTCAGGGCCGTCCCTTCAGGACTCGCTGATCAAATGAGGGCCCGTAACCCGGGGCTACGCCAAGTCTCGCCGCGCTCGCCTTGTCTTGCCCCGGGCTTTGATAGGTCTGTCCCTTCGGGACGAAGGACTCTGGTTCGCATTTTGCCACAAATGTCCGGACGCCCGGCACCAAACGGTTGCGACACCTAACGGTTGTTCAGCCTGAGTCGCAACATGACGGCCCCAAGGACTCAGAAGGTGTTTTAGAATTCACTCTCCCCTTGGGGAGAGTCGGCCCGGCAGAGCCGGAGAGGGCGAACGGACCCTCCCCGGACGCTTTCGCGTCCGACCCTCCCGCATTGCGGGAGGGTGAAATAGATTTTT
>CAIPEB010000252.1 GCA_903863885.1 uncultured Planctomycetaceae bacterium | reverse complement strand
CGATCTATCCGGCCGAGTACAGCCGGATAGATCGCAATTCGTTCGGCTTGGAGCCGCTATGAACCGCCTCATCACTCCGCTTTGCTTTATTGTGGTTGCCTGTTCACTTGGCTGCGATTGCGTCGTGCTTAACGGTCGAATCGGGGAACCGCTTTCACAAGCTGAGACGTCTTTCTTTACGGGTCGATGGACGAACGAGGAGTCGGAGGTCGTCGACGTCCGGTTGCTGGCAGACAATAAGCTGATCGTTGGCTCCCTGGTCTGGGATGGTAAGAAGAAGGAATTCGTCGTTCAGAACCATAAAGTTACGGCCCGTCGAGTCGATGGTGTAACGTACTTACTGCTCGGGGCCGACGACGATGATGCGTATGGATTTGTTCGCATCGGACGAATTGGCGATAATGAGCTGAAGATGTTCTTGCCCGATCCCGGAGCTTTCCGTACTGCTGTCCAGAATGGTGAGGTTGACGGGAAGGTCAACCCGCGAAAGAATGATCACTTTACCGTTGTGCTTGAATCACAGTCTCATCTCACTCAGCGAGTGTTGTCGAGGAAAGAACTCCGTGGTTTGTACAAGGCAGACGACTCCCAAACCATGCGCCGCATCAAACGATGGGAGGATAAAGAGTAGAGCAGAGCAAATCAATCGCATGCAGCGGAGCCGGCGGTCGGGTCGGTTTTGAAATCAACGCATTCTGCGCCGGCCCGCTGATGCGAAGCGGCGGTGAGAACCTAGTGCGACCGTGGAAAAGCAAGAAGGTGTGATTGCGTCATGCGTTACCTGCAATCTTCGATTCTGTTCTTTGCCGCAGGCCCCTTTTGGGCTCTTGCCAGCGCCGCGTCTGTTCCAGCCCAGCCGGATGACGGCAATTCCGTCGCCCAACTCGAAAAGCTTGGTGCGCGGATTCAACGAGATGAGCACGGAAAAGTGATTGCGCTAAGTTTCGGGTATGCGAAAGCAACCGACGCGACCCTTGTGAACTTGAAGGGCCTGCACAACCTCCAACGACTTGAAATGCCGTGCGTGGTAAATGTCACGGACACCGGACTGGCCAATCTGAAGGAGCTGTCTGAACTGCGGTTCCTATGGATCGGGTATTCAAACATCACGGACAAAGGATTGGTCCATCTTTCTGGGCTCGCCAACCTGGAACAACTCTACGTGGGAGTGTACAGATCGCACTTTGAAGATGCCGGACTGATACATCTCACGGGCCTGAAAAACCTCCGCAAGCTGACGCTTGCTCGTACCGACGTCAGTGATTCAGCGATTGCTGCGTTGCGAGAGGCACTGCCTCAATGTATCATCCAGCGAAAGTAGCCACCTTACACCGTTTTCGCTTCGACATACAAAGAAGTCGTCGGAGAAGAAGCGGAAGAATTCGTTGCGACATCGGGTGCAAACCGAGGTCAGCCGAACCAAATCGTGCACCGGAGCCGCGATCCGGTCTTGGAAAATGGAAGCGTCATCCGGCGCGGCCCGGTGACGATGGTCGTTATTGCTTATGCTGCGGGAAGATGCTCGCGGTATACAGATGCCGCCGGCGGAAAATGAGCTTCGCAAATGCCCAGGAATGAAAACTCGAAAGCGAGCTACTTTGGCTACCTGCGGCGAAATCATGCAATTGCGATACTGTCGGGAACGATGTTCCTAATCGGATGGGGCTTGTTGCTGTTTGAACCTCGCTGGATTCGCGTTGTTGGAGCGATTGCGATCGGCGCATGCTTGTCGATAGGCATCGTCGATTGCTATCGTAAGGGCGAAATCAAGACGAACTGGTACACAGTAACGAGAAATGACAGTCCACTTGTCTTCCGACTGACGCTCAGCTTCTGGATTCTGTTGGCGATCGCGTTCGCTTCAATCGTCTTCCTGGTCGCGATGGGGTGGGTTCATCCGAATGAACGAGGCTACACAACGCAATAACAAAAGGATGCACGCGAGGCGGCCACAGCGTCGTTCGGTCTAGCAGGGTCTCGCGGGCCGCCCGCGTGATCCTTGTCGTTCGGCCACTCAAACTATGTCAGACGACTACCTGAAGATAATCCCGACGTCGCCAGATCACGTTCCGCCGAGTCGGACTCACAAGCACGCCCTGACGTTGCTCGAATCATTCTTTCCGGAGGGCGAAGACTTTCAGGCGGAAATCTACGACGAGATTGAGTTCATCGATCAAGGTGAGAACATCGGGGCCGTCATCTGTCCGTCATGCAAGAAGCGATTGGAAATGAATCATTTAACCGAGGGCGATCCGATCGTTGCTTGGTGGTACGATCTGGCAGAAACGATGGAAGATACGGCCGTGACTGCGATTG
>CAIPEB010000251.1 GCA_903863885.1 uncultured Planctomycetaceae bacterium | reverse complement strand
GTCGCAAAAGGAAGTTACCGACTGGCTGAACCTGGTGGTCCTGAAGGACTGCAAGATCCCGCACAAGTCGCCGAACCTGTCGTACCCTCTGACCAAGAGCATGGTCCTGCGGATGTACTGGTGGGAGAAGACGTTCCGACTGCACGGGATCAAGGACGTGAAGCAGACCCGCGGGCTGAAGGTCACGCATGCCGGAGTCAAGCACGGAAACTTCCCGATGAACTGGGACAAGCTGCAGAAGGCCGGGTGGCTGCCGCTGCCGGAGTGAAAGGAGAATTCCGTGAGTGAAGGACTGCACAAATGCCGTGACTGCGACCGCCAGATTCCAGAGCACATTCCGGTATGCATTTATTGCAAACCAGCCTACAAAGCACGCGGGATCTGCTGGTATTGCGGAGAGGAACCGATAAAGCCAGCCAAAAATGGCAAGCAGCAGTCACAGTACTGCGTTGGGTGCCAGCAGTTGTCGAAGGGTTTGTTGCCGAGGCCAGTTATCGACAAGACGCTATCATGGAGAGGCACAGAAACACGAGGTCGCCGCTGCATAACGGCTCAGCAGGCAGCCCACATCCCAGATGACGAGCAGTGATTTTTCTGGAAACTGCTCTTGACAACGCCTTGCCGGAATAGGACATTGACCATGCCAACAACGCGCATCACGCATGATGGCAGTGAGAACTCGAAAACCCGCTGCCTCGGCCTGAACCGAAAGGTTCGCTCCAAAGTGATGCGTGGAGTTGGCAGGCTGAGGCAGCGGGTTTTTTCGTTCTCCGCCGCCCCGGCCACTTCCGCAGGAAACAGCGGAGGAACGGCCACCAGAGACACGCGGGTTTCACTGGGAATCCAAGGCCGTCCGAGCCCGCGATGGTACTGGGGCACGCGAACCGGGGCAGTTCCGGCGGCGGGCCTGGGAAGTGGGGGCTACGGCCCTCCGAGTGGAAAAACCAGCGTCCATTGGGTGGCACCCGATGCAAAGTATCCGACCGCGACAACCGGCGAGAAACGCATCGGGCATCGACCGACCCGACCGACCGACGTTTCGACGACCTGCTCTGCTTGCGGACTTTTTCATCCGTTTTCCAGCTTGCTGCTAGCGCGCGCAAGAGGGAACCGAAGGAATCCGGCAGGGGAGACGAAACAGAGGGAGGGAGGCGAGGGAGAGTGCCGGTGGGCAGGGTGCGCACTGAGAGGAGCCTTCGATGCCAGGATTGCCGAATGGCTGGTGGCACGCGATGAAGCCCGATGAGAACGGAGTCCGCTGCGACGACTGCCGCAGGTACACGTATTCCGAGTGGCGGTGGAACTCCAACCGCAGGGCCAAGATCCGTCGGCTCTGCGCCGATTGCTTCCAAGCCCGCTTAGACAACGAGCGCCGCTTCGGGCTCGTCAACCCCTTGGAAAGGCCCTGAACCCATGAACAAGCTCCAACGGAACTACCTGTCAACGCCGGACGCAGAGTACGAGCAGCAGAACTCCGAATCGTACCACCGCCGGCAGAACGCCATCGACTGGATCGTGATCGTCGCGTGGATCGCGTTCCTGTCGGCTGCCGTCAGCGTGGCATTGTGGATCGACTGGTCCAAGTTTGGACCTGAGTGGTAGCACCGACGACGCTGTGGCCCCCGCCTAGCTTTGAGCAGGCGCTTTCGCTCCGCGGGGACC
>CAIPEB010000250.1 GCA_903863885.1 uncultured Planctomycetaceae bacterium | reverse complement strand
GGCTATGTCGTCCAACTGCAGTTGGAACTGCTCGGAGATGGCACGGGAGAATTGTTTGCTGACCCGTGGACGATGGGGCTGGCGCCGATCAAGCAAAACTTTCTGGATTCGCTGCAGCTGGCTTGGCGTGTGGCTCGAGATAAGGCCAACGACACAGCAAAGACTCTCGCGGCCACAGTGGATGTGCGCTGGCAGGTGACAGGCCTGCGGCACTGGCTGCCGGGCTGGCCTAAGACGCTTGAAGGGGATTCGGCCGGCGCGGTGGCCACGACGGCGCTCATTCAACTGCTGGAACACACCCCGATTGAAGAGAGCCTCGCGCTGACGGCCACCATCGACGCGCAGGGTGATCTGGGGCGTGTAGCTGGCGTACCCGAGAAGGTTCAGGCCGCTCTTTCGCGAAAGAAAGACGGCACGCGGACAATCCGCCAGATCGTAGTGCACCCGGAAAATGAGGGTGAAGCGCGCGAAGCGGCCCGTAGCGTGGTACTAAATCCGGAAGATGTCATCGTCGCTGCCAGCACGATCGACGAAGCGAAGAGAGAAATGCAGGCGTATGCGCAGCGAATTTGGCCGAATGTCAATCTGCAGCCGATCGTCCCGCCGACCGACTTCACGGGCCGCGAGAACGTGATCAAGGCGGTGCGGGAATTCATGCAGAAGAACTCATCCGGGTATCTGCTGCTGGTGGGTGGCATGGGACGCGGTAAATCGGCGTTAATGGAGAAGCTGATCCACGACGCGTGGCAAAGGGGCGAACAGCCGGTGTATTACCGCATCGGCAAGCGAGGTTTCAGTACGGTTCCGCGGCTGATTGCCGAAGGACTGTACCATCATTTGCTGTACAAATATGTTCGCTGGCAGACGCCCGCCGAGGCGGAGCAGTGGGCCGGGCTGGCCCCGAAAATTCAGCTGGAAAAACTGCTGCGGCAGTTGAGCGCGCGGTTCTCTCAGCGTGGCACCGTGAAGGAGATCCTCTACCTCGATGGGGCGGATGAAGCCGACAATGAGATCTTCGAACAGGTTCTGCCGCGTGTACTGCCGCCGGGGTTTGGCATGGTGATCACCAGCCGGCGTGAGCCAACGAAGGTCGCGAGGCCGTCGGCGCTCAACATGTGGTATCTCGATGCGTACTTCGAGGACCGCGAGGATATCGGTCGCTATCTGAACTGCCCCGGCAGTCCGCTCAGCGTGGAACTGATCCAGCGCATCGTTTCGCCCCAACGGGACCGCCCGCCGGTGTTCTTCACGGTGCAGAAGATGATGGCCAACCTGCGGAACGGTGCCTGCACTCCGGACGAGCGACAACTCTGGCGGAGTAACCCGGAGCCCTGGTTGCGGCCGGCAGAGAAGTTGTTTGCGGACGAGTGGGATCGCGCTGCCGGGCTGGCGGAGCATAAAGACGGGATCTCCCTCGATGAGTTTCGCGAGACGCTGGGCGTGCTGGCGCTGGCCCGCGAGGACTTGAACCGCGATCAACTGCAGATTCTGGGTCTGTGGAACCGCAGCACATCGCAACGGATTCTGGATCTGGCACGCAGTTTTTTCAAGCAGCGCGACAAGAACGATCCGGCCGCGTGCTGGGTATTTGACCACGTGGGGTATCGCGAAGAAATCAAGCGGCAACTGGGCAAATTTGGCACGCCCGAATGCCATCGCCGACTCGCCGAAGCCTGCGAACGGGGGTTAGAACTGGAGGGAGAAATACGCCGTTTCGCACTCGCGCATCTGCCGCACCATCTCATGGAGTCCAGGCAGTGGGACCAGTTGGAATCGCTGCTTTGCTCGGATACATCGTTACCGTTCTTGGAGGCCAAAGCAGAAGCGGGAATGGCTTTCGAGTTGGTAAACGATTTCCGGCGAGCCGCCGAAGCGATGCCGCAGGGGCGACCGGACGCCAAGCGACGATTGTCGCTATTGCGGGAGGCAATTCAACGTGACGTGCACTTCATTCATGCTCACCCGATGACGCTGTTTCAGTGTCTCTGGAACAGTTGCTGGTGGTACGACTGCCCGGAGGCGGCCAAGCACTATGTGGAACCACAGGGAGGATCGCGACAACTGCCGCCCTGGGCCAAGCCCGGAAAGAAGCTCCACACGCTGCTTGGCAGTTGGTGGGCAGAGAAGAAACGCCGCCAGCCTGGGTTCCATTGGCTCCGCTCGCTACGACCGCCTGCGGTACAACTCGGCACAGGACAACTGGCCGTGCTTTATGGACATGAAGATAAGGTCGACGGTGTCGCGTACAGCCCGGACGGGCGACACATCGCCAGCCGGTCCTTCGACGGCACGGTGCGGCTCTGGGATGCCGAAAGCGGCGCACAGTTGGCCGTCATACACAGAAACTGGACGTCGGGCACCTGTATCGCGTGCAGTTCGAATGGACGACAAATCGCCATTCAGTCTCACGACGGCACAGTACGAATCTGGGATGTCGAAAAGGACATAGAACAGGCCCAACTGCGAGGACACAGCGGTCCAGTCACTAGCGTCGCGTTCAGCCCCAACGGACGACACATCGCTACCGGTTCTGTGGATGGCACGGTACGGGTTTGGAACGCCGACAAGTGCACCGAACTTCATGTGCTTCGCGGACATGGAGGAGGCATCAAGTGTATTGCTTTCAACTCGGACGGGCGACGCATCGCCAGCGGTTCCGAAGATCTCACCGTACGGATTTGGGATGTTGAAAGTGATGCTCCGCCGACCGTGCTGAGCGGACACTCACGGTATGTCACGTACGTCGCTTTCAGCCTGGACGGACAACGACTCGCCAGTTGTTCTAGCGATCGTTCCGTGCGGATTTGGGATGTTCGGAACGCCGCCCAACCAAGAGTGCTGCTGCCAAGAGATTACGCCGGCGTCCAGTGTGTCGCTTTCAGCCCGGACGGACGGCGACTCGCTGGCGTTTCGTGGGACCGCACTGTGCGGATCTGGGATGCTGCGAGTGGTGACGAGCTTGCCCGGCGGCATGACCATGAAGGTTTGGCGGTCAGTGTCGCGTTCAGTTCGGACGGGCGTCGCATCGCCCGCGGTTTTGGTGATCACACCGTACGGATCTGGGATGCCGAGAACACCACTGAACCTCTAGCATTGCGAGGCCACGACGAGTGTATCAACGCGGTCGTCTTCAGCCCAAATGGAGGGCGAATCGCCAGCGCCTCAGATGACGGAACCGTGCGGATCTGGGATGCCGAGAGCGGCGTTGAACTAACCGTGCTTGGCAACCATGAAAGTCCAATCTGGCGTGTCGCATTCAGTCCCGACGGACAACAAGTCATAGGAGATTCAAATGACGGAACCGTGCGGATCTGGGATGCCGAGAGTGGCGAATCGGTGAAACCTTCGTTAGGTGACCCTGCGATTAGTAACAGTGCGTCACTCCCGCGTCGCGACGGAATCAAGGCGAAAGACGAGACTCGGGCAGAATTCGGGGACGTAACGACGGGACAGTGCTTGGTCTGGTTTCCCTGTCCAACGGAAAAGATTCGAATTCGCGCACGGTCAGGGCAAAACTGGAGCTTCGTCACCGGCAACTGGTTGTACATACTTCGTCTCGAGGGTCAGTGACTCGACTGCAACTACGTCCTCCAGTATTGCAGGCACAGCCTTCGAGAAAACTGATCGGTGAACAAGCCCAAAGACTTTCACCGTTGCCTTCTGCAAATTGTACGGAAAGCGCATTCACTTTTTCGAGGGAAGACGCTGCATGAAACGAGAAGATAGGAAAGCCAGGATTTCTCAGGTTGGCGAGGCGATGGCCAGTCTGTTTTCCTGCCCCGCACCGTCGCTGGGCATTGACATCGATGGGTGCGTGGACGAGGCACCCATCTTTTTCAAGCTGCTGACGAGCCACTGGCCCGGCAAGGTCTTCGTGGTTTCGTATCGCAGCGACCGAGAGAAGGCAGTTGCCGATCTAGCCAGATACGACATCCGTTACGACGAACTGATCCTTGTGGATTCATTCGACGCCAAGGCAAAAGTCATCGTGGAAGAGGGCATATTGGTCTTCTTCGACGATCAACCGGAAATGCTGAAGAACGTCCCCAGCATGAGGAATGTTATGCTCGTACGGAACGAGGGGAATTTCGACTTCGAGGACAAGAAGTGGATGTTCTCGAATGAGACGGGGAAGCTCCTGTAGGCGGCGGCCAGCACAGGCGATGACACTTATCCATATCCGGGATTGACGAGTGTCCCCACGCATCCCGGTGATGGTCCGATCAACTGCGGGATTTCTAGCGTTCACTTGTGGCAGGCAGACTGGGGCGTAGATCCGGGAGGTCCGCGATCTACAGATGACGGACTGGCGACGAACAAGGCGAAGGAATCGCCAAACGGCGCACGAGACATAGAAGGAAGTCGAGTGTCAGAATGAGGAAGGTAACCGTAATTTTGCGCGGAACATTGACGTATTCGGCACAAAGAACTCTTGAGCTGGAGGTGTCAGAAGACGCCGACCTTTCGACGATAGCCCCGGAAACACTGAATGAACTTGCCGACTCCCTGCGGATTCCATGGGAGTACGGTGAATTCGGATATCTCGATGCACAGGAGTTCTCGATTGACGCGACGCACTTGATCGGGAGTGACGATCGAAAAACAAAATGAATTCACTTGTGCGACCAGCAAGTTTCTTATGCGTTCGCGATGCTCGCTCAGTCCGTAATCCAACATGACACCACGCACAATTGCCATCGGAGATATTCACGGCCATGCGTCCGCGTTGGCGGCGATCATTTCTGCCGTTGAGCCGCAACCGCAGGACACGCTCGTTTTTCTCGGTGACTACATCGATCGCGGGCCGGACAGCCAGCGCGTGCTGCAACTGATTCTCGGTCTGATCGATTGTTGCCAAGTCGTGCCGCTGTTGGGCAATCACGAAGAGATGCTCCTTCAGGTCCACCGCTTCGGGAATTCAGTGAGCGCCTGGCTCGAACACGGAGGTGATGCAACTCTGCGGTCGTACGACTCGAGTGAACAGCTTGAGGGCATACCGGCAACTCATCTTCATCTCTTGGGCACTTTGCGGCGTTACTACGAGACGGAAAGCCATTTTTTCATGCACGCCAATTACGCCCCCAATTGGCGGCTGGATCAGCACGATTCGAAAACGTCACTGTGGCTGCCGCTCACCGACTTGCCGCGCCGGCACTATTCCGGGAAGACGGCCGTCGTCGGTCACACGCCGCAAGGTGATGGAAGAATCCTGGACATCGGCTACTTGCTCGCTATCGACACGGGGTGCGGATTCGGCGGACTTCTGACGGCACTTGATGTCGATACCGGGCAGATGTGGCAAGTCGACGAGTCAGGGCGACACTGTTCCAATTAATGTCATCCAAGAAGTGGCGTTGCGTTTTTGTTGTTTACTGGTGGGCAGGTGCCCGTTCAATAGATAGGTGTGTCGGCCATGGCCCTGGCACCTCGAAAACCGCAAAAACACCGAGAATTACGCGGCTCTTCGGACTCCCGAGCATCTCGGCACCACTATCGGCACCTCGGTGTTTTCGTCTTCGCAAAGGCTTTGACGTGTTGGGGTTACAGCGACATGGTTCGTTGTCTTATAATCCCTTGGTCGGGGTTCGACTCCCTCCGGGCCTACTTCTGCCACGTTCCGCCGCGTGTTGCTTGGTTTCGCTTAAAATGCACAGCGGCAACATCTTCCGCTCGTTGTTGAGCGTGAGAGTATCTTTGGTTACCTCGCAATGCTTCGCCCCGTCCGGCCCCGTTTTGCCGTTAAGCTGCCCCTCGGCCGTCAGTTCACCCAGGAGCACCACGTCCTCCGGCTGGGCCGTGGTCAGTTCAATCTCGCCGTGATTATCCACGTGCAACACTCCTGTGTTTGGATTCGCGCCGTTCCTTATCCGGGAGTAGCCCCAGGTCGGCCGCGATTTCCTGTTCAAGATTGTCCCGTAGATTCGCGAGGTGCGCGTATCCGCTGCGGCCGGCGATGCGCCGTAATGTCACGCGACTCGCAACCGCCAAACCAATCGAATCGCGTCGACTCGCGGTTCAGACTCTCACATAACGATTGGCATGCGTGAAATACAGGCCTTTCTCCAAGACGGGCGCGCCGACGGTTGCCTGCCAGAAATCGGCGTAGGAGGCGAGCTGGCCCCGGTAGTGGGCGACGAGTTCAGGCAACCGGTCCTCGGGACGTTTGTCCGTCTTGTAGTCTACGATAACCCAGCTGCCTCCTTCCCGAAACGCGAGATCAATCACTCCCCGCAGAACGGTTGGAGTGGAGTTGGCGATATTCGGGTCGGCGGGCTTAAGGGTCTGGTAGGGGATCTCGACGAAGCGACGCTCGCTCTGCTGCGCCCGTTTCCAGATTTCAGATCGCATCACCGCCCCACCGTCATGCGTCGGATCCAGGTCGGCACCGGCCAGTTCCGCGCGACCGTCCCATGGTGTGAACTCAGTCGATGCCCGCTGTGCAAGTGATTCTTTTCCCCGGGCCAGATGGGGGAAACTCTGGAGAACGAGGCTTTCCGCATCGAAAACCGGCTCGCCCGTGCACAATTGCCTGAGCCACCAGTCTTTCATGTCCAGGCAGGACGCGTCGTCCTTCGGTGCAAACGAGACGGGACGCCCAAGCCACTTGAGGATGTCTTCCTGCGAGCCTGTGCGTTGATTGGACAGAATTCGAAACGCAGCCAGAAACTGCGGGCTGGGAAATTTGTCGCGGTCGTCGGACAGGTCGTGGCCGGTGTAACTGAGCGTGAGATGTCCTCGCAATCGCGCCAACAGCAGGCAACTGCGCGAGCCAGCCCCAGACATCGATGCCGGTTGAGTCCTTTGCGTCGCCCAGCAAATCCCGCAAATCCACGATTTCGTCATACAGACGTTGTCTCGCAAAGTTGTCCGACTTGTTCACTGTGCGGGCAACCGACAGGTTTTCGGGAAGCAGATTCTCGGCGATCTTGCCGAGCGAAAGCAGCCTTATTTTCTCTTGCGAGGATCGCTGGAGGAAAGAGTCCAACGCGTAACGGAGGTCCTGCGTGCCTTCCGAAAGTACGGCAACTTGTTGGATGTGGCAGGCTGGGATCACTGATTATCCCATGCCCCCCACAGGAGAATTGGGATTTCCCGTGTTCTCGGAAACCGCGTGACTTTGGGTGGCTAGTCTGGCTCGTTGCTTTCGATCTGCTCGACCAGCGTGCCTTTGGCTGCCCGCAGGACATGCTTCGGTGCGAGTCACTCTGAAGCGTTGACTCGCGGAACATACTCGTGAATCGGCAATGTGTGCAGACTGGACGTCCGAAGCGTGATTAGCCACCTTCCTCGGCTTGGCCCAATCCTCCATCGGCCCCACATCGTTCCTTCACCGTCATAGGAGCCGACGTAATCCACCCGGTGCTGTCCAATGTACCGCTTGACCATTATCACGCGACCGTTGGTCGAAAGCCGGCCCGTGAACCTAAACGGCCCGATGATATCGCCACCGCTTCCACGGATTGCGCCATCCTGAAATCCGAGTCGCAGGTCGAGCATGGACTGGCGTCCGTACGCCTCCTGCTCCCACCACCCCTCGCACCGCAACATCGCGTCGAATGATCCACTGAGTTCTTCGGTCATTCGCGTTCCCCAAGATCGACAGTCACACTCGATTACAATTCAGCCAAAGTTCCCGGTCGTCGGTTTGCACTTCTGCCAGCCATTGGGCGTCCAGTGGGTCGAACAGGGCAAGCCAGGTCCGGTTCGGTCCACAGGACTGAAGTCCGTCCCAAGCAGCTTTGAACAAAGCTGACCGACTGGCGCAGGCTTTCAGGCCCTCACGACTCATGAACACCAGAACTCCGACCCCGGGTACGAAGTTCTGCGGCACTGGACTGGGCACTTGAGTATACGGACTGAACAAAATGCCGGCGTCGGGTTCTCGCGATGCCGCCACGTGTCCTGCCAATGCGTATTCGCGGTCCAAACACGCAATGGCCCAAGGGTTCGCTGTAGGCCCGAATTGCAGATTGTCGAAGAACCAGTTGGGATCCCGATCGTACGGACCGAGTACCGGTTCCAGCAGATCCTTCGCTTGCTGCGGTAATGCAAACAACCGGAAATTGTCCGGAACCGCAGGACCGCCGTTTTTCCTGACGGCGGACATGGCGATCAGGATCTCAAAACACCGCATGGCAGATGTCCTTCGTGTGTTTGAGCGGCATGCTGTTCGAATAACGAACCCGTCTGTCGACTTATCGGTAACGCTGGCCAACCTACCGCGAGCAATTGACACAGCACCGGCGTGTTGGTTCGCGCCGTTCTTGAATCTGGACGTGTCGCTGATTGCCAGTCTATCCCTCGCTACCTTGCAGCGAGCTCAGATGCGGCACGCTGTACAAGGGCCCGCATACCTCGGCAGTCAATCTCATTGTGATCGAGCAGCTTTGTCCATTTCGCCTTCGCGACGGGCGTGAGTGCGTCGTACGAGCGTTTCTTGCGAAGCATGTCG
>CAIPEB010000249.1 GCA_903863885.1 uncultured Planctomycetaceae bacterium | reverse complement strand
CGCAATCCTCGAATCCCCATCGTTGCCCTGACGGCCGCGGCGATGCAGGACGACCGCGAGCGGTGTCTGGAATCCGGCATGAACGGCTACATCACCAAACCCGTATCCCCCCAGGCTTTGGTGGAAGCCTTGAACACCTGGCTGCCGCAGGAAACCGGGGAGAGCGGCAGAGGGAGTTCGGACTGCGCGTGATCGCCTCACACCAGTTCCGCGGCGACGTGCTCACGGCGCAAGTGCTGCCCAGTGGATTCGCCAATTCGGCGTGAGACATCCTGCACAAATTAGGTTTGCAGTCCAGCGTCGTGGAGAACGGCGCCGAAGTGATCGACAAACTGCAGGGAGACCACTGCGACCTGGTGCTGATGGATGTGGAAATGCCGGAGATCGACGGCCTGGAGGCGACCTGCGGGATCGTGCGGCTTGATTTTCGGGGAGGTTGAATTCCAAACATCGCAACGATCTCTGGAAATGCCCCCCTGAAAACGCTCCGGCTTGGTTGGCACTGCAACTACGTTTATTCCTGACATCGCCGTTTTCCCGACAGACAGTCATGGGGCTTTCACCTACGCTCTGATATGAAACCGTCTGACGCCTGAGATCGTTGGGCATTACACGGAAGTGTTCTTTTCAGATGAAGCTACTCGATTCGCGGCGGTCACCCTCTCCCGATTGCCAAATAATGATGGCGACGTGCTATGTCGGTATCCAACCACGATCCGATCTTCATTGTCGGATGCCCTCGGTCGGGAACCACTTTCCTTCAGGCGTTACTATCATCGACATCGAGAATGATCATTCCCCCAGAGAGTGACTTCATTCTTCGATTGCATCGCAGATTCCACGACTGCCGCGGGTCTCAACTTCACGCGAACGAAATCTCTCAAGCCTTGGACGATCTCTACAATCCACGCCGGTCTTTTCGTAACTGGGACCTTCCGAGAGAAGTAGTGGCGGAGCACCTTTCTCGGCGTGAACTGATGACTCCGGTTGGATTTATCGAGGGTGTGCACGAAGCATATCTGCTCAGACACCCCGGAAAGACGCGGTGGGGATGCAAGGTGCCATACTTTGCCTTGCACATTGCCGAACTTGCGGCAATTTTCCCCCGCGGGAAGTTCATTCATCTGGTCCGGGATGGTCGGGACACGTTCTTGTCCATGCAGGACAGGAGGAAACAGGGAGCAACTCATTTTCCAAGGACGGTGACTCGGGCCGCTTGGATGTGGCGAAAACTGGTCAGCGCTGCGTCACGCGGCGGGGATCTAATCGGCAGCCATTACCGCGAAGTGCGGTATGAAGACTTGGTGAAAAATGTGCAGACCACTCTACAGGGCATCTGCGACTTTCTTGATGAGCCTTTTACGGAGGAAATGGTGTCACACTGTTACGGCGAACTTAGCCGTCATCAGCCCTTGCGGATGTCCGACATGTTCAAATACGTGAAGAAGGAGGTCGATGCGTCAAATACCGAGCGATGGAAACGCCAAATGCCCCCCCAAGAAGTCTTCCAATATCAGGCCATTTCCGGGCAAGAACTGGCCGAGTTTGGTTATCCACTCGCGGCCAGCGGGGCCTCTATAGGACTTCGAGTCAGGGCCAGAACGGCAATCTGCAGGATCTTGTATCGCGTCTGGGACAACACGTCCGGGATCTTCAAGTAGTGAGCAGACCGGCGAATTTCGCGATCACCCGGGTGGACGCACAAGCCCCTTTCGACAACGGGAATCGTCGGCGAGTCCGCCGGATTCGGCCGCGTGCCGCAACTTCAACTGCACAACTTCTTCGCTCGCGCCAGGGGTCCATCACCCGCACGCGCCGGATGCTTTGGGCAGTTAGCCTCTAATGAACTGCGCCCCATTGCCCGATTGCGATGTAGAGCCAAAGTCTAACACGTGACGACGACTGCATCGCATCGTCGATTACAAATGGGGAGATACCATAACCCAGATTTCTTTGCTCTTCGCCACCGTTCTTTCTTTCGAGATTGCCGAAGTGATCTGAACCATGTCCAATGAACGGTTCCAGGACAAACAGCACTTGAAGAACCCAGCCCAGCACGTTTGTGCGTCAGGAACGTCGCCGAACGGATGTCGCAGGTTGAACAGTAACTTACTCTGGACGGGTCGTCCGGAATGCTCCGATAAGTGGTGACTGACAGACACGTTTCCGGTGCCGTTGTTTCTTACGCTCGATTGTCGCGATGAATGCGGTCTTTGCGGCAAGGAAAGACTGCAGAACGGCTTCGTTATGAATGACCGGGACGCCGCGAAGGAACAACCGCTGCCGGCGGCAGATCAGGATGTTCGATCCCCTGGCAGCCGACAGGTCCCACCGGTCGCCGAGCCATCGGGTGGAACTGTCGAGGGCGTTAACGAATCGAGGCAACTGAGCGTGCGGGTCTTTTCGGAAACGGTCTGCCGCTCGGCGCCGGCCCGCAAACGCGACGGACAGAACACCAAGGCCCGAACGCTGTAAAGGACCGTTGAAACAACCATGAAGACGATCTTCCTGTTCCTCATGATCGCCGGGATCGCGCCGGCGGAAGTTCCGGACAACGTGAAGCTCGCGGAAAAAGAGATTTGCCGGTATGTCTATTTGCGCACGGGCAAGCTTCAGCCGTGCCCTTTGCAGCTGAAGGTGGATCCGTCGCTTGGAGCGGAGGAATACCGGATCACCGCCGACACCATCACCGGCGGCAGCGATGTCGGCGTGCTCTACGGCGCTTACCGGTACGTGGAGTTGCTGGGCGTCCGCTTCTATCTGCACGGAGATGTGGTGCCGGATGAGCGGCTGACGGAGTTGCCGGCGGTGAAGGAGGAAACCGGCAAGCCGCTGTTCCATTTGCGCGGCGTCAATCCGTGGGGATCGCATCCGTTCGGCTTCGACTCATGGAGCGCGGATAACTACAAGGCCGTCATCACGCAACTGGCGAAGATGCGGATGAACTTCATCGGGATGCACTGCTACCCGGAAGGGCATCCCTACGCCGAGCCGACGGTGTGGCATGGACTGGCCGGCGACTTCGACACGACGGGCAAGGTGAAGACCGGTTACGTGTCGCGCTACTTCAACACGCTGCTCACGCCGTCCTGGGGCGATTACCTGCCGAAGAAGACCGGCGATTACAGCTTTGGTGCGGCGGGGTTGTTCGAGCGAGACGACTGGGCACCACCGGCATTCGCAGGTTATTGCCCGCTGCCGCAAACACCCGACGCCTGCAACGACGTGTTCAATCGCATGGCGGCGCAGTTCAAGGACGCCTTCACCTTTGCGCGGCAACTGGGCGTGAAGACCTGCCTCGGCACGGAAGCGCCGCTGGTGTTGCCGAAAGCGGTTGCGCAACGCTCCACCGACGTGCGGGCCGTCTATGAAGCCACTTTCCGCCGCATCATGGCGGCGCATCCGCTGGACTATTACTGGATCTGGACGCCGGAAGGCTGGACCTGGGAGGGAAACAAACCGGAGCAGTATGCCGACACCGTCGCGGACATCCGGTCGGCCATCGAAGCACACCAACGCGCGAACGCGCCGTTTCGGCTCGCCACCGCCGGCTGGGTGCTCGGCCCGCAACACGACCGCGCCGCCTTCGACCGGGACCTGCCGAAGCACATTCCGATGAGCGCCATCAGCCGCCATACAGGAGCGACGGAGGTGGACGCGGCGTTCGGGAGGATCGCGGACCGCGAGAAATGGGCGATTCCGTGGCTCGAAAGCGACAACCGCCACGGACTGGCCGCCCTGCAACTCGAAGCGGGCCGAATGCGTTGCGATGCCGCCGATGCGCGGGCCTACGGGTGCAGCGGCTTGATGGGCTTGCACTGGCGCACGGACATCGTCGCGCCGAACGCCTCCGCGCTCGCGCAGGCCGCGTGGTGCCAAGACTGGAGCCCAAGGCCAGTCGCGTCGACCTGGAACTTGCCGGGTCAGATCGCGAACTATCCAGACGCCGCGATCGCCGGCACGTCGGATGCGCCGCTCTATCGCAGTTGCCGTTATGATCTGGGGATGATCCAACTCGCCGCGCCCAACGGTACATACCGGGTCACGCTCAAGTTCTGCGAACCGCATTTCCGGGCGGCGGGAGAACGCATCTGCGATGTGCATCTGCAAGGCCGCACCGTACTCACCAACCTGGACATCTTTGCCAGGGTCGGTCAGTTTGCGGCGTTGGACTACACGTTCGACGACGTCGCCGTCACTGACGGCACGCTGGCCGTCGAACTCGTCCCGCGCAAATCGCTGCCCTGCATTTCCGCCGTCGCCGTCGAAGGCCCCGGCTTCAGCCGCAAGCTCAACTGCGGTGGCCCCGCCTATCGAGACTGGCAGGCCGACACTCCGAAACCGCGCGGGCTGCCATGCGACGATTTCTACGCCGATTGGGCGCAGGCCAACTTCGGGCTGGCCGAGGCGGGCAGGGTATTCGCCGCGCTGGACGGGAAAGTCCCGCAAGTGACCGACGGCGAATGTCCGGCAGGCAGGTTGACCCCGGTGACGATCCCCTGGAACGACGTCGCGACGCAGTTCGCGTTCCTGGACGAGTTCGAGCGACTCCGTCCGCGCATCCGCGGCGCCGGCAACCTCGACCGCTTCGACTACTGGCTGAACACGTTCAAGTACATCCGCGCACTGGCCCAAATCCGCTGCGCGCTGGCCCAACCGGACCCCGACGCACTCGCACACCTCGTTGCCGACGCCTATCGCCACTTGCTGGCGACCGCGAATACAGCCGGCGGACTGGCCATGGTCGTGAACATCGAGAACCATTCGGGCTGGGGGCCCGCCATCGCCAAACATACGGCCCAGCCTTGGCCGAGAGAGTACCAGGGCCAGCCGCGCCTGATCGTCCCCACCGTGCGCGGCGTCCTCACCCATGGCGAAACGCTCACGCTCAAGATCATCGCGCTTGACAAACAACCGGTGAAGTCCATCAGCGTCCGCGTCCGACCGCTCGGCCAGGGCGAATGGACGGCGGTTCCGGCCGCTCACGCGGCGCGCGCCGTCTATGAAGCGAAGCTTCCGTTGACGACAGAGGACTTCGAATACTACATCAGCGCCGAAACGTCCGCGGGCGATCATCTCGTCTGGCCGGCCACGGCGCCGGAGATGAACCAGACGGTTGTCGTCGCTCCGACGGCACCGTGACCGTACGCAGACGCTTCATCCGGAGCGCTGCTCCGACTGCGGGTGCAGATGCTCGCAAGGTCGAGCGATCGGCCGAGAATTGCACCGGCCGCGGCGACTTGGTACATAAACGTAGCCGTGTCTCGCCCGCGGTATCCAGCGGTAAGAGGAAGATGTCGCAGGGGAAAGGCCGCCATCGCGAGGTTTTGCACGCAGCGGTTACGAACCAATCGTGGAGTTGCAATCAACAACCACCTGCGGAGCAGGTGGTATGAGGAAGGCCCCTAAAAGGGGCCATGTTGGTGATTCAGGTGTTACTCAAATAGGCCGCGTTCTTGCTCACGCTCGTTCTTCTCCTGGTCCTGGATGTATTGTTTGATCAT
>CAIPEB010000248.1 GCA_903863885.1 uncultured Planctomycetaceae bacterium | reverse complement strand
GAGCCGATTGCGTTGTAGACGGACAGTAGTGGCCCGGAGGGGGGCAAGTGGGCGGGCGGTTGTGGTCCTCGGAGGCGACGAAGCGGCGGTTTGGGTGAGAATATCTGGTATCGCGGAGGCAAGCGACTGGCTCGGCGGCAAGGAACGCATGTTGCGCGCAAGAGTGCCCCGTGTGCGTTTAGAAACGCATGGCGAGATGGCGGCGACGGGGGACGCTGCTATGGCGTGTGGTCAGTGTGGGCCCGGCGCAGAGCGATCTGCGCCTGAATCGCTTTTGCGATCGGACTGAGCTTGGTTCCTCCCAAGGTGGTTCCTTCCTTGCGGGGCATCGAGGCCAGTACGGTAGCGAACGCCGCGTGAACGATCATGACAGCGCCAACATTCGCAGCGAATCGCCAGGCGCCTCGGCTGTTCCCGTCATCGACGCCCCAGAAGATCTTTAAGCGACCATTGACCCGCTCCACAGCGGACCGGCCATGGTAAAGACGCTCGAATTGTTTGGTCGCGCGCGGAATGGCGGGAAATCGGCGTAAATCAACTTCACGACGGACACGAATGGTTTTGCCATACTTCTTGCCCGCATTGCAGATGTCCGACATCGGACAGAACCAGCCTTCGTGCATGGCAGGACAGCGGTACTTAATGGTTTCCCGCTGTGGTTCATATCCGATATAGGCCATCTTGTGACGCACGATGGGCTGGCTTTCCCGATCATAGCAGTACACGGTACCCGCTTCGTCGTACACGATGTTGCTGTTGCCGTCGTGACCTGGCAGCATCCGTTCGAGATCTTCTTTCCACAGTGACCGATTCTCAATCACCGGGCGAATTCGTTCCTTCGACAGGAATTCATGAGCGTCATTGATGTCAGCAGCTTTGTCGTAGGCCAAGGTGCGAATGCGATTCGGCGGGAGGATCGCCTTCGCCTGCCGGACCAGCTTGGGAATCGTTTCGCCATCTCCTTCCTTCGAGTCCGTGATTTCATAGGACAGCGCCACTTCGTGCTTGACGTCCACCAGCAGATGTAGTTTGTAACCGAACCATTCGACGACCTTCGTCACCACACCGTTATCGTCGAGGTATTCCTTGCGGCCGCCGCTGGGTTGAGAAAGGCCCTCCGCCAATTCCGCCTTCACCTTGGCCGGAGTGGAGGCTCGCGACGAAAGCGCTGTGGCGTCTCCCGCGGTGTCCTTGCCCAAATCTTCTACGGCCAGGCCTAACGAATGGACCATCTGATTAAAGATGGCTTTCAACAGCGTGCGATGAGGCTCTTGCCCCAAGACCTCCTCGAACCGCGACATATTCCAGCCTTTGGGAACCGCTTCTTCGGAGTGAACGCCAATCAATCTCCGCAGGCCTTCGTTGCGCTTCAACTCGGCGAGGCAACCGTCCATATGGACGTGGCGCAGGATGATTCTCAAGACGAACGTGCCCCACAGCGCGGACACCGGGTAATCATTCCGTCCCTTGCCGCGAGCGATTCGCAGTGCTGCAAGCAACTCGCCGTCAGGAATGGCTGCGAGCAATCCGCGAACAGTAGCCAGCGACGGGCTGTCGTCCAGACAATCCCAGGCGAACAGCGGCTTGGACTCGTGGATGATCATGCGAACCTCCTTGCGTATCGCCTGAACTTGTTCTGCACGCCCATGCTACGCAAGTGATCCCCGCACTGTTCACGCTCGGGTCGAAAAATCGTGAAAGAACCACTCCCCGACACACTCCGTTCATAACGTCTCGCACGTCCTGTGGGGAACCCCTCCTCGTAAGCACGCGCAACTCCGGAAAACATAAAGCAAGTCGGAACAACGCAAACGGCTCGGTGATTGCAGCGGATACTATTCCTGAACAAAGTTGCGACTATACTAACGGATGCCGTGTTGATTGCGGCAGATGTCTCTGATGGTGCGTAAACGGCTCGCGGAGTTCCAGCCATGAAAGCTATTCCCTTCACAATCGGTTTGTTGATGTCGTGCAGCGTCGTTGCTTCGGCGTGGGGGCAATTCGACCCGTTCATGTATGGCAACAATTGGGGCGGCGTTTACGGTCACGCGTCCACGGTTGAGGAAGGAGCGGCGCGCGGCATGGCCGACGTCGTTCGATCGGCCGGGTTGGCGAACATGATGAATGCCCAGGCGGCGAGCACCTATCAGGACGCGGTCAAGAAGAACATCGACAACCGCATGTCATGGACCAATGCGTACTTTGACATGAAGCGAGTGAACCAGGAATCTCGCAGAGCGTTGAAAGGGCCGGCTCCTTCGCAGGAACAGCTCGTCAAAGCCGCAACGGATGCGTTGCCCGACCGGTTGACGCAATCCAAGCTCGATCCGGTGACCGGTTCGATCAAGTGGCCCGTAGCGTTGCGGGACAGCATGTTCGAAGAATATCGGGTAAAGCTCGAGGGCCTGTACGCGCAGCGAGAAAAGAACGGGTACCTCAGTCCCGACCAGTATCTGCAGGTGAAGTCGACTACGAAGGAAATGAAGGGCGTGCTGCAGGAAAACGTTCGCAAGTATCCGACCAGCGCATCGATCGAAGCCCGCAAGTTCATCGACTCCCTGGCCTACGAAGCTGACTTCGATCCCGTCAGGACCTGAACAACTCCCGCCCGGTCGTCCAAGTGCCATTTCCCCTCATTCGGTTCCGAGGTTTCTTTATGCGATACCAAGCTCTTAAGTTCGTCTTCGTACTGGCTGTGCTCGCCGTCGTCCCGTGCCGCGCCGCATCTGACGAAGTGGCGGAATTGCTGAAAGCTCTGGAAGGCAATGACGCGCAGGCCGTCATCGACGCGGAAGACGAATTGGGTGATCTGGGCGATGGGGCGGCGGAAGCGGTCCCGGCGTTGGCCGCGAAGCTTGGCGACAAGAACGCTGACGTGCGTTGGCATGCCTGCCGGTCGCTCGGGGCGATCGGAGCCAAGTCCGAGCCCGCAGTGCCGGCGCTGACCAAGGCGCTATCGGATTCGGACGCTCGCGTGCGGATGCACGCCGCACATGCGCTGGGCTGCGTAGGCAAAGCCGCGATGCCCGCACTTGAGCCGCTGATTGCAACTGCATTTGACAAGGATCCCCAGGTGCGGCGTCTCGCACTGCAGGCGCTGCGGGCCATTGAGCCGCCTGCCGAGGTTGCACTGCCGGTCTGGTTGAAGACCCTCGAATCCAGCGAGCCGGAGGTTGCAGCGACGGCCGTTCAGGCGATAGCGGAACAGGGTGCGAAAGCGGTGCCGAAGATCCGCGAATTGCTCAAGGTCAAAGCGGCCGCTTACTGGGCGTCTCTGATCATCGCCGAGATGGGGCCTGAAGCGGCGGATGCTGTTCCTGAATTGACCGAAGTGCTCAAGCACGAAAGTCCGGAAGTGCGACTGGAGGCACTGCTGGCTCTGGGCGAGATCGGAAAAAAGGCCGAGCCGGCGACGGCGGCGATTCTCCAGGTACTGGCCGAGGACAAGTTCCCGCACGTTCGCGTGGCGGCCGCTTACGCGATTGCCTCGATCCAACCGGCCAATGCCGAAGCCAAGAAGGCTCTGGAAGCTGCCCAGCAGGATAAGGATTTGCTTTTGCAGCTCATGTCGTCGTGGGCACTGACGAAACTCGATGCCGAGAACAAGGAATATGCCACGAAGGCCGTGGACCTGGCGATCGCCGCGTTGGGCTCAAGTGACGAGTCGATCCGATCCGCCGGCGCTCGAGTCCTGACGGAATTGCCCCCGACCGACCGACCGATCGTCGGCGAACACCTGATGAAGGCGCTCAAGCAGGATGGCGGTGCCGCATTGATGGACAACCTGGTCGAAGCGACCGCGGCTCTGGGGCCGAGCGTTGTCGAAAAGATCCTGCCGGGCCTGGAAAGACCGGAAATTCGCAAGGTCACCTTGCGGGTGTTTGCGCATCTCGGACCCGGCGCGGCGGCGGCCGTACCGGCGCTGATCAAAGCCATCGAGAGTCCGGCCAAGACTCCGGCGGATCTGGAGTTCAAGCGGGAAGCACAATTTGTGCTCGGTCAGATCGGACCGTCGGCGAAAGCGGCAGTGCCCGCGCTGGTGCGCTCGCTCGCGTCGGATAACGAAGAGATTCGAGGTTCGGCTGCATTCTCGCTTGGCAAGATCGGGCCGGACTCGCGCGATGCTCTCCCGGTTCTTCGCGAGATGATGCAGAAAGACTCGAGCGAACGACTGCGGCGACTGGCCGTTTGGACCATGTTGCGCATCAATCCCGACAATCCCAGAGTGCAGAAAGTCGCATTGCCGATTCTGATCGTCGCCCTGGAGAGCGAGCGGGACTTCGTGCGGCTGGAAGCTGCGACGACGCTGGGTGAATTAGGCGGTGCGGCAAAGTCGGCTGTTCCCGCGCTTGAAAAACTGAAAAATGACTCGAATGCGGCCGTAAAGGCCGCGGCCGAAGAATCGCTGAAGCAAATTGCGGCCGCGTCGGCCGAAGAGAAGAAGTGACGGACTGCTGACCGCCTCGGCGGTCGGCTTCCGCGGGAACCGGAAAACTCAAAGGTTCGGCCAAAGCGGGAATCGCCTTTTGCCGATTTATAGTTGCTGTTCTGGGACCGCACTCGCGAGAGTGAGATTCCAGCAAGACAAAGGGAATCCCCCGGTCTGCATTCGGCAGAGGGACCAATAATACCGCATTGGCCCGGTCACAAACGGCAAGTGCAATAGCACGCCAGATCCGCGCCATTCTTGCAGCGACTCCACTCGTCGCAATCGGCCGGAGGGTATTTCCCTTTTCCTTGAATTCAATGGCGGAGGATCGCAGCGACCGGTGAGCCCGGCGGAGCGGCCTCTGCCCTCGACGATACGATGATTGCCGGGAGTCTGGTTCGCAGGTTCCCGGCAATCTGCGTTTCTTGGCTTGGGGTCAGCCGGCCCCACGGATTTCAGGAAACGACGTGCCCGAATTCAAGAAGATATGCCTGGCATCAGGACCTCGGCGAGTTGCAGCAACGTAATGAGGTCCAGTGCGTTGTGGTGCAGTATCTCCCGCAAGGCACGCACATCTCCGGTGCGAACGTAGGCATGGTAGGCAAGAGGCACCTGCGCCCCGGAAATGTCGCCGCGCCGCTGACGCTGACAGATCCAGCGTTCGAGCGTCTGGAGTTTGCAGTCAGGCAGCTGCTTGCGCCAGCGGCGCCGCGCATGGTGCAGGAGGTCGCAGTGCCGCAGTCGGGGCGTGCAAGGCTCGAGCCGATATCGGGCGCGGCGATCCTCGATCATCGGCCCGTCGAAGCTCTTGCCGTTGAATGACACGAGCACCGATTTGTCGGCGGCGAGCGCATGCAGATGCTGCAGTATGGCGAGCTCTTCGGAGTAGTCGCGGGCGAGCAGTTGCGCCAGTCGCCACTCGCCCTGTTTCCAATGAAGCAGGCCGATCAGGAAGATCGCTGAGCCTGCAAAGCCGCAGGTTTCCAGGTCCAGCAGCAGTGCGCCCCGGGGATAACAGTTCCTCAGAAAAATCAGGTCGTCGTGGTGTTCGGCTGCCTGGGGGTGTGCACGGCACGGCTGTGCCCGGGCGGGATTGCTGTCTTCGCGCAACAGCGAGTGCAGGCTCCGGTCGACGCACCAGAAACGCCCGTCATCGCTGCCCATTTCGCAGCCGGGCAACGTGTCGGCGTTCAGCGGTGCGGGCGCGGCGGGAGCGGTTGCCGCGTGAGGGCCGAGCTGCAACCTGGCCAGATTTTCGAGCAGGAACGGAGACAGCATCGGCGGAGCGTCTCATGTTTCAAGCGGAACGAAAGCGAGCGACTCGTCACACAATTCGGTCTGCGGCGACAATGTGATCAGTTCAAGCAGCCGGATCGCGGCCTGCTTGTTGGGGATCGGGTAGCCGCGTGTCAGATCGGGGTCGCTGTGGATCGCCGGACGCAGGTTCGGCAAACCGACACAGCTTGGGCATCCCTCTCTGCACTCGCATCGGGAAACCATCTCGTGACACAGCGACATCAGCTGTTCCAGACATTCGTATCCTTTCTGGCAGTAGCCGAGCCCGCCCGGATATCGGTCGTACAGAATCATGCTGCTGCGTCCGAAGTTCTGGCTGTCCACCACGCCGCCCAGGTCGCGGCTGTCGCACATGGCCAGCAGCGGCAGTGATACCACAGCCAGGTTGCGTAGTCCGGATACGCCTTCACTCGTGCGCAGTCCGTCGCTTTTCATCGCAGCCCGCACGGCATCGCTCGGTGTGAACCACATACCAGTCGTGGCCAGGGTCTGTTCCGGGATGTCGACGGATCCGTATCCGATGTTCTCGCGGGTGTTGAACTTGATCTTCTTGAACGCGACCGTCTTCCAGCTGACGGTCACGTCGCCGAACCCTCGCGTTCCCCGAATCTCGATTCCAGGCGTCCCACCGCCGTCATCGCCGCTCAGCAGGGCGGCGGTCGGCCGATGATTGAGCTCGCTCGAGTATCGGGTGCTCGTCACGCGGACGTTGCTGTCCAGAATCGCCTGAGTGTAATAGTCCATTTCCTCGCGTTCGACGTAAGCGACTTTGCCCTGCAGATCCAGTTCTCGGACGAAGAACGTATCGCCGCCATGCAGGTAAACGGCTTCCGGGTAGATCAGTTCAGGAGCGCTGATGGCGTCGACGTTCGCGAGGACCTCGCGACGGGAATCCGTTTGCTGCACGATGCTGAACGTGTGATCGCTCATGTGCCGCAGGCTGATCTGCTGGGCGGGGTTCTGGCCACCCGCAAAATAGTACTTGTCAGCGACAAAGCTCAACTGCTGGTCCTCGCGGAGCAGTTCCGCAATGGGCGACGCCAAAGGGCCGAATTGACGGACGGCCGCGTCGTCCAGCGGAAGCTCGAATGCCGCAGCCTGCAGGTGCTTGGCCAGGACAAACGCGTTTTCGGGATCGACCACGGCCTGTTCGGGAAACTGTGCAAAAAAATACGACGGGTTCCGCATCAGAAACTGATCGATG
Source organism: uncultured Planctomycetaceae bacterium (assembly GCA_903863885.1). Taxonomy (GTDB): domain Bacteria; phylum Planctomycetota; class Planctomycetia; order Pirellulales; family Pirellulaceae; genus CAIPEB01. Next base: position 9,974 of record CAIPEB010000248.1, on the reverse strand, counting down.
GGATCGTTGGCCCCGATCAGCACCGCCAGACTCTCTTCCTGGCGTCGCCCGGCTCGCCCGGCCTGCTGCCAGACGCTCGCAATCGTTCCCGGATAATGGACCAGGATGGCCACATCGAGCGAGCCGACGTCGATGCCGAGTTCCAGGGCGTTTGTTGCAGCCACGCCACGCAGCATTCCGGAAAACAGCTGCTTCTCGATGTCGCGGCGCTCGTCCGGCAGGTAGCCTCCCCGGTAGGCTCGGATCTTCGAGGCCAGCGGGGAAGCTTTCATATCGAAGTATTCGTGCACGTACCGCCCGACCAATTCGGCGGATTGCCGCGTTCGCGTGAAGGCCAGGGCTTGCCCGCCCTGCTCAAGAGCCGCCGACATCAGCCAGACGGCATCTTCCGTCGCTCCGCCGCGGGATAATCGATCTCCCTCCGCACAGCGAGGGTTCCAGAAGGCGAAATACTTGCGCCCTCGCGGCGATCCGTCCTCGTCGATCGCCGCGGCTTCTCGCCCGATCAAGCGGCTGACCAGTTCCGCTGGATTGGCAATCGTCGCGCTGGTTGCGATGAAAACGGGCTGCGACCCGTAGTGTTCGCAGATGCGCAGCAATCGCCGCAATACGCAGGACACGTGTGCACCCAGAACGCCGCGGTAAGTGTGGACTTCATCCAAAACGATGAATCGCAGTCCGCTGAAAAAAGTGCTCCATTTCGAGTGGTACGGCAAGATCGACGCGTGCAGCATGTCGGGGTTCGACAGAACCAGATTGGCCTCGGCGCGAATCCGCCGCCTCTTGGCCGTTGGCGTATCGCCGTCAAACACGCCGGGCCGCAGTCGATCCAGCAGTTGAGGGTTGCCCGAAAGCAGATCCGTCAGTCCCTTCATCTGGTCCTGAGTCAGCGCCTTGGTCGGGTACAGGCATAGAGCACGGGCACGCGTATCAGCAAGACACGCCTCGAGAATCGGCAAATGGTAACAGTAGGACTTTCCGCTTGCCGTGCCCGAAACGACGACTGTATCGAGCGATTTTCTCGCCCGTTCCAGCGCCATCGCCTGATGTGTGTACAGACGATCGACCCCACGCGCGGTCAATAGTTGCTTCAAATCGTCGGGAAGCGGCGGGGTTGGCTCGGCGTACTGTCCCTCACGCTCAGGAATGACTTCCAGGTGCGCCAGTTGATTGGCGAAGCGAGCATCGCGCCGCAGCGAATCCAGCAAAGCGGATATGTCCATGCAACGCACCCTCCATGTCCCGATTCGTTCCCGCACGTCCCGAACCTCGGCTCGGTAGACAGACGTATAGTTAAGCGCCGATCCGAATCAACGCAAGATCACAACCCGCCTCCAGCAGCGAGAGACTGACTCTGCGGTACATAGGAACTGCAGGCTATTTGGGGTAACTGGTTATTTGCGGAATTTTCGGGGAGCCTGGAGAGCGGCAAGGATAGTCGGTCGATGTTTCATCCGGGGCCGCATTTGTCGATGGGTGTCTGTGTTCATCTGGATGTTTCATCCGAGTCCGCGTTTCATCCGAGCCCACCCGTGGCCTCCCCCCCTGAACATCTGGCGGTGAATGGGTGTCTGTGATCATGGGCTGTGGGGTGGATGGGTGTCTGTGATCATGGCTTGGGGTGGATGGGTGTCTGTGATCATTGTCTGTGATCATTGGCTGTAACATTACGAACTCACAAGGGAATGGGTGATATGAGTCAAATGGCTGACTTAGGCAATGTGGCTATTCGGCTACGTGCGCATGTGCACGCCCTGACGGAAACGATCGGGGTTCGCAGTGTGCAAACGCCGGCGAATCTCGCGGCAGCGGGGGCCTATATTCGACGCGAGTTTGAGCAGTTGGGGGACAGCGTCGAGTTGCAGACCTACCGCGCCGACGGACTGGATGTCAGCAACATCATTGTGGAACGCAAGGGTGCGGGACGCCCGGATTCGGTCCTCGTGGTGGGGGCGCACTACGATACGGTGTGGTGCACGCCCGGTGCGGATGACAACGCGTCGGCAGTGGCCGTGATGATCGAGACGGCGCGGCTGCTGAAGTCCGACGGGCTGCGCGACACGGTGCGGTTCGTGGCGTTCACCTGCGAAGAGCCGCCGCACTTTTTCACAGATACCATGGGGAGCCGAGTCTATGCAAAGCGGTGTCGTTCGCGGAACGAGAACCTGACCGGGATGCTCTGTCTGGAAATGGTCGGGTATTTCAGCGATGAGCCTGGCAGCCAGAATGTCCCGGCGGCATTTACGCTGCTGACCGGCCGTGAGGCTCCGAAGCAGGGTAACTTCCTGGCCGCAGCGGGCAATCTCAACTCGCAAGACCTCGCGTCCGGGTTTGAACAGGGGTTTGCGCGTTTCTCGGAACTGCCGCTGATTTCCTTCTGCCTGCCTGGATCGGTACCCGAGATCCAACTGTCCGACAACAGTTCGTTCTGGGACCAGGGCTACCCGGCGCTCATGATCACGGATACATCGTTTCTGCGAAATCCGAACTACCATGAGCCGACGGATCGAATCGAAACGCTGGATTTTGATCGCATGGCGCAAGTGGCTTGCGGCTGCGCAGGGGCGGTCAGGCAATTGTGCGGCGGACTTCCGAACGGATAATGTCCTGCCTGTCGATGACGGGCAGTTTCCGCGGTTTGCGGGTGGTTCGTCCTCTGCCCGTCCGAATGGCAAACATTCAAACCGTGAACCGTCGAGGTGACGTCGTGCGAACCCGCAGTCTTCGGTTGCTCTCCGGTCGATCGCTCGATTTGCTTCTGTTACTCGGTTCGGTCCTGTCACCAGCTGTATCAGCCCGAACTGCCGTTGCCGAAGACTGGCCGGGTTGGCGCGGACCTCGCGGGGACGGCACGAGTCTTGAAAGCCAGGTGCCTGTGCACTGGAACGGAACCAACGGGGAGCACGTGCGATGGAAGACTCGCCTGCCCGGCACCGGCCATTCATCCCCGATTGTCTGGCGCCAGAGCATTTTTCTCACCGCCTGTGACGAGGGCAGCGGAGCAAGGCTGCTGCTCAAGGTCGATGCCGCAACCGGCGCAATTCAGTGGCAGACCGAGGTGCTCAAGGCACCGCTCGAGAAGCGGCATCCGCTGAACAACTGTGCTTCCGGCACTCCGCTTACCGACGGCCAGCGGGTCTTTGTCACGTTTCTCGAGCCCGATTTTTCCAGTGATTCGGAGGCGACGCCAGGCAACCTCGTCGTTGCCGCATACGACTTCGCGGGTCATTTGCTGTGGTCCGTGAAACCCGGACGCTTTTCGAGTGTTCACGGATTCTGCAGTTCGCCAGTCCTGTTCGAGGATCTTGTGATCGTAAACGGGGATCACGACGGCGATGGTTATATCGTCGCCCTGGATCGAGAATCCGGGGCGACCGTCTGGAAGCAGCAGCGCCCGCACAATACGCGGAGCTACGTCACGCCCATTATTCGCCGGATCGGTGATCGCACTCAGATGGTACTATCGGGCAGCAAATGCGTCGCGAGCTACGACCCGAAGGACGGTACCCTGCACTGGATCATCGAGGGGCCGACCGAACAGTTCGTGGCCTCGCTCGTCTACAACGGATCCCTGCTTTTTTTGACCGCCGGATTCCCGGAGCGGCACATCCTGGCAATCCGGCCCGACGGCCGCGGCGATGTCACGGACACGCACATCGTGTGGCGCACGACCAAAGCCTGTTCGTACGTTCCGTCTCCTGCCGTCGTTGACAAGTACTTTCTTGTCGCCGCCGACAATGGAATCGCGAGTTGTTACGAGGCCGACTCCGGCCGGTTGCTGTGGATGGAGCGACTGGGGAAACAGTACAGTGCATCGCTCCTCGTCGCCAACGGTCTGGTTTACTTTCTCGACGATGACGGAGTAACCAAGGTCGTTCGTCCCGGCAAGCAACTCGAAGTTGTCGCAGAGAATCCGCTCGGCGAGCCATGCCGTGCTACTCCGGCGATCAGCGGCGGGCAGATCTACCTGCGCGGCACAGAGCACCTGTTCTCAATCGGCCCGTAACAGCCGGACTTACCGTTGCAGGTCCTATGCTCGCTGCGTTCAGTGTTGATTTGGGCAGGGAGAGTTGAATCTGTCGAAGCGGTCGGGTTTTTTACGATTCAGGCGTGGGCATTGTGCGATAAATAGGCTACGGCGGAAGAATGGACCGAATTTCCGCTGTGTGATTAGCTTCCTATAGGGCGCTGGGGGGCGACCTGTAGGAGATCGGGTGGAATAGCAAGGACGGAGCGGGACGGCGGGATCGCCGAGAGTACTGAGCCAACGAGGCTTTGCTTCATCAGCGGCCAACCGATGGCATCGACAGGAGATGCCCAACGGAAGGCGTGCCTCGAGTCTCTCGGCGGGGCCACCGTCCTGCTCCGTCCCTTTTTCTTTTCTTGGCCGACTCGGCAAATCGACGACTGCCGAATACCAGGGGACTCTCTCCAAAAGTCAGTCGGCCTTTCTCCCGCTTGCGATGCCCGGGGTCGCCCGCTACGCTGCCCTGCGGGTGGTTTTCGGCGAATACGTCTGCAGGAGAAGGAACGCATGGTCGAGTTGTTTGACAAGATCCAGGAGGCTGTCCACGCGGTACGGACGCAGTGGGACGTGAGTCCGAAAGTCGGGATCATCCTGGGAACGGGGCTCGGCGGCTTTGCTCAGGAAATCGACGTCGAGGCATCGCTGGATTACGAGGCGATTCCCCACTTCCCCCGCTCGACCGTGGCGGGCCATCGCGGCCGATTGCTTTGCGGGCGGTTGGAAGGCGTGCCCATCCTCGCCATGGAGGGGCGTTTTCACCTGTATGAAGGTTACACTCCCAAGCAGATCACGCTGCCCGTCCGCGTCATGCGTGCGCTTGGTGCCGATACGTTGATCGTGTCGAACGCCTGTGGGGGAATGAACCCCTACTTTCGCGAAGGCGACATCATGGTCATTGAGGATCACATCAACCTGATGGGCGCCAATCCGCTGATCGGCATCAACGACGAGCGTCTGGGGCCGCGGTTTCCGGACATGTCGGAGGCCTATGACCGCAAGCTGATCGCCCGCGCGCTTCGCGTGGCTCACCGCGCCGACATCACCGCCCACCAAGGCGTGTTTGTCGCAGTCTCCGGCCCGTGTCTCGAGACTCGCGCCGAATACCGTTTTCTTCGCATGATCGGCGCGGATGTGGTGGGCATGTCGACGGTTCCCGAAGTGATTGTCGCGGCGCATTGCGGCATGAGAGTACTCGGGATATCGACGATCACGGACATGTGCCTGCCGGATGCCCTGCACCCGGCCGATTTGAACACGATCCTGGCTGTGGCCAACGCGGCGGAGCCCAAGTTGCGGACGATCGTTCGCGGAGTGCTTGCGGAGGAGGCCAATGCCTAGTGCGGCCTCGGTCCGAGTTTCCGAAAGCGCTGCCTCGATTCGTCAGGTCTGGCCAACGACTCCGAAAATCGGCTTGATCCTGGGAACCGGTTTGAGCCAGGCGGCCGATCGCATGAAGGTCGAGCAATCCCTCCCCTTCCAGCGGATTGCGCATTTCGCCAGTGCCACGGCGCTGAGTCATGCGGGGCGGGTCGTCTGCGGGGAGCTGGCCGGAATCAAGACGATCGCGATGGCGGGACGCTGCCACCTGTACGAAGGTTATTCCTACGACCAGGTGACGCTTCCGGTGCGCGTCATGCGAGCGCTGGGGGCGGAAATCCTGATCGTTTCCAATGCGAGCGGAGGCCTGAATCCCGGCTATCGCGGCGGAGATATCATGGTGATGACCGACCATCTGAATTTCATGTTCGGCGTCCATCGCCCCGCCGGGCTATTCTCCCGCAGCGCGCCACCGTCCGAAAAGTGTCCGGCCGATACCCGCTGCGCTGAAGATCCGGATCGCCCGGACGCATGGATGGCTCCGACAAACAGCGACGTGCGGTGCGGATGGTGTTATGACTCCGAGTTGATCGACGTTTCGCTGGCGATCGCACGGCGCGACGGATTTCGCGCTCACCGCGGCGCGTACGTGGCCGTCACCGGTCCGAATTACGAAACGAGAGCCGAATACAGGATGTTTCGCCGGATCGGCGGCGATGCGGTCGGCATGTCCACTGTGCCTGAAGTGCTGACGGCCGCGTCCCTCGGCATGCGAGTGCTCGGGCTTTCCATGGTGACGAACGTTGCGCTGCCCGACTCCCCCGAGAAAGTCGACCCGCAGGATGTCGTGGAGTGGGCGGCGCGAGCCGAACCGCATCTCTGTCGGATCGTCGAAGGTGTTGCGGGTCACTTGATGCCCGACAGCGGGAAGCTTAGATTGCGACCAAGCTAAAGGGCGGCAAGACCGCCGGCGGTGCCTCCGCACCGGCATGAGTCCCCGCTCCCGTTGGTCGGGCGGCAGGACCGCCAGCCAGTGAGGTGCTTCCGCACCGGCATGGAAACCCGCTCCCGTTGGTCGCTGGTATCAGCACACAAGACACAACGCTGACGATCGGCGTTGCACATCATTACATCTCGGGGAATTCCGCGATGAGTATGGATTCGACTCCTGCTCCGATTTCTGGTGCCGAGATTTCGGGCGCTGCGCCGCAGCGGAAATGGCAGCCGATGAACTCGATCCAGCGCCGTATCGTCGGCGTGCTGGTGGAGAAGGCCAAGACCACTCCCGAGCAATACCCGCTGACGCTGAACTCACTCATCACCGGGTGCAACCAGAAGAGCAACCGCGACCCCCAGATGAACGTGGACGGGGAACGCGTCGAGACGGCGATCGAAGAGTTGCGCCGCATCGGAGCCGTCATCGAACTTCAGTCGGGCGGCCGGGTGGCGAAGTACAAGCACTGCCTGTACGAATGGCTCGGAGTCGACAAGGTCGAACTGGCGGTCGTTGCCGAGTTGTTGTTACGGGGGGAGCAGACCGTGGGCGAGTTGCGGGGACGCGCGGCTCGCATGGAGCCCATCGCCGACCTGAATGCATTGAAGCCGGTGCTGCAGTCGCTGATTCAGAAAGGCCTCGTCGTCGAATTGACTCCCGAAGGGCGCGGGCAGGTTGTCGCGCACGCGCTTTACCGCCCGCAGGAACTCGACGAGTTGAAGGTGCGTTACCGAGATGCTGCCGTGAGTTCGCCGGATGAGAGCGAACCCGCCGCCGGTCGGACCAGCAGCGGTAAGTCCAGCGCAATCGACGAACTGCGGGCCGAAGTCGCCGAATTGCGCGCGGAAGTCGAATCGCTGCGCGCTAAAGTGGCGCAGTTGCTCGGACCGTGAAGCCGCCAGCGTGCCGTCGAGCCTGCAACAGCTACCCGATCGCCGGCCGGCTATCGAATTGGCGAAATACCCATCAGGCGGCGCAACAGTCCGATCTGGCCTGCGTGCATCATCTCGTGCATCGAGCAGAAGATCAGAGCGCCGAGCTTGGTGGGCCACACCGCATAAGGCTCTTCCGCGGGCTGGTCCAGATCCGCTGCGGAATAGCCGGGCAGTTCGCGCATCGCCTGCGAGTGAACCTGGTCCAGGATCTCGCGGATTTCGCGCGGAGCCGGATATCGGGAGCGGTCGCCGCTGGGCTGACTGCCCTTGCTGAACTGTTTGCGGAACGAAGAGGGGAGCAGTTCGGCGTCTCCGTCCTGGCGTCCCCGCATGCGAAACAGGCACAGGCCGTACTCGGCCACCGCCAGATGTCCGACCTGCCAGGCGACGTGCGTTGTCGCACCGTCGGGCGTGCGGAACCAGTCGTCCTCGGGCAGTTCGGCGACGAGTTGCAGCATGTAGCGGCGCGCGAATTCGATTTGTCCGATCGCCATGTCCAGACGGGAACTGTCGGTCATCGGGCATTCTCCCAGGCAGGTTCTTTGCTGGGAGCAGTCTATCGGCTTGAGTCCGGTGCGCGAACCGCGGTCACGTGAATCGCATCCGGGGTGAATCGTGTGTCGGGCTGGCCCCGACTTGTTACCGTCGTGCCGAGCCAGCATGATGGGCAAGAGGCTCGATGGGGCTCGGCGCAGTGGACGTCGGAAAAAGAACATGAGTGGTTCGCTCTGGAAGATCAGCGGCGGTTGCGTGTACGACCCGCTTCACGGCGTGGACGGCCAGATCCGCGACCTGTGGATCCGCGACGGAAAGATCGTCGAATCCCCGAGCGATCCGACGGTTCGCGCAGAACGGACGCTCGACGCCGCAGGGACGGTCGTCATGCCGGGTGGCGTCGATATGCACTGCCACATCGCCGGCCCCAAGGTAAACGTGGCTCGCAAAATGCGGCCCGAGGAAAAGCGGCAGGCGGAGCCCGTGATGCGCACGGCCGGAACACGCAGCGGAACAATGGGCAGCGTGCCGAGCACTTTTGCCACGGGATACAAGTATGCCGGGCTGGGCTACACCACGGCGTTCGACGCGGCCGTGCCCCCGCTGGCTGCGCTGCACGCGCACGAGGAATTCGAGGACACGCCCTGCATCGACAAGGGCTTTTATGTCCTCATGGGAAATAACCACTACGTGATGAAGTCCATTCGCGATCGCCAGCCCGAACAGCTGCGGGGTTTCGTGGCCTGGCTGCTGGGCGCCTCCAAGGGCTTCGCCGTCAAGCTCGTGAATCCCGGCGGCGTGGAAGTCTGGAAGCATCACGCCGGGGGCAACGTGCACTCGCTCGACGACAGAGTCGACTGCTATGACGTGACGCCACGCGGGATCATCCAGGGAGTCGCGGCGGCGGTGGACGAGTTGCGTCTGCCGCACTCGGTTCACATTCACTGCAACTCGCTCGGCATGCCCGGCAATTGGCGCACCACGCTGGCCACCATGCAGGCGCTGGAAGGACGCCGCGGACACATCACCCACATTCAGTTCCACAGTTACGGCGGCGGCGAAGGAGACGAGACGACGTTTTCGTCCCGGGTTGCACCGCTGGCCGAGTACGTCAACTCGCATCCCAACATCACGGTCGATGTGGGGCAGGTCCTGTTCGGGGAAACAACGAGCATGACGGGCGACGGTCCGCTCGGCTACTACCTGCACAACGTCTATGGAACCAAGTGGTTCAGTGCCGACATCGAGATGGAGGCCGGTTGCGGCATCGCACCCATCCAGTACCGGAACAAGAGCCTCGTGCATGCCTGGCAATGGGCGATCGGCCTCGAATGGTATCTGATGGTCCAGGATCCGTGGCGCGTCGTCATGAGCACCGACCATCCCAACGGCGGTTCATTCCTCGCTTATCCGCAGATCATTCGTCTGCTCATGGACCGCACGTACCGGCACGACGTGCTGCAGACGGTGCATCCGCAGGTGCGCGAGCAGTCCGCGCTCAGGGATCTCGATCGCGAGTACACGCTGGGCGAAATCGCCATCATCACGCGAGCCGGACCCGCGAAGATCCTGGGGCTGAAGAACAAGGGACATCTTGGTCCGGGCGCCGACGCGGACATCACCGTCTACTCGCCCTGCGAGGATCGAGAGCGGATGTTCCAACTGCCGAAGTACGTCATCAAGTCCGGCCGCGTGCTGGTCGAGGATGGCGAGATCCGCGAGAACTGGATCGGCAAGACGCTGTTTGTTCGCCCCGAGTACGACCGCTCGATCGAGGACGATATCAGCAAATGGTTCGAGCGTTACTACACAGTCCGCTTCCGCAATTACGGGGTCGCCGACGGGATGCTGCATCATATCGAAGCGGTTCGTTGCAGCTGAAAACCTTCGCCGCAGGAGTTCGTGCGGTTTAGAAGTGGTTGCACCGTCGTGATTCATGCTTCACTCTCCCTCTGAGAGAGTCGGGCCGAAGGCCCGGAGAGGGCTACCGCGCCGCTAGTCGTGGAATTTACTACTGGTTCGGAAGACCCTCCCCGACCGCTACGCGGCCGACCCTCCCGCACGCCTCGTTGTACTACACAAGTTAATTGCGCGAAAATTTTTTCTTCGAGCCTGGCCCGAAGGCATTCCAGGCGTTGGACAGGTCGTAGCTGCGCTGCAATCCAACCCAGAGGGTTTGCGTTCCGGGATCGTTTTTCGGACGGTC
>CAIPEB010000247.1 GCA_903863885.1 uncultured Planctomycetaceae bacterium | reverse complement strand
TTGATCGGCAACGGCACTGGCGGCAGCTTCTCGTTCGTACCCAACGACAACGGCACCTACACGGTCACTTACACGGTGACCGACGACGACTCGGATAGCACGTCCGATACCGTGGTGGTGACGGTCAACAACGTGGCGCCGCAGAATGTCGACGCGGGCTCCGATCAGACGGTGAACGAGGGCGATACGGTGAGCCTCTCCGGGAGCTTCACGGACCCGGGGAGCGCCGACACGCATTCGCAAGTCTGGAGCGTGGTGGCCAGCAACGGCCAGTTGATCGGCAACGGCACTGGCGGCAGCTTCTCGTTCGTACCCAACGACAACGGCACCTACACGGTCACTTACACGGTGACCGACGACGACTCGGATAGCACGTCCGATACCGTGGTGGTGACGGTCAACAATGTGGCTCCGACAGCGACGGACAATACCTACACTACGGCTCAAGCTACCGCACTGATTGGCAACGTGATCACTGATAATGCCGGCAGCGGGGTCGATAGTGATCCAGGCGGAGCGAGCGATCCGTTGACGGTGAGCGCTCATACGAGTCCGTCAAATGGCACGCTGGTGCTGCACCCGGACGGGTCGTTCACCTTCACGCCGGACAGCACTTTCGCCGGGGCAGATAGCTTTAGCTACACCATCAGCGACGGCGACGGCGGTTTTAGCACAGCCACGGTAACGATCAACGTGACGGCAGCGGCACCCGGCAGCAGCCTGACGATCAACGATAGTTGCTTGGGCGGAACCGCCCTGCTGATTACCGGGACTTCGGGCAACGACACGATTGTGGTTGAACCGGGCTCGACCGCCGCCACGCTCAGTGTGACGTTCAACGGCGTGAGCAGCACGGTCGCGAAACCCAGTGGCCGGATCATCGTCACCGGCGGCGACGGCGACGACAACATCCAGATCGCCGGGGCGATTCTTAACCCCGTCTGGCTCTATGGCGATCGAGGTAATGACCGGCTCAACGCCGGCGGTGGCGGCAGCCTGCTGATCGGCGGAGACGGCAGCGATCAACTCCTGGGCGGCGGTGGCCGCGACATCATGATCGGCGGAGAAGGGGCCGATAACTTGGTGGGCAACAGCAACGATGACATCCTGGTCGCCGGCTACACCACTAAGGACCTGCGGGCCAGCGTCAACCATGAAGAATTCTGGTGCGACGTGTTGAAGGAATGGAAGTCGAGCCGGTCGTTCGCCGAAAGAGTAGCGAACCTCCGGCCGTCACTGCTCCCCCAAGTGATCGACGACGTGTTCGCCGACTCGATTGATTTCCTCAACGGCTCAGCAGGTGACGACTGGTTGATATTCGCGGCCGGAGAGGACAGGGTTGCCGGCAAAGCTGAGATGAGCAACTGAGCGGCCGTGTTTGTGCGGAATCGGCCCGTACGATATCGCCAGATTGGACGGCGGGCACGTCAGAGCCTCGCGCCGAGAGCGTTCGAATAGCTGGTCAATTAGGTAGCGAGGGCCGTCCGCGTCCTTCGCCGGTTCGTACACTCGCTTCGTGCGGATTCGCCGTATTCGTGCCGTCTCGATCGCTCACCCCGGAATGCGAGTCACCTTTCCAGTCGTTCCATCGCATCAAGCAGCGTGTACAGCAGCCTGCGGAGTCGGTTGACTCGAACGGACGCGGGCAGCATCTTCTGCGGCTGCTGAATTCCTTTGGCCATCACAAGTTCTTCGCCGCAATGTCGGACCATCTGCTCGATACTGGCGGCCGAATAGTCCAAGTGAAACTGCAGGCCAAGCACCCGCTCGCCGTATTGAAACGCCTGGTTCTCGCAATGTGTCGTTTCCGCGAGTCGCGCCGCCCCCGGTGGGATCGAGAAGGTGTCGCCATGCCAATGGAAGGCCGTGAATCTACGAGGGAAACCCGGGAAGAGGTGTGACTGGAGACCGGCGTCCGTGAGTGTCACCGGGAACCAACCGATTTCCTTGTGACGATTGCGTGTAACCGCCCCCCCCAGGACGTCGGCGATCAGTTGAGCTCCGAGGCAGACGCCCAGCACCAACGCACCGCGATCAATCGCCCGCTGAATGAAAGCCTTTTCCCGTACCAGCCAAGGATGCGCCTTGTACTGGTAGATGTTCATTGGCCCGCCCATTACCACAAGCCAGTCAAACGTGCTCTGGGAAGGCAATCGTTCGTTCAAGTTGAGCCGGGTGTGTGTAACAGCGTGGCCTCGCTCCGCGGCCCAGATCGCGATGTTTGCCGCATCTTCAAACGACGCGTGTTGCAGGTAATGCAATCGCATATTGGCTTCTCCATTTCTACCCTGACTCACGGGTTGCCTGTCGAGGGCCCGGCGTGCGGCACATCTCCTAAGCCAATTTATCCAGTGCCTGTTTAAGATCGGCAATCAGATCCTCGGAGTCTTCAATTCCCACCGATAGCCGGATGAGCCCCGGCGGAATGCCGGCACGGCGCAGCTCCTCGTCGCTGAGCAGCGAGTGCGACATCGAGGCGGGGTGTTCGATCAAAGACTCGACGCTTCCCAAACTCACTGCCAACACGGCCAATCGCGTCGATTCAACCAAATGAATGCCCGCCTCTCGTCCTCCGCGCAGCTCGAATGCGAGCATCCCGCCGAAACCGGACATCTGCCGAACGGCCAGGGAATGTTGCGGATGGCTTGGCAAGCCGGGGTAAAGCACACGGGCAACGGCCGGGTGCGACTCCAATGCTCGTGCGATCAGCATCGCGTTTTCGTTGTGCTGTCGAACCCGCAGTGCCAGCGTTTTGAGCCCCCGCAATACCAGCCAGGCAGCAAAGGGATCAAGCGTACCGCCAAGCAGTGTTCGCTTGAGCCAAATCTTATCTGCCCGTTCACGCCCGCAAACAACGCAACCGGCCAAGACGTCGGAGTGTCCCGCGAGGTACTTGGTCGCACTGTGAAGGACCACGTCGACACCCTGTTCCAGCGGTCGCTGGTTGTAAGGAGTGGCAAACGTGTTGTCCACGACCGTCAGCGCGCCGTGCCGATTGGCAATTTGACACACGGCCGCCAGGTCCGTCAGCGACAGCAAGGGATTGCTGGGCGACTCCAGATAGAGAATCCGCGTCGAACTGCGTACGGCACGGGCGAAAGCGCCAGGATCGTCCGGTGAGACAAAGTCGGTTGCGACTCCCAGTTCCGCGAGGTCGTGGGTCAGCAACTTCGCCGTTGCCGTATACAGGGAACTCCCGGCCACCACGTGGTCGCCGGGGTTGAGCAGGGTCAGGAGCGTCGTGCTGACGGCCGCCATACCCGAAGCGAAGGCGAGACCACGTTCCCCGCCTTCCAGGTCCGCGACGACACGCTCCAGCACATCAATCGTCGGGTTTCCGTAGCGTGTATAGAAAGTCGGCGGACCGATCTCTTCCGAGTGCTCGGCGATAGCCTCCGCCTCCGTAGCCCGGTAGGTCGTGGTCTGATAGACCGGCGTGGCGACGGGTTGGAGTCGGACTTCGGCTGCCGGATGGTGAACCGTGCGAGTCGCGAACGACCAGCTGTGTTCCGCCGACTTCGACATGGTGTGGGTCCTCGTTGTTTCATTGGGCTAAATTCGATGCGGGACATAAACGCAGTCCGGCTCTTCGGCAAACGGGTCGCCGTGAACCGCGAAGGCACGGGCTCGGCTTCCGCCGCACACGTGGCGAAACTCACACCGACCACACTTGCCTCCCAGACCGTTTGTCTGCCGGAGACGACGGAACAAGTCGCCGTGCTGATAGATTTCAACCACCGAATCGAGCGGAAACCGGCCGCACGGGATGGGGAGAAAACCGCTGGGGAAGATCTGGCCCGTGTGGTCTACGAACATCACCCCCTTGCCGTCGTTGATGCCCAGCGGCGCGCGCTGCGAGGCCGCGACACCATTGATTTCCGGACCTCGCTGGGGATTGCCCCGAAGCTGCAACACGTAGCGGCGGTAGTGCGGCGCCTCGGTCGTCTTGATGGCATACGGGTACCGCTGCGCGTACCGCCAAAGCCGCTCAAAGACCATTTCGTAATCGTTCGGCGAGATCCTCGGCAATTGAATTCCGCGGCCAACGGGAACGAGGAAAAACACCGACCAGAGCACAATGCCGCGAGTCGCCAATAAGTCGGCCAGAGTGTCCAATTGAGCAACGTTCTGGAGCGTGACCGTCGTATTGACCTGCAGCGGCAGGCCGGCTTGCCTCGCATCGGCCAGGATCTCGAGCGTCCGGTCATAGCTGCCCGTCACGCCGCGCAGTCCGTCGTGCGTTTCAGCATCGGCGCCGTCCAAACTCACGGCCAACCTGCTCAACCCGGCGTCCCGCAGCGCCCGCAGGGCTGCGGGCGTGACGAGAGGAGTGGCCGAAGGTGTCATGGCGACTTCCAATCCAGCCTGCACGCCGTGACGAACCAGGTCGCAGACGTCATCCCGTTTCAAGGGATCACCGCCCGTCAGCACCACCAGCGGAGGGCTGGGGAATTGGGCGAACTGTCCGAGCAGTTGCAGTGCATGGCGCGTCGTCAGCTCAGCCGAATGCCGCGTTGGTTGTGCACATGCGCGGCAGTGCTGGCAGGCGAGATCGCAGGCCTGCGTCACTTCGTAAAAGACAACGAACGGACTATGGTCGAAATCTCGTTGGGCGTGGACGGCCGATGACATACGACGGACTCTCAATTTTGCCAGCCTGGCCCTCGTCGCCAATCTCGGCAAGCGCCGGGACGGCTATCAAGGCGCCAACCTGATTCGTGGAATCGCACAAAATACGCTAATCACATGTCAGTGCATGATTAGTCAACGTAGTGTCAGGGTTGTCATCCCGGTCTCTTTCCCGAAGGTAGACTTTTCTTGCAGCGGGTGTGCGTCAGCGTGTCTGGGGCGGCACCGTCGTCAATGTCTGCGCGACGTTCCCGAGCGTTTCCATTTGCGCTACCGCACCTACCGCTGTCGCTTCCTCGCGACGATTGACATGCCGTCGCTAATATGCTAAATGAGACAATACTTATCCGCAATGGCGTTGTCGAGGCCGGCCGATGTTGACGAAGACGACGATTTCGGCGATCCGTGCCCTGACCTATCTTGGGCTGGCTGATTCCGCGCAGCCGCTGTCGCCGCGTCAGATCGCGGACGCGATCGGTGAGTCCCCAACCTACATGGCGAAGGTCGTGCGGCAGTTGGTGAAGGCGGGAATCCTGCGTGCTCATCGCGGCGTCGCGGGCGGCGTCACCTTTCAGCGGGAGCTTGAGCAGATCACGCTGTTAGCGATCACCGAGGCCTGTCAGGGTACGATGCTGGCAAGTTTCTGCGAACCGGCTCCGGTCTTGAAGAAGACTTGCGCATTCCATCAGGCCGCGGCCGAACTGCATGAGGCGATCGTGCGCGTCATGTCGCACTGGACACTCGCGCATTTCGTTCACAAGCCTCGACCGGTGGGTTTGGACAGCAAAGCGAATCCCTGTTGGCTCGACGCTGTCGATGCCGCAGCGGCGAAAGCAGGTTTAGAGGGGGACGGCAAGGCGGCCGGCGGCGTTCGATTTGGCAAGCGGTCGGCGCAGTCGCGTTAGGCCATTGACTTCGGGGTGCCAAGGCGTGGGTGGTCCAAAGTTGAATATCGCCGTGCCTGCGGAGCGATACCATCGCGAGCTGATTTCCTGTCAGGTCGCGTGTCCCGTCCATACCGACGCCCGCGGCTATATTCGGGCCATTGCCGCCGCGGAATTCGAGGAAGCGTACCTGATCGCGCGAGGCCCGAACCCTCTGGCTTCGATCTGCGGGCGGGTTTGCGGTGCCCCTTGCGAAGCGGCATGTCGGCGCGGCAAGGTGCCTCGCGTGGACGCCGACGGATGTTTCGTGGCGACCGATCGCCCGGTGTCGATTCGGGCGCTGAAGCGATTTGCCTGCGAGCGATCCCGTTCGGAATCGCGTACTCCCGAGGAACTGCTTGCTGCGGTGCAGGGCTATGTGCCGACGGTCAGCGCGGACGCGGAGGAGATGGCGGCCTGGCTGCGATCCGCCATTGATCAGCGCTTTGTCCGCGCCGACGGAGAGCCTGTGGCAATTATTGGCTCCGGACCTGCGGGGCTGGCTGCAGCGCACGATCTGGCGCTGATGGGGTGTCGCCCCGTGGTCTTCGAGATGGAGTCGGTGCCGGCCGGCATGCTTACGCTGGGGATTCCGGCCTACCGATTGCCGCGGGAACTGATCGCGCGCGAAGTGGCGGTAATCCAGGCTCTGGGGGTCGAAATTCGTTGCGGCGTGAGCGTTGGAAGCGATATATCGCTGGCTCAGTTGCGACGCGAATACGCGGCGGTGGTAATTGCCGTGGGCGCCAAGGCCTCGCGCGGTCTTGGCTTGCCGGGGGAGCGGGGGCCGGGTGTGTTCGGAGGCGTCGATCTGTTACGCAGTGTTTCACTGGGGATTCCGCTCGATGTGGGACGTCGTGTTGCGGTGATCGGGGGCGGAAACGTCGCCTATGACGTGGCGCGCACCGTGCTGCGGCAGATTGCGTACGACGCGGCTCGCACCGTCGCCCGAATGCCGGGAACCAGCAGCGTGCATCTGGTTTCGCTGGAGTCTCTCGAAGAGATGCCTGCGGATACGCTGGAGATCATCGAGGGCGACGAGGAGGGGATTCGGCGTCTCAACGGCTGGGGGCCGCTGGAGATTCTGAGGAACGCGGCGGGCGTCGTGGTCGGCGTGGAGTTTCAGAAATGTCATCGCGTCTATGACGAGCATCGCCGCTTTGCTCCGCAGTTTGATTCTGCCTCGCGGCAGGTCGTGGACTGTGACACGGTGCTGCTTGCGGTGGGGCAGTCGCCGAACCTTGATTTTCTGGCGGACGGCGGGAGCGACATCGAGCAGTTTCGGCCCGGGTGGCCGCGGGTCGATTCCGAGACCCTGGCCACGACAGCGCCCGGAGTCTTCGCAGCGGGCGATTTGGCCCACGGGACGCGTCTGTTGATCGATGCCGTGGCATCCGGCAAGCGCGTTGCGAGATCGGTTTATCGTCACATCACCGGACGCGATCTGTCGCTGGACTGCGTGACCGCGCACGTGCCGCTCGAGCGATACCGCCGCGAACCGGGCTACGAAGCCCTGCGCCGCGAGTCAATGCCCACGCGGGAAGCCGAAGAGCGTCTGGCGCGTCGCGATCAGGTCGTGGAGATCGGTTACGACGAAACTCAGGCGGCGCGCGAAGCCGGCCGCTGCCTGGATTGCAGCGTGACGCCGGTTTTCGACGGCAATCGCTGCGTGCTGTGCGGCGGATGCGTTGATGTGTGCCCCACGCAGTGCTTGAAGATCGTCCCGCTGGACGCCATCGCGCCGAACCGTGAGATCGATGAGCTCGTCGAGCGGGCATGGCACGATGATGCCTCGTACGAGGATGACTCAGCGATTCTGAAGGATGAAGATCGCTGTATTCGCTGCGCTCTCTGTGCGGTTCGGTGTCCGGCCGACGCCATTACGATGGAGCGCACGACGTGCACGAGTTACTGGATTACACAAGGCGGTAGGACTGCCAGCCAAAGCGGTGCTGCCGCACCGGGCGAATAACCCGCTCCCGTTGGTCGCCGGACTTTGCGAAAAAAACAACGTTCTGACAGTTAGTGCCACAATGAGACAGACCACTGCCACGCCTTCATCTCGACTCGATCCGGAGCCCGTCGCGCGCCGCGACTTCCTGGGGATAGCCTCGCTGGCATCGATGCTGTCGGCGATGCTGCTCGCGGGGATCGGCATGCTGCGTCTTCCCAAAGCGGCCGTCCTTCCTTCGGCATCTAAGAAGTTTTCGGTCCAGTTGCCGGAATCCCTGCCATTGGGATCGCCCTACGTTCCGCCGGGACGCAATGTGGCCGTGTTCCGCGACGCGAAGGGAGTCTATGCGATGTCGCTGGTCTGCACGCATCTGGGGTGCATCGTGAAGCAGGCTCCGGACGGTTTCGAGTGTCCGTGCCACGGATCTCGCTTTGCGCCGGATGGATCTGTATCCAAGGGACCGGCGCCAAAGTCGCTCCCGTGCCTGCGGATCACCGCGGCCGGCGACAAGTTCATCGTGGACGAAGAGGTTTCGGTCCCCGCAGACACGAGGGTGCAGGCATGAGCGACCAATCGCGGAGTGACTCGGCGCTGCGCAAGTTCTTTACGGACTTGACTCGGGCGCCGCGCCGGATCTATGAGGCTGCCTTTCGCAGTGGAGCGCCGGTCACGGATCGCACTCGCTCGGGATTCGTGTTCAACAACGTGTTCTTGCATCTGCACCCGGTGCGAACGCATCGGTGGAGCCTGCGATGGACCACGACGCTCGGGTTGGGCATGGCCTCGACAGCGGCCTTCCTGATTGCGCTGGTGACGGGCGTGCTGCTGATGTTTTACTACAAGCCCTATCCGGACGTCGCCTACAACTCCATCAAGGATATTCACTTCGTCGTGCCGACCGGGCGGTTCATACGCAACATTCACCGCTGGTCCGCCAACCTGATGGTGTTGATGGTGATGTTGCACATGGTGCGAGCTTTCTATACGTCGGCCTACCGAACCCCGCGCGAGTTCAACTGGCTGGTCGGCATGGGACTCCTAGTGGTCACGCTGGGGCTGTCGTTCACCGGATACCTGCTGCCCTGGGACCAACTGGCTTACTGGGCCATTACGATTGGCGCGAACATCGCTCAGTCGCCGAGGGAATTGACGGACGCACTCGGAGTGACGTCAGTTGTTGACGTTGGCGGACTTCAGCGGCAATTGCTGCTGGGGTCGGACACGGTCGGCGAGGAAGCGCTCATCCGCTTCTATCTGCTGCACGTCATGATCCTGCCGCTCTTGATCGGCGTGTTGATGGCCGTGCACTTCTGGCGAATTCGCAAAGACGGCGGACTCACGCGACCCGCGGATGCGGACGAACGACTGGAACCGCGGAGGCCTGACGTGTATCCGGTTTTCACCGAGGCCCCGCAAAAGACCTATCAACTGGCCGCGATCGTGCGGGGGAGATCTTCGGCGGTCGGTCGCGGTCCGGAGAACACGGTGCCCTCCATGCCGCACCTCTTTTATGCGGAACTCGGGGTGCTGATGGTCACGACGCTGGTCTGCCTGGCGCTGTCCCTCGCGGCGGACGCTCCGTTGAAAGAACTGGCCAATCCAGGGGTGCCGGAAAACCCGGCCAAGGCGCCCTGGTACTTTCTGGGTCTGCAGGAACTGGTTTCGTACTCCGCGTTCATGGGCGGGGTGGGGCTCCCGGCCATTGCGGTCATCGGACTTGGGTTGATTCCGTTCCTGGATCGCGAGCAATTGGGCAGCGGGGCGTGGTTTGGAGGGCCGGGCGGGCGATGGCTCGCCTTTCGGTCCGCCGCATTCGGTCTGGGGCTGACGCTGGCGATCGAGGTGTTCGCGATTCGTTTCGGGTGGATCCGCGAATGGTATCCGCATGTGCCGCAGTTGGTGATCACGGTGATTAATCCGGGCACCATTTTGGCGCTCGGTTATGCGGCGTATTCGTTGTGGCTTGTCAAGCGATACAACTCGGCGCGCTCCGGCGCGATGGGGTTGTTCACGTGCGCGATGTGTGGGTTCGTCGTTCTGACGGTGATCGGGACCTACTTCCGCGGGCCGAATTGGGGTTTCTTCTGGTCTCCCGCGGACTGGCCAACGCACTGAACTGCCATGAAGAAAAACAAATACCTGTTGTTGATCTCCAGTCTGGGTGTCTCGGCGCTGCTGCTTGCCGCGGCCGTTGACGAGAATTATCTGCGCGGCTGGCGCCGCGTCCAGAACTCCGTATTCGGTGCGAACGACGTCCGGCTGCGGCAGATCGTCGTGCCGGCCATGCGCACGACCGACCGCTGCGTTTCCTGCCATGTGGGAATGATGCCCGGCGAAACGCCTGTTGCGAAGCATCGCCTCGCGTCGGCTCATCCGCGCGTGCCTCACGATCCGGCCCAGTTCGGCTGTACGTCGTGCCATGGCGGGCAGGGTCGCGCAACGGAAAGGGCCGATGCCCACGGTGACACTGAGTTCTGGCCGGAACCCATGTTGCCTCGGCAATTTGCGTCGGCCGGTTGCGGCACCTGCCACAGCCACGTGCAGGTGCCCGACCTGGCGAGCATGCAGCAAAGTCAGCGGCAACTCGAGCGGGCGGACTGCCTCGCCTGTCATCGCATCGACGGTCGCGGCGGGACACAGCGGCCAGGCGGGCAAGGGGGAATGGAGGGCCCCGACCTGTCGAAGATCGGAGCCGCCGGATGGAAGGCTGACTGGTTCGCGCGACACTTAGAGCGGCAGCAGACGGACAAAGACGGAGTTTGGAAGGCATCGTTTCGTGAACTCGATCCGAGCCAGCGGAGCGATATCGAAAAGTACCTGATCACGAGAGTCGGGGCTCCCGATCTGGTGGAGGCCAAAGCCCTGTTCCATTCGCTGGGCTGTCGCGGTTGCCACAAGATTCGCGGAGTCGGCGGCGACGATGGTCCAGACCTGACCCGAGTCGGCATGAGAGACGTCCATCGGCTGGATTGCTCGAATGTGCCCGGCGAACACACCTTGCCGAACTGGCTGGCCGCGCATTTCCGTTGGCCTGCGAAGATCGTCGCCGGCTCCAAGATGCCCGTATTGGGGCTGACCGAAAGCCAGATTGACCGGCTCACGCTGTATATGCTGTCGCTGCGGGACAGCCAGTTCCCGGAGGCCTTTTGGCCGGGCGACCGCCTCCGCATTGAACGCCTGGGCGACCGTGAGTTCGCCGACAACGGTGTGACGCTCTATCGAACATTCTGTGCGGCGTGTCACGGCGATCGGGGCGAGGGGCGCAGATATCCGGACAACGTGCCGTTTCCCGCCATCGCGAATCCCGACTTCCTGGCCGTGGCCGACGACGCGTTTTTGATCCGATCGATCACTGACGGTAGGCCCGGCCGCCGCATGCCCGCCTGGAACAAGAACTCGGGCGGATTGAATGACGAAGAAATCGCGCGGATTGTGCAATACCTTCGAGGCCTGAGCGGGACTGCAGCGCCCGTCGGCCAGCGTGCCGAGCACCGCTGGGTCCAGGCGGACGCGGCGGCCGGCAAGCGGCGATTCGCAGCGATGTGCGCGGGCTGTCACGGAGCGAACGGCGAAGGGACTCAAGCCCCGGCGTTGCACAATGCGAGCCTGTTGGCCGCGGCGACCGATTCGTTTTTCGTGGAGACGATACGTCGCGGGCGGAAAGGCACCGCGATGCCGGGATTTTCCGGTGCGTCCACCAGCTATCCGGCACTGACACAGCAAGAGATCGAATCCGTTGTTGCGTATATTCGCATCTGGGAGGACAAGGGCCGATGAACCCATCGATCAACCGGCGGCAGTTTCTCGAGGCGCTGAGTGCGGCCGGACTGGGCGCTATTGCGGCCTCGACCGAGCAGGCCTGGAGCCTGGATTCCGTCACGAACCCATTGGCTTCGTACCCGAACAGGGAGTGGGAAAGCGCATACCGCGACCTGTGGAAGTATGATTCCACGTTCACCTTCATGTGCGCGCCGAACGACACGCATAACTGTCTGCTGAACGCATACGTGCGCTCCGGAGTTGTCGTGCGCATCGGCCCCACCATGCGCTATGGAGAGGCAACGGATCTGGCGGGGCGCGGCGCGTCGCACCGCTGGGACCCGCGCATCTGCCAGAAGGGCCTGGCGTTGACCCGAAGGTTCTACGGTGATCGACGCGTGAATCAGTGCATGGTGCGCGTGGGATTCAGGAAATGGTTCGAAAAGGGATTCCCCCGCGGCGAGAATGGCGCGCCGCCTCAGGAGTTCTTTCAGCGCGGGCGAGACGAATGGCTGCGGATCACGCATGAAGAGGCTGCCGAAATTGTGGCGGCTGCTCTTATCAACATCGCACGGACCTACACAGGAGAAGCGGGAAAAGACCGTCTGCGCAAGCAGCACTACGAGCCCGAGACGATCGAGTCGGCCCGCGGAATCGGCACCCAGGTCATGAAGTTCCGCGGCGGCATGCCGCTCCTGGGAATGACTCGCGTCTTCGGCATGTATCGCATGGCGAACTCGATGGCCCTGCTCGATGCTCACCTGCGCAACGTATCTCCGGACGAGGCCGTCGGCGCGCGGGGCTTCGACAACTACAGTTGGCACACGGACCTGCCGCCGGGGCATCCGATGGTGACGGGCCAACAGACCGTTGAGTTCGATCTGCATGCAGTCGAACACTGCAAGACGCTGGTCGTGTGGGGCATGAACTGGATCACCACCAAGATGCCGGACTCGCACTGGCTGACCGAGGCGAGGCTGAAGGGAACGAGAGTCGTCGTGATCGCCTGCGAGTATTCGGCCACGGCCACCAAAGGCGACGACGTCCTAGTGGTGCGTCCCGGCACGACGCCGGCTCTCGCGCTGGGGTTTGCCAATGTGCTGCTGCGAGAAAAACTCTACGACGCAGACTACGTTCGCCGCTGGACGGATCTTCCGATTCTGGTCCGCATGGATACGCTCGGCTATCTGCGCGCAGCTGACGTGTTCGGCACGGGGCCGGCCGAACTCACGAATCAGACCAAGGTGCTCGCCGACGGTGACGACGGTCCTCCGCCGCTGAAGCAGACGGACATGCTCATTCCCAACAAACTGCGGCAGGAGTGGGGCGACTATGTATGGTGGAATCAGAAGACGGGCACTCCGCAACCGCTGACTCGCGACGAAGTGGGCGCGAAGTCGAAGGTCGAGGATGCGCTGCTCGAAGGCGCGATCACGGTGACTTTGGCCAACGGAAGCAAAGTCGCCTGCCGGCCCGTGTTCGACCTGGTGAAAGAGTACGCGGCGCATTTTGATCCGGCGACGGTCGAAGGCATCACCTGGGCGCCTGCCGCCGCCGTCGAGTCCCTGGCGAGGCATATGGCCAAGGATCCGGGTACGACGCTGTTCGCGATCGGCATGGGGCCGAATCAGTTCTTCAACAACGACAACAAGGATCGGGCGATCTTCCTGCTGGCCGCGCTCACCGGCAATGTGGGAAAAATCGGCGGCAACGTCGGATCCTATGCGGGCAATTACCGGGTGGCCATGTTCAACGGCGCCCCGCATTACATCAACGAGAACCCGTTCGCGATCGAACTCGACCCGGCCAAGCCGGCGAAGGTACGGCAGTATTGGACGTCTGAATCGGCGCACTATTACAACCACGAGGATCATCCGCTCCGCGTCGGCAAGAAGATGCTGACCGGCAAGACGCATATGCCGGCGCCGACCAAGTCGCTCTGGTTCGCCAATGCGAATTCGATCCTCGGGAACGTCAAGTGGCACTACAACACGGTGGTCAATGTGCTGCCGCGCATCGAGATGGTCGCCGTCAACGAATGGTGGTGGTCGACTTCCTGCGAATGGGCCGACATCGTGTTCGGAGTCGATTCGTGGGCCGAGTTGAAACATCCGGACATGACGGCGTCGGTGACCAACCCGTTCCTGGGCATCTTTCCCAATACGCCTCTGCAGAGGATCTTCAAGACGCTGGGGGACATCGACGTACTGGCGCTTGTCGGCTCGAAGTTGGCCAAGCTGACGGGTGACGAGCGGTTCAACGACTACTGGAAGTTCGTGCGGGAAGGCAAGACGGACGTTTATCTTCAGCGAATACTGGACCATTCGACAAACGCCAAGGGGTATCAGTTCGGGGACTTGCTGGCCAAAGCCAATCAGGGCGTTCCGGCCGTCATGAACAACCGCACCAATCCCAAAGCGGTCGGCTATGAGCAAGTCGCCGATTCGCGGCCGTGGTACACCAAGAGCGGACGGCTGGAGTTCTACCGCGATGAGGCCGAGTTCATCGAGGCGGGAGAGAATCTTCCGGTCCACCGCGAGCCCGTGGACTCGACGTTCTATGAACCGAACGTCATCGTGGCGCCCAAGCATGATGCGATCCGGCCCGCCGGACCGGAAGTCTATGGCGTGCCGCTGGACAACCTGTCGTGCGATGTGCGTTGCGGCCGCAACGTCGTCAAGTCCTGGGCCGAACTGCAGAAGTCGCCGCATCCTCTGATTAAGGACGGTTACCGCTTCGTGTTTCATACGCCGAAATACCGCCACGGCGCACACACTAACCCGATCGACACCGACATGGTGGCCGTATTATTCGGTCCGTTCGGCGACCTCCACCGTCAGGACAAACGCAGTCCATTCGTGTCGGAAGGATACGTGGACATTCACCCCCAGGATGCGAAAGAACTGGGCGTCGAAGACGGAGACTACGTCTGGATCGACGGGGATCCCGAGGATCGCCCGTTCCGCGGCTGGCAGAACAACAAACGCGACTACGAGTTTGCGCGAATGATGTGCCGCGCCAGATATTATCCGGGCACCCCGCGCGGCGTGGCTCGGATGTGGTTCAACATGTACGGTACGACCCCCGGTTCGCAGCAGGGCCAAAAGTCGCGAGTCGACGGCCTTGCCAAGAACCCGCGAACGAATTACCAGGCCATGTTTCGCTCGGGATCCCACCAGTCGGCCACTCGGGGGTGGCTGAAACCGACATGGATGACCGATTCGCTGGTTCGCAAGGGAATGTTCGGACAGGCCATGGGCAAGGGGTTTTTGGCGGATGTGCACTGTCCAACGGGAGCGCCGCGCGAAGCCATCGTGAAGATCACGCGAGCCGAGCCGGGCGGACTTGATGCGCAGGGGTTATGGCGCCCTGCCGCTTTGGGCATCAGGCCCACCTATGAAAGTGCGGAAATGAAACAGTATCTGGCGGGCGCATTTCTGGCCGTACGGGCCGAGAACAAGGAGTCCTGATCATGGCACTTGTCCGCAACTGGCAGATCGGCCGAGAAATGTCGTACTGGTATCCGGAGAACCGGCCCAAGAAACAGTTCGCGGCGGTCTTCGATATCAACAAGTGCATTGCCTGTCAGACATGCACTCTGGCCTGCAAGACGACCTGGACCTCAGGCAAGGGCCAGGAATACATGCTGTGGAACAACGTGGAATCGAAACCTTACGGATGCTATCCGTTGGGTTGGGACGTCAAACTCCTGAATCGGCTCGGCGCTCAGGAGTGGGACAAAGCAAGTTATTCGGGCCAGACCATCTTCGAGGCGGCGCCGGCCGGCGAGCGCGTCCTGGGGTGGCGGCCCGGGGAACGCGATTACGCATATCCGAACGTCGGCGAGGATGATTGCGCCGGTTCGGTGGAAAAAGGGGCCAGCCTTCAGGTACCGCATCTGATCTGGTTCTTTTACCTTGCCCGCATCTGCAACCACTGCACTTATCCGGCGTGCCTGGCTTCCTGTCCGCGGGGATCGATCTACAAACGGCAGGAAGACGGCATCGTGCTGGTCGATCAGAGTCGCTGCCGCGGCTACCGGGAATGCACGCGCGGCTGTCCCTACAAGAAAGTCTTTTTCAATCCGTTGACCGGGACTTCCGAAAAGTGCATCGCGTGCTTTCCCAAGATCGAACAGGGCCAGCAACCTCAGTGCTTTGTGAATTGCATCGGCAAGATCCGGCTCGCCGGATGGATTTCTAAGCCGGATCAGGCTCGCCCCGAAAACCCGCTGGACTTCCTCGTGCACATTAAGAAGGTCGCTTTGCCGTTGTTTCCGCAATTCGGGCTGGAACCGAATGTGTATTACATTCCCCCGATTCATGCCCCGAAGTCTTTCTTGCATCAGTTGTTCGGGCCCGCGGCAACGGAAGCGGTAAAGACCTATCAGGCGGCGCACAGCGATGCCGATCTGGCGGGATTGCTGAGCCTGTTCGGCTGCACGCAGCAGGTTGTGCCGGCTTGGAAACGGGATGGCGATTTCATCGTGGGATTGACGGACGACGCCAAGGAGATCGTTCGAGTTCCGTTCCGCGAACCTGTGCACATCGCGGCGCCGTTCGATGACAAGCATCAGGTGGCCCGAGTCAACTGCCCCTAAGGGAGAATCGAGTCATGCAAAGCCTCCGCAGTTGGAGTATTGCTGCTCCAGGCATACTGTGGCTGACGGCACTTGGTTGCACGCGGCCCGCGCCGCCGCCCCCCTCGACCACGATCCAGATGCTGGCGGTGCCGAAGCTGCCCTTGGATCCGTCCGATGAACTCTGGAAGAAGACGCCCGAGTACTCGGCGGCGCTCATTCCGCAGGATCTGGTTGATCCGCGTCTGATGCAGCCTTCGACGTCGAGCCTCAGAATACGAGCACTGACCGAGGGAAGTCACGTCGCGTTTCGCATGGAGTGGACCGATGAAACGGAAAATAACCGATCGACTCCCAATGAGTTTGGCGATGGCTGCGCGGTGCAGATGCCTTCCAAAGTCAAGCCGACGATTCCCGCGCCGCAGATGGGTGAACCCGGACGTCCGGTTCAGATCACATTCTGGAACGCCGCGTGGCAGGCGGTTGCTGAAGGACGAGGCGACACATTGCAGGATCTTTATCCGCGAGCGAACGTCGATCACTATCCTTTTCAGGCTGCCGCACTGAAACCCGATTCGCCGGAGCAGTCGGAGATGGCCAAACGCTATTCGCCGGCCCGCGCCGCAGGTAATCCGATGAGCCGTCCGCCGGGGGCTCCGGTTCAGGACCTGCAGGCCGAAGGCCCCGGTTCGCTTTCCTCACTGCCACACACAACCAGCAAGGGCAGCGGCAGGAGAATTGAACACGGCTGGGCGGTGGTTATCACGCGTGAACTTCCTGCGGGGATGAACGAACAGCCTCAGGGTCAGGTCGCCTTCGCGGTCTGGGATGGAGCGCACGAGGAAGTCGGCGCTCGAAAGATGCGTACGGCGTGGATTCCCCTCGTGCGTCCGGAGAAGCCATGATGTGTCAGGAACTCACGCATGATGTGTTAGAGCTCGCTCGGCAGTCCGGAGAGTGGCATGTCGCGGGACTTCTGTTCCAATGTCCGGGAAGCGACTGGCGGCGCCAACTCGCGGACTTGAAACTCGGCTTGGAATCGATCGAACTGCGGGATGCGGTGTCGTATGCGATCGAGGAAGCGAGCGAGTCCCTCTATCACACCACGTTCGGACCCGGAGGGCCCGCCGCGCCGCGCGAGGTCAGTCATCGACAGCATCCGCAACCGGGACAGTTTCTCGCCCAGCTGGCGACAATTTACGAAGCGTTCGCATACCTCCCGGCTCTCGACGAACCACTTGATCACGTCGCCTATGAGGTTGGCTTCGTTGGTTACCTGCGACTCAAAGAGGCCTATGCGAGGTCAGCCGGAAAGGTCGGTGAAGCAGCAGCGTGTTGCCAGGCGACCGATCATTTTCTTCGGAATCACCTGTCGTTCCTGGCGACTCCGCTGGCCAAATCACTCGAGCATTCGGAGATCACCTACCTCACGCTGGCGTCCCGATGGCTCGCAGCCCAAACCGGTCAGCCAGCCACGTGCAACCTTTACGGCTCGCCGTCGGGTCTCAGAATCCTGGACGAAACCGAGTCTGAAGACTCAGACCGTCCAGAATGGTGCCCCATGAGCGACGTTTGACTAGGGCGGCAACCGCGAGTTCATCGCTTCGATGAGCTTCGTATACGTCTGCTCCGATTTTCCCCCATCCGCCAATTCAACCTCTGCGAAAGCGTCGAGCAAATTCTGCTGATCGTCCGCGGTAAATGCCTGGTTGGCCATGCTGAACAGGCAGTGGTCTTCCTTTTCGATGTGGTTTCGAAGCAGCGCAATGAAGGCTCTCGCGTTTTCCGCGAACTGCCGGGCGGCCGCTTGAATGCCGCCACTTACAACGGAAATGGCCTCGTCCATGGCTGCGACGCGTCGACGACCCAGTTCATGCTCATGAAGCATCACCCCGACAGGGCCTGCTTCCCGTGGGAAACCGCGGGACTCCATGGCCGGAAAGAAGTGCGATTCTTCTTTGCCGTGGTGGTATCGGTCCGCGAAATTGCGGAAGAAATCGACGGCGGCGCCGGCTAAACCGACATCGAGCCTGCCCGATGATTCCGTTTGCATGGCGATCTGTTCCAGGCAATCCATTGCCCTCTCGATCATCCGGTGCTCACTGCTCAGAATATCGCTTGGCATCATGGTGACGGAACTCCTCGACTGCGGATCCGGGCGAGCGGCAACCGCTGCTCCGGCGCAGTGAACTCCGGCGATTCACGGCCAGCGTCGATTGACGCGTTCCAGGCTCCGAGTATATTAATTCTACATCCAGAGGTCAACAATGCTGACGGCGACGACCAAGCACGCGCTCAGAGCACTCGTCCACTTATCTCGAGTGCCTGACGGACAGTCGATCCTCGGACGCGATCTGGCTGAGCAGGCGAAGATCCCCGCCAATTTTCTGGCAAAGATCTTGCTGACGTTGCGCAATGCGGGGTTTGTCGAGGCGACTCGCGGCTTCGGGGGCGGTTATCGCCTGGCACGCGATGCGCATGACATCCGGTTGATTCAGATAGCGGATTTGTTCGAGGGCGCGTCGTTGCGCAAATCCGAGTGTTTTCTGGGTGAAAAAAGAACCTGCAATGACAAGGGGGGATGTTCGGCACATCCCGCCTGGAAGCGTGTGAGAGAGGTCTTCCTGGATTTCCTGAACACACAATCGATCGCGGACATCGGTGGTTCCGAGACGGTCGTGGCCCTCCAATCGGGCGGTCGAGGTCGATCGAGAAAGTAAGGCGGCCCGCTCGATCGCGTTCACGATTGTCGAGACGCTGAAGCGGTGACCGGCTATCGGAGGCGAGAGAGCATGCACAGTCCATCGGGCGAGGCGGACCTCGCAAGCAAGCGTCCTGTGTCTTCGCACGAAGCGGTGGCAACGGCAAAGCCGCACGAGATGGCCGCACGGGGTTGGGCGTCACCGCTTGCCATTTCCGTGACGGCACTGCTTCTGGTCCAGGCTGTGACGGGGCTCTGGATCTACATTGCTCCCTTCGGCATCGGCTCGCAGCTTCAGGTACTGCTGCACATCGCGGCCGGGATCATCTCGGTTCTGCCTTACCTTGTTTACCAGTTGCGACACTGGCTCGTTTGGCGTCGGCAGAAGCTGACATCCGAAATGGTGCTCGGGTATCTCCTGACGGTGATGCTGATCTGCTGCTTCATGAGCGGGCTCTGGCTGGCATGGCAGGCCGTGGCCGGACCGCGTATCTCGCGTGTGTGGGATCTGGTGCATCTAGTCAGCGGATTGGGAACGTCTGCAATTCTCGGCATTCATTTGGTCCTGGCGTTTCTCCGGCGACGGCTTCAGTTTCGCGCGGTGGTCGAACTGCGGCGCGGGCCGAGGCGTTTTGGACGCGGCGTCGCCGCAATAGGATTTGCCGCGGCCGCGGGCGTGCTGCTGGCTTCGTCGCTCTGGCCGGTGAAGCCAACTCAGTACCCGGTACCGGCGGGGTATTCGCTGTCGTCGTACGTGCAGAAGTCGGACGAGTATCGAGGCAGTCCATTCGCGCCATCCAATGCGCGCACGGTCGACGGCATGCTGGTCGACCCCGATGTCATGGGTAACTCTCAGGCGTGCGGCTCGAAAGGCTGTCACGAACAGATTTATGCGGAGTGGGAACCCAGCGCTCATCGGTTTTCCGCGATGAATCCGTCGTTTCAGGCGGTGCAGAAGAAGTTCGCGGCCGATCGCGAACCGGCCGAGACTCGCTACTGTGCCGGCTGCCACGACCCGATCTCTCTCTTCGCCGGCGCCAAAGACATCCATAACCTGAGCCTCTCCGCCCCGGGAATGCAGGAGGGCTGCTCGTGTGTCGTTTGCCATACGATTGATCGTATCGATCAGCGAGGCAACGCGGACTACGTGCTGGTGCCCCCTCGGCGATACCTCTGGGAGAACTCCACGGGATGGCGGAAGTCCGTCTCCGATCTGTTGATCCGCGCCTATCCTCAGCAGCACCTGGCGGATTACGATCGCGCGGTGATGCGGACTCCTGAGTACTGCGGCGTCTGCCACAAGCAATACATCCCCGAAGAACTCAATCGCTTCGGCATCGTCGATGCCCAAAACCAATACGACGAATGGCGCAACAGCCATTGGCATGCGGACGATCCGGACAAAGAACTTTCCTGCGCAGATTGTCACATGCGACTGGTCCGTGATTCGTCGGATCCCGGACGAGGTGAAAGCGGGGCCGTTCGCCGCTCCGCCGACGACGGAAGCCACCGCCATCACGGGACGGTTGCCACGAATTTCTTCATGCCGAAAGTCCTGAAGCTCCCGCACTGGGAACAACAGGTCAAGCTCACTGAGGAGTGGATTCGCGGCGAGACGGTCATACCGGAAATCTCGCACCTTTGGCCTGCAGGCACCGTCGCGTCCCTGGAACTCGCTTCGCCATCGCAAGTCAAAGCTGGTGATGAAATCGCGGTGCGCGCGGTCGTGAGCAATCGCAAGGCGGGCCACAACCTCACGACGGGGCCGCTGGATTTCATGCGGTGCTGGATTCACTTGCGCGTGATGGATGCGCGAGGGCAAGTCGTTGCTGAATGGGGAGGCATTGATCCGACAAGCCGCGAAATCAGCGATTCACAGGGAAGGGTTCATCAGGTGGGCAATTCACGCAAGGAAGGGACGCTGGTGCTGGAAGGTATGCCGCTGGATGGAAAGGGCCAGGTGATCCGGCGGCACGAACTCTGGGAAAAGGCCGGGGGTAAGGGAAAACGCGTCATTTTCCCCAGCTACAGTGACAGTCAACTCTACACGTTCCGTGTGCCGGAGGGCACGATTGGTCCCTTGACGGTCAAGGCCGATTTGAACTACCGGCGCTATCGTCAGGAATTTCTGGACCTGATGTTACCCGAACTTGTGGCCGATGAGGGATTGCTCCAGCCTGTCGTCGCACAGGCTTCGGCGGAATCTCGGATCGAGTTGGACAGCCACGCGGCTCAGCATCCAACGGCCAAACAGCAGACAAACGCGGCAGGCGGCCCATGACGTATCGCGTGCGATGGAAACCGACGCAGCGCGTGCAGCGGATCGGCTGGTCCGTTCTGGGAGTCGTCCTGGGCATAGCGGTCGCGACTGCGCTCGGATTGTGGGGCCAGGCCGCTCGAAACACGGATCTCGGGGATGCAGCGGCCCGCATCACCGACTTCAATGCCGACCGGAATGCCGCCGCGGTTCCTCCGATCCGCTTCAAAGACGATGCAAAGTCTTCCGGAATTGCCATGCGCCACGGGCCGGCCAAGCGTCACCGTCGACTCTGTGAGGACACGGGCTCGGGCCTGGCGTGGGCGGACTTCGACGGCGATGGTGATTACGATCTATATGTCGTGAACTACTGCCTCGGCAGTTCCGATGACGTGCCCGGCGAAGCGCAAAGTCGGCTTTTCCGAAACGATAACTCACGCTTCACTGATGTGACGGCGCAAGCCGGCGTTTCCAACGCAGATGGGCGCGGGATGGGCGCAAGTTGGGCCGACCATGACGACGATGGCTGTCCAGACCTCTACGTGACCAACGTTGCAGGTCCGAATCGCCTCTATCGCAATCGGGGTGACGGGACATTTGTGGATGTGGCCGTAGACGCAAAGGTATCCGAATCTGCGTGGTCCACCGGTGCCTGTTGGGGCGACTACGATCGTGACGGCAACTTGGATCTCTACGTGTGCTGCTACATCGACTACGATACGCGAGGACTTCCCGACAACGCAGCGTCCTACACTTTGAATCGCGAGCAAGTCGCCGTTCCCGTCGCACTGAATCCGAGTTCTTTCGACCCGCTGCCGAATCGCCTGTATCGCAGCCTGGGCGACGGTTCGTTTGAGGACGTCGCGGCGAAGCTCGGGGTCGAAGACAAGGAGGGACGCAGTTTCTCGGCGACGTTTGTCGACTTCGACGGCGATGGATGGCTCGATCTCTATGTGGCCAACGATGTGTCTCCCAACTGCCTGTTCCGCAATTTTCTGGGAACACCGGCAGCAAATGACCCGGATCGCGGGCTCACGGCGTTCACCGACATCTCCCCGATCACCGGGACTGCGGATTCTCGCGGTTCGATGGGCCTTTCCGTGGCCGAAACAGGTACGATGACCGGCAGTGCAGATGGCTTGCCGGATCTGTTCTATACCAACTGGCTGGCCCAGGGAGATGCCCTGTACCAGAGCGTTGGAATGCCCGGCGGGCATGTCGAATATCGCGATCGCGCACGTACCGTTCGAATTGCCGAGGAATCTCTGCGGATGGTCGGCTGGGGTTGTGGTTTTGTCGATCTGGACCTGGACGGACGCCAAGACCTGCTGATCGCCAACGGCAGCACGATCGAACAGCCGTCTGATCACACCTTGCTGATTCCTCAATCGATGTTCGTATACTGGAATGACGGCACGACCTTTCGAAATCTGGCAAAGGAAGCGGGCGATTCGACGGCCGCCGCGTGGTGTGCGCGGGGCCTGGCAATTGCCGATTACGATAATGACGGTATGGCGGATGCAGCCATCTCGGTGAATCGGGGCCATCCGATCCTGCTGCATAACGAGACGCATGTCGCTAATCACAGTCTGAAGGTCCGATTACGCGGGCCGTCGGCGGCATGTTACGGCGCGAAGATCGAACTGGTTGTCGGCGGCGAGCGTCAGTTTCGCTGGTGGGGAGCGGACGTCAGTTATCTCAGCGGACACGCTCCTGAGACAATCTTCGGCCTGCGCGAGCGGACTTCGGCGGACTCGCTGCGCGTCGTATGGGCGGACGGTCGCGTGAGCGTTATCTCGCGAATTCCGGTAGGCGAGTTTGTTGCCGATTGGTATCGAACTTCGCAGACGCCGGCCGTGAATACATCCCCCTAACTCGGGTCGTCTCGACATACTGCCGCTGCATTGCGTTTACGCATCCCGTTCTTTTGCCGCAGGAGAATGTCCACCTTCTTCCACTCGACCGCACTCCATGAGCGCGGAAACTCGATCGGTCAGGCCCACGATATCGCTGCGGGGCCATAACGGTACCGAAAGCCTGGGTTGACCATCGGTCACGACAGCCACGATGTCAGCGCGGTCGCCTGCCAGGCAAGCACCTCCTATGGCCTCACGCCAGACTTCGATCTTCATTCCCGGCGCGTCAATATGGCCTTCCACAATCACGATCTGACAATCCGCAAACAGCGGCTCCAGTCGCTGATACACAGATTCACCATGTAGCGACAGAAACACACCAACGGAATCTGGAGTGATAATCGCCGCTGGCTGGCCGCCAGCCTGTCGGTGGCGATAGGAGTCTTTGCCCGGAGTGTCCAGTTCATGTGCGTGCCGCGAGTGCTTGATCGTTCCAATTCGGATGCCGCGCCGGCAGAACTCCTGAACCAACTCGACGATAAGTGTCGTCTTGCCATGGTTCTTCCGGCCCACAACATGCAGGCAATTCATCATGAAAGAGTACTCCGCGCGTCCGCCAACCACTCAATGGTCAGAGCGTCTGCCACTGCCACCTCTCGTCTCTCGGAGGCACCTTGACAGAGCCGTTCGCGTGCCTTGGCCATCGCCGAAGATGTTGAGCCACCGACATCCAGCGTTATGGACATTCTGAGTTGGCGGCGGGCAGGTAACCTGCCCGCACCTCACCATTTGATCTGGTACATGAAGTAGGCTGCATCTGCGTCGGACGCCAGATCGGGCCCTGAGGTGTTCTTGAGAAAGTCACCGCCCCAAAGCTTGCAGTAGGCCAACAGAATGTCCGAGGTGGCGCTCAAGTGGAAGTTCAGAATAAAGTCCAGCTCACTGCCCACATCCGTACCAGCCTGTCCCGTCGGATCGCGTCGATAGGCCGCGCCCCCCGGGCCATACAGGGCATCGCGCGCTTCAGCCAGCCAGAAATGATGGTATTGGAGCCACACTGTCGTCCAAGGGGTGGGATAGAAATACAAGTGTGTGTTGGCATCGTGTATGTTTTGCCTGCCCACCAGATCCGCCCAGCCCAAGTAGTAGTGTCCGAACGGGTAAAGTTGATTGAAAGTGTTCGAAGTGCCATGGTTCGGATCATTGTCGCCGCTGGCAAAATCATAGTAGATCCAACCCGTGGGCTTGCCCCAACATTGTTTTAGATTTCGGCCGAGTCCGGCAGTGGCCATGCCCGCGACCATGTCGTTGTCGCCACGATCACCGAATTGCACTGCGCCCTCAAAGTCCCACAGGAAGTCCTTTTCGTCGCCGGCCCAACGCGATCCCACGGTGCTCACTTCCACCGGCGCTTCAACAATGCCCTTGCGCGTGATGTCATTTGTGTTGTTCAGGAAGAGGTAATAGAAATCGAGAGCCTCGCCTTTCTCCCGATGGTATGTGGCCCACACTCCCGTGAAATCCTGATTTGCATCGGGTTGATCGAACTCCGTGGCACGCGGCAGGACGAATTGGGCCCAGAACGCATCCAGATCCCATTTCTCTCCACGCCGAAATGTTCGGACGCCCTGGAATGTCCTCCGCGTATTGAGCCAGTCGGGCGGAGAGACCAATCGCTGCGATCCGAACAGCAACTCTTGCCGGCCCATGCGGACAACCACGGGCGCGTCGTTCCACTCGAACACGTTGACGTCCAGGAACAGGTTTTGAATATCACCCAGGTCGGCGTCGGGCGCGGCGCCCGCAAGCTCTTCATCGAACATGTCCGCCCAAATGTACTCGCCGTAAATGCGTGCGGCATCTGCGAACCACAAATCGCCGAATACGCGAACGCGGGACAGCAAAAAGTCGTTTTGGAACGTTGTCAAACGGGCATTGTGCTCGTTTTGGAATCGCACCCACGTCTGGCCTCCAGTACTGAACAAGAGACTGTCGCCGAGATGCATCCGTTTCAGCTTCTCAGACAACGTGCGCTCTTCGAACGGCTTGGACTCGACGTAGCGGAAGTCGGCATCAAACAAGCTTGTCGGCATCAGAGCAAAGGGAGCATATCCCCCAGGTGGACGCTTTTCCCGCCATTCATCGCAGACCCAATCGGCAGCGGAGTAGTAACCGGGACCTCCGGGCAGAATAGGAAAGGAGCCGGGGCGTGGCAGCGGGGACAGCCAGCCGGGGACGTCAGACCATTTCACGTGTGCTCCCCAGCACCAGAAACACTCCGCGTTGCTTCCGCCGCATACCGGACAGTTGGAGGCAGAGTCAGTGCCGGCGGTAGCGGGAGCAAGGGCGTCCGACGCGTTCACAGTCTCGTTAACGCTGCTTACCGCGGGTTCATAGAGGCTGTCGTCGATGTGCCACGTCGGTTGTTCAGCTGCGACAAGCGTGTCGCAGACCGACGGCGGTCCAATGAAAAGCAGTGCCGCCGCGACCCCAGCCACTGAGACGAAACTGTTGGTGATCCGCATTGTGTTCACATTGCCCCCTCCTTGAACTTTGCGCCACCGCTACAGTCTCACGCAATGTCCTTCGCTCGCTGCGAAGATGGTTGCCAGCGCTAACGTTAATTTCGGCAAAGTCCTCGTGGCGAACCGAGAGGATTTGCACCAAATGCGCCATATCGGCACGCGGTGTACGGCGTACGGCCAAAATACTGGGCCGCGCGAATGACACCTGATTTTCGGGAGTTCAATGAGGCCCATGCGGCGAAGACTCGGCCGGCGCGGAGTGGATTGTCGAGTACGTCGCAGCCGAAAATGTGATCGATGCGGATGCGAGATGCCCGTCGACGGTCGGGGCGCGCAGCGCGAACGAAGTTCCTCGCGACGCCGCGGACCGGCGCGTTATGCTGCCCGACGCAAGTAATAGCGGAGCATCCCACCGAGGCGCTCTCGG
>CAIPEB010000246.1 GCA_903863885.1 uncultured Planctomycetaceae bacterium | reverse complement strand
CTCAGCGGACCGGCGATCGGATCCAGCGTGAGAGACGTCGCCGCGTCGCCTAGCGCCAGCGTCAGTGACGAAGTGGGCTTGGGAAAATTCAGAGTGTTAACCAGCCTATCCGACGCGGCGTCATAGAACCGGCCGGTCAGATTCGTGAGCGTCAAATAGCCCGCCGTGCTCGAGTCCCCCAATCGCCACTCGCTGTCCACTTCACCGCCGGCAATCACCGCGTTCGGGGTTGGGACCAGACCAACAAAAGGATTCAATCCCGCATAGGCAACCGTCTTCGAATGCACGGTGACGGTCTGCGCACCGCCACCCGGCTCCGGATTGACCACGGTGAAACTGTCGTCCTCGTCGTCGGTATTTTGAACGATCAGTCCGCCCTTGCCGGCAGCCGATCCGGTCACGGTGCCCGAGATACTCCCCTCTTTCCCGACGATAAATACGTCGCGACGCGTCGCGGCCCCGGTGAGATTCTCAATTGCCGAGAAACTCAGAACGGTTGTCCCGGCATCCTCGATGACACCGGCATTTTCGTCGTCGATCCGCCACAATGAGTCGACAGTAGGACCGATCACCGTATCGCTGCCGGATCCGCCGACGAGCGCATCAAAGCGAAGTGCCGAGAAGGTGCCCGTGGCGGCATGCGTGCCGAAATTGACGGAGACCGGCGTCTTGTAGTCCGAATAGTCCAGCGTGTTCTGGCCGCCTCCGCCATCCACGGTGCCGCTCAGCGCTGCGCCGTTCGCAAAAATGAACGAGTCCCGTCCCGCTTCGCCCGTTAAATTCTGGACATTGGACAAGCGGACGACGTCGTTCAGCGTGGTCTCGTTGAGCGCAGTAATGCTCCATGCGTTTATCGTCGCCTGACTGATGACCGTGTTCGAGCCGGTTCCGCCGTCGACTTCAACTTCGCCCCCTTCGAGCACCGCGTCCATCGTATCGGCAGGGATAGTCAGCGAGTCGCCCCCGCCGGCCATGTCCACTCCGACGATGACGCCGGTCCGAAGCGTCACGTTAACGGTGCCGAATGTGGCCACCGGATTGGTGCTGCGAACGTCGAGCGTGCCGACGCTCGTCCCGCGTTTCAATTCGATCGCGTCCGCAGAACCCGTGGCCACGACGGTCAAGCCA
Organism: uncultured Planctomycetaceae bacterium; assembly: GCA_903863885.1. Lineage (GTDB taxonomy): Bacteria > Planctomycetota > Planctomycetia > Pirellulales > Pirellulaceae > CAIPEB01. The sequence goes on along the minus strand of CAIPEB010000246.1, from coordinate 29,306 downwards.
ACGGCCTGGCTGATCGTCGAATACGTGACCGCCGAAACGCCATTACGCTTGACAGTGCCGTCGCTGGGCGTAGCGCCGGCAATCAGGGCCAATGTCTGGGCGTTGGTGTTGGCTTGCAGCTCGACGGTGACCGTATCGGTATCCGTGGAATTCCCATGGATGCCGCCAGACAAACTGCCGGCGGGCGAAACGATAAAGTCGTCGACACTTCCGCCGCCACCCCTCAGGTTCTCGACCCCCGTGAACTGAACGATCAGCGTGTCGCTGACGAAATTGCCTGAATTGGCTCCCGTGACATTCCAGGTCGTGTCAGCGCTGGGCCCGATCAGCGTGTTGGTGCCCGAGCCACCCTGAAACAGAATCCCCCCAGGAACGGGCGTCAGGCCATCCTCGATCGTCAGGTTGATGTTGTATCCGCCACCCGCAATCACCACCCCGCCCGTGATATTGGCGAGCGACTCGGACGCCAAAACGGTCCCGGAATTATTCGAATCGACGACCTTCACGTCCGCGCCGTCCAGGAGCAAGGTGATATCCCGTGGCGTCGCCGCAGTCGCCGTGTAAGCGAGGTCCGACGCCAACAGCATTCGTGCCTCGAGCCGTTCGCTCGACAGCGACAAGCGGTTTTCTCGTCGCTTTCGCCGGCGCAGCGACCGGGCGAGACGCCGGCTAGCCGTTCGAGACATGAACTGCGTCGCCCGATCAAAAATAGACTGAATGGGCATGGCGGTACCTTTGCGGAAGTTCATTCGCCGCACGGGAACGGATTGCGGCGAGTTGCGTCAAGGTTATCGAAACGGCGATTCAAGTGACTTGGGCTGTCACCCGTCATACAACTGGCAGAACTGCCGGATTAAGAACGCGTTTCAAAATTCACCCTCCCCTCGGAAAAAGTCGGACCGAAAGGGTAGGAGACGGGACACTGCCCCTCCCAGGACGCCATCGCGGCCGATCCACCCGCATTGCGGGAGGGCGAATTGATTTCTTCAAACGCGTTCCGAAGACGTGAGCGGCTCTGGTACATCAATGCTCTGCAGCTGCGTAACTTCACGGCAAATCACACATTCGCAGCATGCGGTCCTGACGTTGCAACTTCCGTTTTCATCAAACTAGCCCACGAACCGAACTCGCCCCGTACCGCTTACCGATAGCGACGTACTACTATCGATATCACCGGTCAACCTGTGATCGGCACAATTCGCGGCTCGCAGATTGCCTGATTCCTGGCGTCTGCGATTCGGCGCTCAAACGCATGAAAGCACCAGCGGCCGTTAGATTGCATGTTTGCCGGATTTGACAAGTACGCGCGCACTTAATGCCCACATCTACTTAAGAAACAACGACTTCCTAAGGTTAGGGGAAATGCATGCGTGTGTTTTGCGGAAATCGCTCGTCGCGACCGAATGAAAAACTCGCGATCATGATATAGTTGGCAACCATGAGATCAATGGACTACTTTCGAGAATCGCAAAAACACTCAGCTTTTTCCGGGTGATCCTCCTATCTGGACCAAACCCGCCTCGTCTTGAATGCGATACGACTCGTCACGAAAATAGGACTTTTTCGGGGCAAATAAGCACATTCCGGAAGACCATAAGGTAGACTTCGCGACGCTCAGGTAGCCAGTATGGGAGAAGATTTAACATCCGGTGTTGACATGACGGCACGTCGCCACACAGGATGAGGTCTCAAATGTCGGTAACCAAGCAGCAAGTAGCGATCACGAGTTGCATCTCTTCCTGAGTGGTTCAGGCGGAATGTCTCTAATTGCCGCCACATGCCGCAAAGTGGATGCCCGGCACCTCCGCAAGGTGCAACAAGTGGACTGGAGCATATCCACCACGGCGACGAACATCGCCGGCCAACGAGGGCGCGCCGATGCGTACTGAGTTGCGAGAACGTTTTTCTCATGCGGCGATCGCCGTCTGATGCCAGACGCGGCTGCCACTCTTGTTTCCCGTCATCGGATCTGGGACTTTGTATGCGTCGCCCGACTCACGACTCCAGGCCCTATTCTGCGGGTGCAGTACATGAGAACCATCCAATTGTTCGCCGTTGCGGCCGTTTTCGCTGCCGCCCTGATATTGCCCCACGAGGCTCGGTGCTCCGACGCTCCCGCGGTGAAGGTACTCTCGGCCGGCGGCCCTGAGCAAGACTACCGTACATGCCGCCGCATGCTGGTGGGTCCCGGGGTGAACCAGCCCGATCCCTATCCCGGATATCGAGGATTTGTCGGCTGGCAATCGCCAATCGTACTCAACGACGGAACGATGCTGGTCGGTTTTTCGTCGGGCTATTGGCATGCATCCCCGCCGACGGCTTACTTCGCAACAAATCCGCTTCAAATGGACGAGTGGAAGAAGCTCGGAATGCCCGCCGACGTCGATGCTCCTCGCGGAGGCCGCGCCGAGATCATCCGCTCCACAGACGGCGGCAAGTCATGGTCGGGGCCCAGCGTGCTCCTGGATACGCCGTGGGACGACCGAGCTCCCAACTTCTGCCAGATGCAAGACGGCACAATACTCTGCAGTGTCTTCACCTACCCGGGCCCGACGGGCACGGATCTCTCCCGCGATTCGGCTAAGACCACACTCACCGGGATTATTCGGTCGTTCGACAACGGCCGGACCTGGGAACAGGAACCCAGGCGTCTGCCCGTGCCGTTTGTTTTCGACGCCACGGACGGCCCCATTATCAAGCTGCAGGACGGCTCCGCGCTGATTTGCGTCTACGGCAGGACGGTCGAGGCGAAACACGATATGGTTGCTTTCTGCCGCTCCATGGACAACGGCGCCACCTGGGAGTTCCTGTCGACCGTGTCCGCCGATCATGAAATGTCCGAAACAGCCGTCGCCCAACTTCCGGACGGACGTCTGGTGCTCATTTCGCGACCCGAAGGAGACATCGCGTGGTCAAGTGACGGGGGCCGGTCCTGGACCAAGCCCGTGTCATTCGGCATCCGCCTGTTCGAACCGAGGCTCATCACGTTGCGGGACGGCACGCTGCTCTGCCTCCATGGGTCCTACGGCGCGGGCGGTTTCCGCGCTATGTTCAGCACCGATGGCGGCCAGACGTGGGTCTGCGCGAACGAAAAGTCGGGCTTCGCCGTGGATCCGTCGGTGTACGGGTATGGTCAGGCGGTTGAAATGCCGGACGGCTCAGTCTGGGCGGCTTACATTCACACCGGCGGGCATTCCACGAACGACGCGAAAACCGAAGCGATCTGGTCCATCCGCTTGCGGGTACGACGTGACCATGACGGCATCGAGTTGCTTCCGGTCCCGGGCGAGTAAATGAAGAACTGAATGCCGGCAATCCCGATCCCCCCAGAACTACGGATCGCCCGCCTGCCGCTGCGAGTACATTTTCGACCCGTTCCCACCTCATGATCGCGTCATTCCATGGCGTCGCAACCGAACCGCCCGTTCCGAGGTTTCGTACTGAGATTCTGTGTGTGCTTGACGTCACAGTGCGTGCTTTCAATGCAATTGCGAAGACGAACGGACTTCGGTCAGCATCGGACGCAATTCAAGACGTTGACTTCAGACGCGGCGCCGATATGGCGGACTTCCACCTCTCTTCACATGCCTATCTTCCCAAATGCCGCGGGGCTTCTAAGCTTCCGGATGAAACAGCCTGCTGGTCGGTAAGTTATCCCTGGACGCTTTCGGGTTTGCCGGCACGACATTCCTTTTGTGAGGATTCTTCGGATGGACCTCAGAAACAAGAGTGGCGGGTCGCCAGATTTCGCAACCGAAGAACTGCCTGCGGAAATGGAGTCGCTCAGCAGCGGAGTCGCTGGGGCTAACACGCCTGACTACGTGGTGGGGCTCGGAGCTTCGGCGGGCGGCCTGGAGGCGCTGGAGCAGTTTTTCGAGAGGATGCCACCGCAGACGGGTTTGGCATTTGTGGTGGTGCAGCACCTCTCGCCGGACTTCCGCAGCCTCATGGACGAGCTGCTCGCGCGCCGCACGTCCCTCCCGATTCGCCGGGTGGAAGACGGCATGATCGTGGAGCGAGACACGATTTACCTGATCCCCGCGAAGAAGGAGATGATCATTTCCGGCGGGCGGCTGCTTTTAACCGACAAGGATCCGAAGCCGGCATTGACGCTGCCCATTGACCATTTCTTCCGTTCCCTGGCGCAGGACCAGGGCGAGTGCGCCATCGCCATTGTGCTTTCCGGGACAGGCAGCGACGGGTCTCGAGGTGTACGCGCCATCCACGACGCCGGCGGTCTGGTGCTCGTTCAGAGCGTCGAAACGGCGAAATTCGACGGCATGCCGAAGAGTGCCGTGGAAACCGGCGTGGCCGATTTCGTCCTGCCGGTCGAAGATATGCCATCCGCGCTGCTGCGTTACATTCATCATCCCCAGGCCGAGGGAAGCAACGGGCTCCGCGTCGCGGGCTTGGTTCGGGAAACGTCGATGGATACGATCTTCCATCTGCTGCGGGACCGCTACGGGATCGACTTCACCTATTACAAACCCAACATGGTGACGCGTCGGATCGAACGGCGATTGCTCCTGAACCAGTCGCTCGATCTGGACGATTACGTGAAGCGACTGAACAACGAGCCGGAGGAACTGAACCGCCTTTACAAGGATCTGTTGATCGGCGTTACGCGTTTTTTTCGGGATCAAGAAGCGTTTGCTCGACTCGAGACGGAGATCCTGCCCACGGCGATCGAAACCGTCGGGCCGGACGAGGACTTTCGCGTCTGGGTGGCGGGCTGCGCCACAGGCGAAGAGGCCTATTCGCTGGCCATCCTGCTGACCGAGTGTTTTGAGGCGATGCATCGTCCGGTGAAAGCCAAGATCTTCGCCACCGACGTGCATCGCGCATCGTTGGACTTCGCCAGCCTGGGCGTCTACAGCGCGGAATCGCTGGTCGACATGAGTCCCGGGCGTCTTTCCCGGCATTTCGCGCGCATGGGCGAGTTGTATCAAGTGGCGCCGGAGCTGCGTCAAATGGTGGTCTTCGCCCATCACAATATCATCCGCGATGCGCCTTTTACGAGGCTCGATCTGATCAGTTGCCGCAACCTGGTCATCTACTTTCAGCCGCCGGCGCAGAAGAAGACCATTTCGCTTTTTCATTTCGGATTGAAGACGGGAGGAATCCTGTTTCTTGGCCCCAGCGAAAGCCCCGGCGAACTGTCCGACGAATTCAATCAGGTCGATGCACACTGGAAGATCTTCCGCAAGCGGCGCGATCTGCGGCTTTCCGTCGATGTGCATCAGCCGCTGCCGCCTCAAGATGGCCGTATGCAGTCCGGCATCGTGCAGCCGATGGTGACGACAAATGCCGGCGATTCGCAGTTGCTGGGCATCTACGATGCGATCATGGAAAAGTACATGCCGCCAAGCCTGCTTGTCGACGAGAATCGCGTGCTGGTGCAGTCGTTTGGGGGAGCCAGCCGGTTCTTGCACATTCGCGACGGGCGACTTTCGACCGACTTGCTCGATATGGTGGATACCGACCTGCGAATGGCTCTGGCGGGGGCCGTGCAGCGGGTATCGCGGGATTCCACTCCGATCGTATACAAGGGACTCCGAGTCCAGCAGGGCGACACGCAGCGGGTGGTCGATATCACCGTCCGGCCCATCCGGCATCGCAGGACCAACCGGTTGTACACCCTGATTTCGTTGGAAGACGCGGATCAAACGGCAGGCCCGGTCGCCCGGGAAATCGAGTTTCGACAGGCTTCGGATGAACAGCTTCAAACGCTCGAAACCGAGCTGCGGTACACCAAGGAAAACCTCCAGGCCACGATCGAGGAACTGGAAACCAGCAACGAGGAACTCCAGGCGACAAACGAGGAACTCGTTGCTTCCAATGAAGAACTGCAGAGCACGAACGAGGAGCTGCAGTCCGTCAACGAGGAACTGTACACCGTCAACGCCGAATACCAGAAGAAGATCACCGAGTTGACCGAACTGAACGCCGACATGGACAGCCTGCTGGCGAGCACCGAGGTGCATACGATCTTCCTTGATCGAAACCTCGCGATCCGGAAGTTCACGCCGAAGATCGCAGAAGAATTCAACCTGCTTCCGCAGGACATCGGCCGGCGAATCGACAGTTTCACGCACAACATCCGCTACGAACCGCTCATTGAAGAAATTCAGAGGGTGCTCAGGACTCAAACCCCGTTCGAGCGCGAGGTCCAGGACCATTCCGACCAGTGGTTCCTCCTGAGGATTCTGCCTTATCGCACGGGAGGCGGAGTAGCCGGCGTTGTTCTGACCTTGATTCACATCGACCGGCTCAAACGCGTCGAGGAAGAATGTCGCCGCAGCGCCGAGAAGCTCGGAGCCACCAACAGTCGGCTCAGCGCGAGCATCCAACGCTGCCAGAATGCGGAGGAGGATGCTCGAGAGGCCGTGCGCCGGCGAGATCACTTCCTGGCGATGCTCTCGCATGAACTGCGCAATCCGCTCGGGGCTGTCCTGAATTCGGCCCATCTGCTCCAGCGCAGCGACAGAGACGAAGCCGCTCGAAAGGAAGCACAGTCGGTGATCGTGCGGCAAGCGCGGCAGATGGCGCGGCTGTTGGACGATCTGCTCGACGTGTCGCGGATCACCCAGAACAAGGTCGACATACGCCGCGAACTGGTGGATTTGCGGGACACTGCCAACGAGGCGATCCTGGCGGCCCGCCCCATGATCGAGGCGAGGCAGCAGACGCTCCAAATTGAAATCACGCAGGAACCGCTGACGCTGATGGGCGATGCCGCCCGCTTGCAGCAGATCCAGGTCAACCTGCTGCACAACGCCGCAAAATACACGCCGCCAGGCGGCGAAATCCGCCTGATTCTGACACGGGAGCAGAACTTGGCCGTGCTGCGAGTGCGCGACACCGGGTCGGGAATTCCCCGTGAAATGCTCGAGAGCATCTTTGACCTGTTCGTTCAGAACAATCGCACACTGGATCGATCCGACGGCGGGATGGGGGTCGGTTTGACGCTGGTCCGCGCCCTGGTCTCGCTGCACGGCGGCTCGGTGACCGCCTTCAGCCAAGGTGCCGGCCTCGGCAGCGAGTTCGTAGTCCGACTGCCACTGTCGTTGGACACCGTCCCGGTCGCGCCAGTTGAGCCGCTCCCAACGCCCAAGGCAGGCACCCGCGTCCTGATCGTCGAAGACAATGCCGACAGCCGCGAAATGCTCGCCCAACTCCTGAGCATGGACGGCTGCAATGTGGCCGTGGCCGTGGATGGCCGCGACGGGCTCGAAACCATGAGACGGCAGGACTTCGACGTGGCTCTGATCGATATCGGCCTACCCGGCATCGACGGCTATGGAGTCGCCCGCGCCGTGCGTTCTGACCGGAGCAATGACGGAATCTACCTCGTCGCACTGACCGGGTACGGCCGACCTGAAGACCGCCGCGCTGTCTTGGACGCCGGTTTCGACGAACACCTTGTCAAGCCGGTTCAGCCCGACGAACTGGCCAAGGTTCTGCTCAAACGCCGGACGAGAGACGGCAACCGATGAAACGCACCGGGTGAAACATCACCGCCAAAGGTGATTGATCTGTAATCGCTGAGGCACGACGATTTCCGACAAGTGTCGTACCCGACCGTGAAATCGAAGTGACGGTTCGCAAACCCGACGCTCGCATGAACTCCCGGATACGATTGCGAGTCGATTCGTCAAGACAATATCCGGCACCGCCCGGAAGAGGCCGCAAATGGAATCGGATAAGAAACGCTCACGCAGCCCCAGGCAGGCTCGTACTCGAATACTCGTCTTGATTTTCGTTGTGCTCGTATTCGGATTCTCGGCCAAGCTGTATCGCGGTCCTGCGGACCGGTGGATCAACAACTGGGGACCGGCCAGCGTCGCGTACGTCGTGTTCTTCATGCTGCTGGTTTTTCTGGTGACTCCAACGCGCCGCGCAATTCTGCCGATAACGGTCGGAGTCCTCACGATGACGTGCGCCCTTGAGTTCCTGCAACAGTGGCATCCGTGGTGGCTGCAGGCGGCCCGTTCCACATTAATCGGAGCGGGCTTTCTGGGAACGACGTTTTCCTGGTGGGATTTTCCCGCTTACTTTGTCGGGGCCGCTGTCGGGGTGGGCATACTGCATCAACTCGTTCCGCAAGAACTGCAATCCAACTCAGCCAGCCTGCGTTTTTCAGACAGGCTGTGACACGCGCTCACTCGACGCTTTACGTTTCCGGCGAAGTCGCCGGAAGAGTCCCAGGCCGACGAAACTCAAACCGCACAGGACACAGGAAGAGGGCTCGGGGACACTGGCCGCCGTCTGCGCCGCATAGAAACCGGTGGCGGTATTGAAGTACCCGCTCGCGGTCTTGAGGGTCAGGGTGCTGATGGGAATCTCTGACGTGAATCCGAGAAATCCCACGGGCCAAGTGGTTGAAGTCGAGTCGATTACATAGTTCGTGTTAACGCTGCCGTCGTACACGTCGACGATCAATCTGCCTGCGGCGAGACCGTCAACAGAGTCCGTCAGGTAGAAGTAACCGCCAGCCGCCGTGACATTGCCGGACGTAAAAGTGAAAATCAATTCCGCGTTAGCTCCCCGGGCCTCAATGGCCCGCCCGTAGGGTTGAGTCCCGCTCCCTGGCGCTCCCCACAAGCTCGCCGCCGAACTGACGCTGTAGGAAAACGGGGGCGTTCCGCCGGAGAATATCTGCGGACTGTCGATTGCCCCCACCGGCAACGAAATGAAATCGTTCAGGTAATACACCGCCTGTATTGCGGAGACGAAGGCGGATTTTGATGTGTAAACATCCACCATGCCCGCCAGCGCAGGGCCCGAACCGGCGAGGCAGTTAGTCGCGGCCAGAATGGACAGCAACCAAGTGCGACGTGCCACGATTCTGTCCCTCAGTCAATTGAACGATCAAGCCGAATCGACACTCACCAGCGTGTTACGAATCGGCAATCGAGCCGTTTCGTATCTGCCCATTTAACTCACCGCTCCCCGCAAATACAAGTTTTCGCAGGCGTCACGTGAAGTCCGCGGGTGACGCCATCGAAGCGACTGCGGATCGGCACAGACGAAAGAAAGTGCCTCGCACTCAGGCCTTGGTCCCCGTACCGAAATGCATACCGGCAGCGTCGAAAGACACGGACGGGGGGGCCGAAATTGCCGAGTGTGCGGAAAAAACGGGATCGTCCGGACAACCGCTGCACGCGAAATGGCCTGCCTGAACGAAAAACACAGGCTATATTTACGGGAGCCCAGGCTTACCTGCCATTATCCCTCCCAACCCTAGCCACCCATGGCCGGCACCCTCGCAAATATCGCCGCAGTTAGCTCCGGACGACGGCTTCGTGCTGCGTTCCAGGCAATTGCGGTATTAGCACTGCTGGTTGCGGGGCAGGGGATCGGAGTCGCTCAAGACGAGGCTCAATCCCGCGTCAGCGTCTGGCATATCAGTTCCTGCCATCTCGGTTCCCCCCGTCGCTACGAACCCGACTTGGAAATCCGGAAATACGACAACGGCTGGGAACGGTCGAGCCTCGAAGAGTTCCAGGCAGGCAGTTCACCGGATCAGATCACGTGCATTTTCGTACATGCGGCACGTGCGTTGGACGATGCGACCTTCTCGAGGAGCTTCGAGCTTTACCACTCGATGGCCCGCCGCAGCGATGCTCCGGTGCGGCTGGTTATCTGGTCCTGGCCCACTCCGCGGTCGCTTTGTGTAGTGCGAGACTTCCGCATCAGCTACGGAGTGCTCGACTACCACGCGTATTATCTCGGATGGTTCCTGTCGCAACTGCCGGAGAACGAACGAGTGAGCCTGATCGGTTTCAGCATGGGAGCCGGCGTCATCTGCGGCGCCGCCCATGTCGTCGCGGGCGGGTCACTCGCGGGTTGTTCGTTGCCCGAAAGCCGGGGGCCGAGTCAGTTGCACGTGGTACTCTGGTCGGCCGCTTTCGACAACCACTGGCTCATGTCGGGACACCACTACGGCCGGGCAATGTCCCGCATCGGCGAACTCTTCATGCTGGTCAATAGGCTGGACCCTGTGCTCAAACGCTATCACCTGGTGCAGGCCTGCGGTCGTGCCAGCGCTGCTGGCTACACGGGTATCGCCGGACTGGCACGCATGGGGGAATACCGCAGCCTGATCACTCAGATGGACGGAAGCCGCTGGTTGGGACGCCATCACGATTTCGACCGCCACATCCACTCGTCCCGCATCTTGGGGTACTCACTCGAGACCCTGCTCTGGGAGTCGTCGAACGAAAACCTCTGATTGTGAGGTCGTTTGACAAGATTCCGTCTCCCTCCGCGAATTCCTGTCGTCCGCAGTTCGACAGATTCGAGGAAAATCGCCACAATAAAACGAGGGCGGCGGTAACTGTATTGCCAGTTGCACGATCCCGATGGCAGGAGGCCCATTTCCTCATCCGGAAATCGCAGACGTGCAACAACGCACTCCCAAGGAAAGGAATCGTCGTCATGAGGAAGTTCCTGGTTGGTTCCGGCATCGTCGCGTTGATCATCACGGCGTCATGGATCGATTTCTTTCCCGTCCGATGCGATGTGTGCCGGGGATTTCTTTTCCGAACGGACTTTGCAGCGATTCTGTTTGGCGGCCACGGCTCCGTCATCCACTGGAACTGCCTGCCGAGCGTTGTCGACAACACGCCGTCCGATATGCGGCTCGCCCCCCCTTCGCCGGTGAATCTCAGCTTGCCGCTTCCGCTCAAAGGCGCAACCCTGCCCGATGCCCCTGACCTGCCGGGCTGAAAGGCGCGAGGGTGGACTCGGCACGCGGCGCACCCGAATGGCGGCTTTGAGGCCTTCGGCTTCGCACTATCGCGAATCGTGTCTGCCCGGCGAGGCCGTCCGCTTTTCGCCGCTGCGGATCGATTCAACCGGAACGCGAACCAGTTCGCGCCCCAGCTGGAATAGTTGTCTGGCCAGTTTTCCGACGCGGCCTTTATCCAGGTCCGCATGCAGAGCACGCAGCAGCGCGCAGGCCCGCGACTGGCCGAGAGCGGCGGCGATCGCCGGCATGAGATGTTCCTGAACACCGAACTCGGCGCGACCAGGGGGGCCGTTGCACACCGGTACAACACCGACCAACTGGTCGCCGAACAGCGACCGGCAGTGAGCAACAGCGTCGCCGATATTCCGTTCTTTCTGCGAAGACGGCACCTGCCATTGATAGGGCGGCGACCATTCCATCGCGGGGCTGAGCAGATCGATGTGCGTAAGCACGCCGAGAATCGGCGCGGGCCGCAGGTGCCGTTGACCGGCAAACCACTCCGCGAATCGGCGAAGCGACTGGACGTCGGCCTCGCGGGCCGGATTCGCGACGTTCATCACCAGCAGCACGAGATCCGCGCCGCACATTGCCGTCTGCGCCTCGCGACGCATCTGTTCGTCGGGCCCGTCGCTGTCGTAACCCGGCGTATCGAGCAGCACCAATCGATCGCGCGTAGCGGAAACTCCGAGCGAATATCTCTGCACGCGCTGAGTCAGCGGCAGGATGTCCGTCGCGGCCTGCTGCGATTGCAGCAACGCGTTGATCGTGCTTGACTTGCCCGCCTTCAATTGACCGACGACCGCGATCGTGATTTCGAGCGGCGGCGTCTCGTCGGCCGCCGCCTCGATCCTCAAGTCGTCCGATTCGGGCACTTCGGCTGCATTGCGCACGGTGCGCATCCACTCGCGGTAACGGCCGGCGCCGCCCCGCAACCGTCCGCTGTTCATCTCGATCAGATAAAAACCGACGTGCCTGACGAAGGTGACGTAGAACCAGGCCATGACATTCGACTGCACCTGCCGCGTCGCAGAGTCCATTGCCAGGCGCGACGCCACGAAGCGGGCGACGTTGGCCGGATTCAGCACCACGGACACAGCCCAGGCCGCGTTGCCCGCCCAGCGAAGCCAATCCGGCGATTTCGAAATGGCACGCCACTGAGCGACGGTCAGAAGATGACTGGCCGGCACGTAATCGTGTACGCACTGTTCGAGATCGCTGCACGCGAGATTAGCGGCAGCGAGTATTTCCGGAATGGTCAGACTGCTGACAGGATCCTGCGACTTGGGATGGTAGTGTTGAGCGATGCGGTGTCCCAGTTCGAGAGCCGTGTCGAAATAGAACCTCGGCTCGATGAGTCTATCGGGCGAAATGTCCCGGACCGCCTGCTGCTGCCGCCGAACCAGCTGCAGTGCCTGTTCATCCTGGGGCGTCCAATGGGGGTGAGCATCGCCATCGGCCGCGGTGGCCCACACGTCGCGAGGCCGGCGAAGCAGCAGATAGGCGACTCCCCAGCATGCGGGCAGGATCCACCAGAGCCGCCACCACCATCCCTTCAGCCAGAGCACCCATGCGCCCGCGAAGAAAAAGACGACAATCGGCACCGCCAGCAGGGTGGCCGCAATGTACAGACGCCACGACTTCATGGGCTTGCCCCCTGCGACTCTTCATCGGGCGACCGGTGCGGATTGCCCGTCCGCATCCGGTCGTCGTCGTTCGATGCGGTTCCCGCGGACTTGCGTCCCTCCGGAATCAACGAAGTCCCGCTCGACCGGCCCGTCTTCCATGAGCGTGCCGCAATCGATAACTGTTCCTTCCAGACCTTGCGGATCTCGTCATCTGTCGGTGCGCAACCGGCTCGCACCTGAGTGAAATACCAGCAGCATGCGACTCCGAGTCCGTAGGTATAGGCATAGGCGGATGCCGCATTCGCCGCGACGCCCACGACGGGAATGAACTTCAATGCCTCGCGCACGATCAAAGCGGTCGCCATGCGTGCGCTCCCGGCGGCTGCCAGCCTCCTCAAGACGGCCCCGTCGATTTCAAGCCCGTACAACCGATGGAGCAGATATACGAGGTGCGTCTGGATCGCAACCACGACCGGGATATCCACCCAGGGAGTCGGCACGGCTGCGGCCGTCGCGGCCAGTGTGCTGTACGCGACCACATAGGGCATCGCCCGCCGCTCGGTCAGATCCAGAGGCGCGTCCATGGACCGCGTCAGGTTCAGGAAAGTCTGCCGGAAAGCCGCCGGCAACAGATCCAGCAGCGTCTGCTTGAGGCGCGCTCCGCCGAACTCCGCATCGAGAAATCCATCCTCGGGCCGGGTCAAGTCGATAGGCACAACGCGGTCGACCAGACCCGCGAAACGCGATTCCTGTTGAGCGACCGCTCGCCGCACGTCAGGCAGGATGCGGTCGCTGTCATTCCCCGCAACGAAGGGATCCGGATCGGGATGCTGACGACCCGGGTACAAATCGTGCAGGCACGTCAGCGCGAGAAGCACGGGGCGAAGAGGCTGCGTCTTGCGGAATTCACGGAGCGGACCGATTACCGACTCGAGCGCCGAGTCTGCCAACCGCACCGTCACGACCATGACGTGCGCGGTCTCGTGGAATTGCCGGACATCCTCGCGCGGATCGTAGGTTCCTTCGGCAACGCCGCGCGTATCCAGAAAACGCAGCACCGGCTGCTCGGTTGAGGGAAAGTCGTAGGTACGCGACGTGGCCGTCTTCGGCTGGAAGCCGTTTCCGATCTCCGCGGTCTCGGCGCCCGTCAAATAGCGCACGATCGAAGTCTTGCCGCTGCCCGTCTTGCCGAAGAGCCAGAACAGCGGAATCGGCGCTGCGGCGAGCACCTTACTCCGCTGCTGCTGATACTCGTCCTCCGACAGCGGCTGCGGAGCAAAGACTGACTTGAGCCAATGAAACATGATTCGAGGTCCCCGCGGAGCGTCGCAGCGAATCGACCATCAATCATCATACAGCGGACTAGCGGAATTCAAGCGGAGCCCCGGGAACGGTCCCGCGGCCACTCGGCGAAATGACGGCCGACAAGTTCGCGGACTCTGGTCATCATCGGCACCACCAACGCCTCCAATTCGGGCGACAGCCTGCAATCCGCCACCTCGAACGACCGGCCTCGCGCGGAGACGAGATAGGCCGGCGGCGAGTTCCCGGACAGCTGCCGAGCCAGTTCCAACAGCCCGCGGGGACCGAACGAGTGCAGGACAGGCGGCCCGCCGGCGGGAACCTCCGATGCATTCCGGCAGACAATCTCGCCGACGGGTCCTTCACAGGCGGCGTCGACGAAGATCACCAGGGTCGCGGCGGACAGGTGGCAGGCCAGTTCGGGAGTCAGCATCGTTTCGCTGAGAATGCGGACGCGATCGTCGAGATTCTCCGCTGCGAGGCGGTCGGCCACCACGCGTCCCAGCGCGTCGTCGCCGCGCAGGGTATTGCCATAACCGAAAATGACGATGCGGGGCTCAGTCACAGGTTTGCCGCGGAACAAGTCGTGCGCACAGCGAACTTCACGATCGCGACAGGCGATCGAGAACCCGGCCTTTCGAGTCGCGCAGTTCAATCTGCATCGGCATCTGGCCGACGGCATGAGACGCGCAGCTGAGACACGGATCGTAGCACCGGATCAGGGCCTCGACGCGGTTCAGCATGCCTTCTGTCAAACGCTGTCCGTTCACGTATTTCTGCGCGACCTGCTTGACTCCCGCATTCATCGCGAGGTTGTTGTGCCCGGTTGCAATGATCAGATTGCTCCACGTCATCAGGCCGTGGTCGTCGATCTTGTAATGGTGCATCAGCGTTCCGCGGGGCGCCTCCGAAACGCCGATTCCCTCGTTGCGGTTGCCTCGCGCGCGGGCACGGACGCGGGTGTCGAGGATCGCCGGGTCCTTCAGCAACCGTTCGATGCTCTCGATGCAGAAGATCATCTCAACCAGCCGCGCGAAGTGGTAATGGAAACTGCTCAGCACGGGCCGAGATTCCTGCAGCATGCGGAACTCTGCCAGGGCGACATTGGCGAAGGGCGTCCCGCAGAAATCGCAGTTGTTCAATCGCGCGAGCGGCCCGACGCGGTACATGCCCTTGGGATATCCGAGCGGCTTGTAGTACGGGAATTTCATGTACGAAAAGGGTTCGACCGCTTCGCCGATGATCCTGGGATAGTCCTCCGACGGGATCATATCCTCGACGATATTCCCGTTGGCATCCTTGATGCGCAGCAGCCCGTCGTAGTGTTCGAGACCTCCCTTGGGCGTCACCAGACTGAGAAACAGGGACGGAAAGCTGCCGAAGTGATCGAAGTCGTCGGCGAACTTGGGAAGCACCTCCTTGAACAGGCCGTAGGAGCGACGGGCGATCTGCATGGCTTCGGGCATCATCTGCATCATCTTGTCGCGGTTTTCGCGCGACAGAGCATCGTGGACTCCGCCGGGCACGACCCACGCGGGATGCACGCGTTTTCCACCCAGTATTTCGATGATCAACTGCCCGACCTGGCGCAGACGGATGCCGTCTTTGGCCAGCTGCATGTTGTGGGACATCACGCCGAAGATGCTGCGTTTGGAAGGTTCCGCATCCCAGCCGAACACCAGGTCGGGTGACGACAGGTGAAAGAACGACAGGGCGTGCGACTGCAGGATCTGGGCGAGATTCATCAGCCGGCGCAGTTTGGCCGCTGTCGGCGGAATCGACACACTCAGCAGTTGATCGCAGGCCTTGGCGGAAGCGATCAGGTGACTGACCGGACAGATGCCGCACGTGCGGGCCGTCAGCGCGGGCATTTCGCGGTACGGGCGCCCTTCGCAGAACTTCTCGAAACCGCGGAACTGCGTCAGGTGGAACTTCGCATCCGACACAGCTCCGTTATCATCCAGCTCGACGGTGATGCGCGCATGGCCCTCGATGCGGGTCACCGGTTCGATCGTAATCGTGTGAGTCACTTTGGTTCGGTCCTTAAGCACCAAAACGTGTGAATTGCGCGGGGTTCGGCATGCGCCCCGCGACCAGCTCGGAAAGTATCTGCCAGATGGTGTTGGCCGAAGGAGGACAGCCGGGAATGAACAGATCCACCTTCACCACGCTGTGAATCGGCCTGACCGGAACGAGCAACTTGGGCACGTTCACGGTCGGACGCTGCGGCTGCAGTTGGACGTTCTCCTTGAACGCCCGGTCAAAGACCGCGTCGAGCGGAAAGAAGTTCCGCATTGCGGGCACGTTGCCGGTCACCGCACAATCGCCCAGGCTGATGAGGAACTTGCAGTGCTTGCGGAACTTCAGCGCCTTGTCGAGATCATCTTCCGAGCTGACCGCGCCTTCGAGGATGCCGACATCGATCGATTCGGGCATCTGCTTGTAGTCCACCAGCGGGCTGTAGACGAACTCGACCTTGTCGGCCAGTTCGATCAAGCGTTCGTCGATGTCCAGGAACGACATGTGGCAACCGGAGCAGCCGTCCAGCCAGGAAGTCGCCAGTGTGATTTTCCGCGACTCGCTCATCGAACACCTCGCATCTGCGACAGGTAGGGCAGAAATCGCCGGTCTTTCCGCATTTCCCCGGCCGAGGTGCCCTGCGACACGAGCGCCCCGGTCGGGCATACCTGCACACACTTGCCGCAGCCCGTGCAGGAGGCGCTCTCGCCCCAGGGCCGCTTCAGGTCGGTGACGACCCGGCAGCCGATTCCGCGTCCCATGACATCCCACGTATGGGCGCCTTCGATTTCGTCGCAGACGCGAACGCAGCGGGTGCAGAGGATGCAGCGGTTGTGGTCGAGTCGAAACAGATCGTGCGTCGGATCGACTTCGTATACGCTCGTTCGGTACGGCACCCGCACGTGGTCCAGACCGCAGCTTTGGGCAAGGCTCTGCAATTCGCAGTTCCCATTGGACACACACACCGAGCAGACATGGTTCCGCTCGGCAAAGAGCAGCTCCAGGATGACCCGGCGATAATGCCGCAACCGTTCGGTGTTCGTCTGGACTTCCATGCCTTCGGTCACCCGCGTCGAGCAGGCGGATAGCAGGCGGGACGAACCTTTCATTTCGACGACGCACAATCGGCAGGCGCCCCAGATGCTGAGCCCTTCCAGAAAGCACAGCGAAGGGATCGCGATCCGGTTCTGGCGGGCGACTTCGAGGATCGTTTCGTCTTCGCGGGCGCTCAGATCCTTGTCGTCGATCTTCAGCGTGACGACTCGGACTTTGGGTGGCGTGGCGGGTACGATCATGACTTGGCCTCCGTGACAACCTGGCCGCCGGAAGCCGGTTTTTCGTCATCCGACGGACGCAGCAGTTGTTCGTATTCGTGGCGGAAATACCGCAGGGTGCTGAGCACCGGGTTCGGGGCCGTCTGCCCCAGGCCGCACAGGCTCGTCGCCTGCACCACCTCGCACAATTCTTCGAGCAGCGCCAGGTCCGCCGCCGTGCCCTGACCGCGGGCGATCTTGTCCAGCAACCCGTGCATTTCGTGGGTGCCGACGCGGCAGGGAACGCATTTGCCGCACGATTCGCTCGCGCAGAAATCCATGAAATATCGCGCCACGTCGACCATCGACGAAGTGTCGTCCATGACGATCATGCCGCCCGATCCCATGATCGAGCCGACCTGGCGCAGGTTGTCGTAGTCGACGGATACGTCGAGGTGCGACTCGGGAATGCACCCTCCCGAAGGACCTCCGGTCTGCACGGCCTTGAAAGTCCGGCCTTCCGGAATGCCGCCGCCGATCGTATGGACGATCTCGCGCAGCGGGATTCCCATCGGGACTTCAATCAGTCCGGTATGTTGAATCCGGCCGGCCAGCGCAAAGATCTTGGTACCCTTGCTGTTCTCGGTCCCGATGCCGGCAAACCATTCGCCGCCATGGCGAATAATCGACGGGACGTTCCCGAATGTCTCGACGTTGTTGATCAGGGTCGGGTACCCCCACAGGCCTTCCTGGGCAGGGTAGGGGGGCCGTGGACGCGGTTGGCCTCGCAAGCCTTCGACCGACGCCATCAGCGCCGTCTCCTCGCCGCAGACAAACGCCCCCGCACCAAGCCGGATCTCCACATCAAAACTGAACCGCGTCTCGCAGATGTTCAAACCCAGCAACCGGCGGCGACCGGCCTGACGGATGGCCGTCTTCAAGCGTTCGATCGCCAGCGGATACTCCGCGCGGATATAGATGTAGCCGCGCGACGCACCCACGGCATAGGCCGCGATCGCCATGCCCTCGAGCACGCGGTGCGGATCCGACTCGAGCACCCCGCGGTCCATGAACGCGCCCGGATCGCCCTCGTCGGCATTGCACACGACGAACTTCTGCTCCGCAGGCATCTTCGCGACCGTCGACCACTTGAGCCCCGTGGGATAACCGCCGCCGCCCCGGCCGCGCAGTCCGCTCCGGGTCACTTCGCGAAGCACGTCGTCCGGCTGCATTTCGGTCAGCGACGTGACCAGCGCCTGATAGCCGTCCGCGGCGATATAGTCGTCGATCTCCTCCGGATCGATGACGCCCGAATTCTCCAGCACGATCTTCTGCTGGCTCGCGAAAAACGGGATGTCCGTCGGGCATACCAGACGCTCGACCGGCCTTCCCCCCAGCGATTCCACGATTTCGGACGCATCGCCGGGAGTGACCTTCTGATACATCACTTTACTGCCGCCCTCGCGCGATTCCACTTCGACCAGCGGACCGCCCGAGCAGAGCCCCATGCACCCGACCGATTTCACCTGGACCTGCGGATTATCTCCCACAGCGGCCTTCAAGCCCTCCACCACCGCGCCGGCACCCGACGATTGACATCCGGCCGCCGTGCAGACGCGCAGGCAGTGCGAACACTTGGCGGCCTCTTCCCGCACTTTTTCCGCCACGTCCCTCAGTTCATCAATGTTCATCGTTGATCACTTCCTCAATTCGCTTGACCAACTGCTCCGGCCGCTGATTCGCCAGCCATGCCCCGTCCAGCACCGCTGCCGGCGCAAGACCGCAAGCACCCAGACACCGAGCCCCCATCACCGACAACTGCTTGTCGGGCGTCGTCTCGCCAACCCGCACGCCGAATCGATCGTAAATCGCATCCAGCAACTGCCCCGCGCCCTTGATGTAACAGGCGGTTCCGGTGCACACCACGCAGGTGTGCTTACCCATCGGCTTGAGCGTGAACAGATGGTAGAAAGTCGCCACGCCATAGACGCGACTGAGCGGCAGACCCAGCGACTGAGCCACGTACTGCATCGCGACGTCGTCGAGATACCCGAAGGCGTCCTGCACACTGTGCAGCGTCTCGATCAGCGCGTGGCCGTAGTAGCCGTTACGCCTCATCGTGACATCAACCAGCTTCCACCGCTTGTCATCGCTCGGTGGCGCAGGCTTGGTGACTTTGATGGTCATGCGCTCGCTCCTGATTCCAATCCGCCAATCTCGCTGCACTGTACACGCGGCCTATCCGCCCAAGTCCGGTTGCCGCACGCCGCTCGACGCGAACCATCAAGACAGCCCGGCCCACCAAGGCAGTGTTCGAATGCCGCACCGGCGGCATCTCATCTCCACTCGGACGCGATCGTCATTGCTCGCCGCACGACATCCTCCGCATTAACGCAGCATGCGACGCAGCTCTACAGATCATCGCAGGTCGCTCGCCCGACACGATGGCACCGGCCACGCAGACCACGCCTGCGCCCATGCCGATCCAGATCGGTGCCAGCGCCGCACCGTCTGACGTCCTTGTCGTCCCAGCTTCCCTTCAGCCAACCTGCATATCATACCGCTGGGAGTATTCTGCGCTAACAGGATCAAATGGCATCTTCGGTTTGCCGCAACAAGATAAGTGAATAGAATAGTGCGGCAACGCGAGTGCGAACCGCCGGCCAGTGTGCTGCGTACAGCGTGCGTCCACAACCGCGCGGCCGCATCCTGGTGCGCAGTGCGGGACAGGCGATGCCCGTGCCGGGATTCAGAATTCACAACCGGACCCGCGCGGCCGGGCAAGCGGCAAGCCAGCCTCATGTCGGCTGGACGACCTCAGAAGGCCCGCAAAGCCAGCGCCACTCGAACGTAACACGGACCATTGGTCTTTCAGAATGTCGATGTGTTGAGAGTTGAAGTGCGAAGGCCGAATTCAAAGTCCGCCGCGGCTCTAGTCCTGGCAAACTACCTGATGGTACTGCTTGCCGGAGAGTCGTTTCACAACCACGGCATGAGTCCGCACGGCCAGCACGTCCATACAGCTTGCTGCCATCACACTCCGACCGCGACACAGCACGATTCAACGCCACCGGCCGCCAAGTGTGCATGCCATCGACAAACGGAAGTCGAGCAGGTTACGGATTGCTTGACCTGCAAGTTCTGGGCGCAGAAGACGCTGCCCCAAAGCACTGAATCACCCGGTGTTTCTTCCCAGGTAGAGCATCTTTCGCCGAAACTCTGCCGGAGCCTGGTGCCTGCCAGCATCGCGATCCCCGAAATCCGCGGCCCCCCTTCGATTGCCTGATGCCCGGTTCGTAGTTCTGCATCTGAGTTCGCGGTGCGCATGCGTATGCGCGCCCTGCAATCGAATTCCTTTCCGGCCGGTTATTGGCCGTTCATTCGGGGGATGTCTCATGTACTTTCGTCGTCGGCGCTGCGGCTTCACTCTTGTCGAGTTGCTGGTCGTGATTGCCATCATCGGAATCCTGGTCGGGCTTCTGCTCCCGGCCGTTCAAGCGGCCCGCGAAGCGGCGCGGCGTATGTCGTGCCACAACAATCTGAAGCAGATCGGACTGGCGATCCACAATTACCACGATACGTTTGGCCGGCTGCCGCCGGCCTGGCTCGCGGTCGATCCCGCCACGAAACTGCCGAACTGGCACGGAGAACCGGGCTGGGGCTGGGCCGCGCGCATCCTGCCCTTCCTCGAACAATCCAACGTATCCGAGAACCTCATCCACCTCCCGCTGCCCATCACCGCGGCCGCGAACGCTCAGGCCCGCGTATTGTCTCTGGCCGTTTATCGCTGTCCGTCCGATGCGGGCTCCCCCACCTTCGTACTGCCGTCCGGCGAGGACTACCTGGGCAGCGGAGGCGGATATCAGCCGGTGGAACTGGCCGTCGGCAATTACCTGGGAGTCTTCGGCACGCAGGATCCGCATGCCGTCTGCAACGGCGCAAGATGTGACGGGTTTGGCCCGATCGTCTTCTCGCCGGAGTTGCGTTTCTCGGACATTCTGGACGGCCTGAGCCAGACTTTCATGGTGGGCGAGCGAAACTCAAAACACGCTCCTTCGACCTGGGTCGGCATGGTCACCGGAGGCGAGCATGCCCATGGCCGGATCGTCGGAGTGGCTACGTATCCTCCAAACTCCGAGCAGGACGAGGAGGAATATGAGCACAACTTCAGCAGTTTCCACAGCAACGGCACTAACTTCCTGCTGGCCGACGGATCCGTGCGGCTGATCGGCGAGACGATCGACCAAAAGACGTACCATGCGCTGTGTACCCGCAACAAAAGCGACATCCCCGGCGAATTCTGATTGCGCGCTGCGACTGTCCGTCGAAGGCAGAGGCCGCACCGTCATGGTCGGCTTTCGCTCAGCGAAAGCTTCGAAAAGAAACAGCGTCCTTTCGCGGGAGCGAAAGGCGACACTCCTCTCCATCAGTATTCATCCGGCAGCAGAATGGTGGTGGCGAGCCGCTGCCCGTCATCGTCGGCTGCCTCCGTGATGATCCAGAGCTTGACACCTTTCACCGTCGCGTAGGCTGACAGCAATCGACTGCCGTCGGCCAGCGCCTGTTGGTTTAACTGCCGGTCCGTGTCACACAATTCGCCCCAGTCTCCGAGCGAGTGTCTTGAGAGAAACTCGGCCGGAGACTGGCCGGCATCCTGCAGCGCGGACAACGCTCCGGGCGTCGCCAGCAGCTGTCCCAGATGGAATTTGCACGACATGTGCGCAGCCCCGCAATGAAGGTCCGTGTTCACCCGAATCCCGAGCGGCAGGAATGAGCCGCTATGAGATAGAGCGGAATTCAGGCGAGGAACCCATCAACAAAGCGGGGAGATTCTCGGGCTGCGCATCGGGTGACGAAGCCCGATAATCGGCGATTACGAACCGATGCAGTACAGGAACGCATCGGAGCGAAGCAGGAGTTTTCCGTCGACCGGCACGGGACTCCCGTTGAAGACGCTCGGATCGAGCGGCTTGTTGTGCGAGATCAGCTTGAACTTCTCGCCGGCATCGAGCACAAACGTACCGGCATCCCGGCTGACGATGTAGATTTTGCCATCGGCCGCCAGCGGCGATGCGTACAAGAGCCCCGGTCGCGGCTCGAGCCGCTCCTCGTAGACTACTTCGCCGTTCTTTGCGTTCACGCAATACGCCGTGCCGCGGCTTTCGTGGACCCAGAACAGATTGTCGCCGACCAGCGTCGGGGAACTGACATTGGAGCCTTTGCGGACGGTCCATAATTTCTGAGATTGGGTAACATCGCCGGTTCCTCCGGCCTTCACCGCAATAGCGGCCCCGGAGCGTCCGCCGATCGCATAAGCAACGCCGTCGCGGGCAACGATGGTGGGACACACATAATCCTTGACACCTTCGCAGGACCACAGCGGCTTTCCGTTGGCCGGATCAAACGCCAGCAGTTGTTTTTCCACGCTGACCACGACTTCGCTTCGGCCGTTGGCGGCAACGAGCGCGGGTGTGGCCCACGACATCCTGATGCCGCCGGCCCGCCACGCCTCTTTGCCGGTCTTTTTGTTCAGAGCGACCAGCGAATCGCTTTCGACGCTCGCGTTGACGATCACCAGATCCTGGAACAGAAGCGGCGAAGTCGCCGACCCCCATCCGTGTGTTTTCGTACCGACACTCGTCTGCCAGAGCGTCTTGCCTTCCATGGTCACCGCGACCACTCCGTCACGGCCGAAGAACCCGAAAACCGACTGCCCGTCCGTCGCCAGCGTGCTCGATGCATAACCATGCAGCGCCTGGTAGCTCTGATACGGCTCCTCGGCTCCCTTGCTGGGAAAATCGGCCTGCCAAACCTGCTTGCCGCTGCCCAAGTCAAAACAGAGGATATGCCGCACCAGTTTCGCCGGATCCCCGGCGTCGTCCTCGGACTGGCCGTAGCCCGTGTAGCACGTCAGGTAGATTCGGTCCTTGAAGACGATCGGACTCGACGCGCCTTTGCCCGGCAACGGCGTTTTCCACTTCACGCCGGACGTGGCAGTCCACGTGGTGGGCAGGCCTTTTTCGGCGGACACTCCGGCACCATCGGGGCCGCGGAATTGAGGCCAATCGGCGGCCGACAACGCCAGCGGGGCAAACAGCAGAATCGCAAGAGCAAGCGGTTGGAATCTGGAAGGCATAGCGGTTTCCCCGTAGCAGCGGTGGGCCAGAATCGTCATAATCTCAAGTGCCGGTTAACGGTTGGATAAAATGTCCGGCGGGCTGCCCTGCGGTCGCGGGTTGCGGTCCGGAACCGGGAGCGATCTACACACCGCTCGCAGGCACAGGCTGGATGCGGTTCCCGCCAAACGTCACAATCTTAGTTCCCACCTCGGCGTTCCGTCTATCGCTGGCCGACAAAATCACGAACCCGCTCAACTCAGCGTCGCGACCGGTTTCACCGACTGCGGAAACCTTCGCCGCCGCGGAATTCAGCTGTCGCGATCGCAAGCCCGCGGATGGAACTGCTGAAACCGGTCGTATGAAGCCCGAGAAGCGACGGGGTTTGTACGCGACAGATTCGGCCCGTCCTTGACGCAAATGGTTGCTGCATGAAAACGCATCGAGCGGACATCATCCTCTCCGGCGCACTGGCTATCATCGCGATTCTGGCGCTGGGCGTCTGGTGGCATACGCGTTCTCCGTTTCAGCTGGAAGTCCGCCACCCGGGCCAGGATGGATCGCCGCAGACGGCTCCCGGCAGCGGCAGCTCCGCAGGACCAGTCGCAGTTGCAGGAAAACCGGTGAATGGAAACGGTGCGGCTTCGAAACTGCTCGCCGAATGGCCCGGGTTCCGGGGCCCCAAACGCGACGGAATCAATGACGAGAAAGTGAGCCTCGCCCGCAGCTGGCCGCCGCAGGGACCGCCCGTGCTGTGGCGACTCACTCTCGGCGAAGGATACGCCAGCCCGGCCATCGCGCACGGGTGCCTTTACCTGCTGGACTATGACGAAGCTGCCGGCGCGGACACGATGCGGTGCCTGTCGCTGGACGACGGACGGGAAATCTGGCGGAACAGCTACAAGGTCGTGCTGACCCGGAACCACGGCATCTCGCGGACCATGCCGGTCGTGGCGGGCGATTACGTTATTTCATTCGGCCCCCGCTGCCACATCGCCTGCTGGAGTGCCAAGACGGGCGAATGTCTGTGGCTGATGGACCTCGTCGGCCAACAGCGAGCGGTGGTTCCGCGGTGGTATGCCGGACAGTGTCCGTTGATCGACAAGGACCGATTGATCCTTGCTCCCTGCGGGGACTCGCTGCTGATTGCCGTCGACTACAAGACCGGCAAAGTCCTTTGGAAGAGCCCGAATCCGCGCCGCTGGGAAATGACGCATGTATCAATCGTCCCGATGGATATCCAGGGACGCCGCACCTATGTCTATTGCGGCAGCGGCGGAGTTGCGGGCGTCGCGGCCGACGATGGCACGCTGCTGTGGGACACGACCGCCTGGCCCGTCCAGTTCGCTCACGCGCCTTCGCCGCTGCCGCTTCCGGATGACCGGATCTTCCTGTCCAGCGGCTACGGTGCCAAGACCGGCGCCATGCTGCTGCACATCACCGGCCAGGGAAGCAGGTTCAGCGCCGCGGTGGCCGCCGAGTTTACCCCTCAGCAGTTCAATTCGGAGCAGCAGACCCCGATCCTGTTCCGCGACCACATATTCGGTGTGCGCAAGCGGGGAGGCGGTCAA
The DNA here is from genome assembly GCA_903863885.1 of uncultured Planctomycetaceae bacterium. GTDB lineage: Bacteria > Planctomycetota > Planctomycetia > Pirellulales > Pirellulaceae > CAIPEB01. The sequence continues at coordinate 4,667 of CAIPEB010000246.1, read as the reverse complement.
CTGGTCTGCATGGATCTTCAAGGCAAAGAGATATGGAACAGCGGCGCAGACCGCTTTGGACACGGTCCCTACATGCTTGCCGACAACTGCATATTGGCCATGGACAACAGCGGACGGCTCGTGCTGGCCGAGGCCAAGACCGACAGCTACCAACGACTCGCGAGTTTCCAGGCGATCGAGGACGGACACGACGCCTGGGGCCCCATGTCCCTGGCCGGCGGGCGATTGATCCTGCGGGATCTGACTCGCATGGCCTGCCTCGATATCGCATCCCACTGAACGCGTGATCCCGGAGGCATCGCATGCCAACGAACGCATCGCCCGCCATCGTCAAGTTGCTGATCGCGCTGGCCATCGCCCTGGCCATCGGGGTCGGCGCGTTCGCGCTGATCCGCCAAAACCAGCCGGGCGGCCAGACGGAAGCGTACAAGCTCGACATGGGCGAACAGTTCCGGATCGAACCGCAGTTGATCCACTATCAGCAGGCCGAAGAATTCGCCGCCAACGTCACCGACCCTCGCGTCATGACGATTGGCCCCGATGACCGCATCTATATCGCGGGCTACCGGGCGGTCCAGATCCTCGATGCAAGAGGACAACCCGAAAAGCAGCTTCCCCTGCCTGGAAAAGCGCCGACCTGCATCGCGGTGGCCGGCCCCGACCACAAGCGGCCCGGCGGCGTCTACGTGGGACTCCAGAACAAAATCCGGCTGTTCACCGCCGACGGGCAGGAAGCGGGGGAGTGGGCGGACTTCGGCCCCAAGGCCTTATTCACGTCGCTGGCGATCGCAGGCGACAGTATTTTCGCGGCGGACGCCGGCAACCGGATCGTCCTGCAACTCGATCCCGCAGGGGCCGTGCAGCACAGGATCGGAGATTCCCGCGGCGGAAAGAACGCGCCGGGGTTCATCATCCCCAGCCCCTATTTTGATCTCGTGGCAGGCGCCGATGGACTTGTGCACGTCGTCAATCCCGGCGCGAGGCGAGTCGAGACGTTCGCCAGCACCGGCGAACTCGAAACCGTTTGGGGCCGGGCGGGCTCGAACCTCGAGGCATTCTTCGGATGCTGCAACCCGGCCCATCTCGCTCGCCTGCCTGACGGACGGTTCGTGACGTCCGAAAAGGGCGTGCCGCGAGTCAAGATCTACAACAGCGAAGGCAAATTCGAGTCGGTCGTCGCCGGCCCCGAACAACTCGGCGTTCCGCTGGGCGCGCTGGGCGATGCACGCGAAGACACGGAACACACGGTGTTCGACATCGCCACGGACTCCAAAGGGCGCGTGATGGCCCTCGATCCGGACCGCGGATCGGTACGCGTATTCGTCGAAGCCAAGAACGACAAGAAGGCAAGCGACGCCGGGGCAGAGAAAGAAGTGAACAGTAGCCAGTAGGGTCAGTAATAAGAGCAGACGAGCGACGGACTCGTGGGACACGGCCTACTTGTCGGCCGTATGTACGAATGCAATGTGCGAACAGCTGCGACCATCGGCCCTTCCGCAGCCTCGGAGCGACGGCTGGAAGGCAGACGTGGGCTTCAACCCACGGCAACACGGGAATCGATACCATGCAACGCGGCCGGAGCGAGTGAACACACACGGGTGGACACGCCCCCCGTGCCACCCGACAACGAACATGGACTGTGCACAAGAACTCAAGACTCTTCCGGTGCATGCCACGCAAGACAGGACCGAAAACATGCCTGAAACTCAGCAACAAGAGACAAACCGGCGCGAGTGGCTTGCCGCCTGCGTGCGTTGGGCTTCAACCGCCGTGCTGCTCGTCACCTCGGTCGTGCTGATCCGGAGAAGACTCCGCAGCGGCTGCGTTGATGAGCGACTGGCCTGCGCGCAATGCGGCCAGAACACCGCGTGCGGACTGCCCCGTGCCGTTGATTATCGCGTCTCCACTCGAAAGTAAGACCATGCCCGAGTCCAAACCCAATTCCGATCGCCGTGAATTCCTGGCCGGAGGAGCGAGAGTGGCCGGCGCGCTGGTGTTCGGCTCCCTCGCCGGTTTCCTCGGCGGCCGCAAGGGAAAGGCCGACGAGAATCGCTGGCAGCTTGACCCCGACAAGTGCATGGGCTGCAGCAACTGCGCGACGGCCTGCGTGCTGGACGAATCCGCCGTGAAGTGCCTGCAGTGCTTCGACATGTGCGGTTACTGCGACATCTGCACGGGGTACTTCGATCCGAACTACAACGCCCTGACGACTGCGGCCGAAAACCAGATGTGCCCGACCGGCGCGATCATCCGCAACTTCGTCGAGGAAAAAGCCGGGCAGCGATTCTACGAATACACGATCGACGAAAAGACCTGCATCGGGTGCGGCAAGTGCGTCAAGGGATGCGCCCTGATGAACGGCTCGCTCTATCTGCAGGTCATGCACGACCGCTGCGTGAACTGCAACGAATGCGCGATCGCACAATCGTGCCCGACGCAGGCATTCCTGCGGTTGCCTTCGGAAAAACCGTATCTGCTCAAGAAACTGGCGCAGACTCTCATCGTAAACAAGGCCCGCGATCCGAAACAAACCGAAGCGCGCGCCCTGATCAATAAGGTGACTCGTCGATGAACGGGCGAAACGGCACGATCGCTTTGGGTGTCGTCCTGGTGCTGCTGCTGGGCAGCGCCCTGGCCGAACTGATTCCGACACCCGATTTTTCCAACCACCCGATTCCCACCGCGGCGGTTCCGGGCACGACTTCCGCCGCACGCGAATACCTCGACGTCGCGCTGCTGGCCGTTGCGCTGGTGCTTGCCACGTACTGGGCACATCGCACGCGTTCGCGGCGCAACCTGTTCCTGCTGTCCCTTGCTTCGCTGTTCTGGTTCGGTTTCGTCCGCCAGGGCTGCATCTGTCCGATCGGCGCCACGCAGAACGTGGCGATGGCCGTCTGGCAACCGGGCTACGTGATTCCGCTGTCAGCGGTGATTTTCTTCGTGCTGCCGCTGCTGGTCGCGGCATTTTTCGGACGCACCTTCTGCGCAGCGGTCTGCCCGCTGGGGGCGGTGCAGGAGGTCACGGCGGTCCGCAGCGTGCGAGTGCCGCGGTGGCTCGATCATGTCCTGAGCCTGATTCCCTTTGTCTATCTCGGAGCGGCGGTCATCTTCGCGGCGACGGGCACGGCCATGCTGATCTGCCGCTACGATCCGTTCGTTGCCCTGTTCCGCTGGAACGGCAACGCGAACATGGTGATCTTCGGCTTTTCCATGCTGGCCCTCGGCCTGTTCGTGGGGCGGCCCTATTGCCGGTTCCTGTGCCCCTACGGCGCGATACTGGGCGTGCTCTCCAAATTCGCGCGATGGCACGTGCGCATCCCGCCCGACCGCTGCATCAATTGCCGCCTGTGCGAGGATGTCTGCCCCTACGGTGCAATCGACCCGCCCTCCTCGGCACCGTCGCCGACGGACGTGGCGCGCGGGCGGCGGCAGCTGGCGATCGTTCTGCTGGCCTCGCCTCTGGTCGTGCTCTGCTTCGCGGCGCTCGGCACGCAACTGGGCGGACCGCTCTCGAAACTCGACCCTGAAGTACAGCTGGCCGAGCAGATCCGACGCGAGGAACTGGGACTGACCAAGATCACGACCGACGCGAGCGAGGCCTTTCGCGCAGCACGCCGGCCCGTGGCGGAGCTGTACGCAGCGGCCGTCAGCCAGCGCGAGCGGTTCGACCGGCTGGCCGTGGCACTGGGCATCTGGGTCGGACTGGTCGTCGCGGTGAAACTGATCTCGCTGTCGATGCGAAGCAGGCAATCCGACTACGAGCCCAATCGCAACGGCTGCGTTTCGTGCGGCCGGTGCTACTGGTATTGTCCGAATGAACAAATCCGGCTCGGTTTAATTCAAACTCCCGAAGACCTTGTGAAACTTCAATGAATGCGACTGCCCTGCGAGCACGCTATGCGACGTGTGTCTGGTCGTCGGCCATTGCGGCGGGATTCACTCTCGCGTGCGCCGCACTGATGCTCACCAACTTCGTGCTCCGGGTCCCCGATCCGCTCACCACGCCGGTGTTCCTGAAATTGAAGGAACAGCTGCGAGCTTCTCCCGACGACGAAGCCTTCAAGCAGCAGATCCGGGCCGTTGACCTTGAACTGCGCCATGATTTCTTTCGCCGGCGCGAGTTCACCCGGCTGGGAACGATGATGCTTCTCGGCGGCCTCGTGATTGCCATCGGCGCCGCGAAAACCGCCGCACTGCTGCGCCGCCGACTGCCGCAACCCGTGCCGCGCGGCGATTCGGCCGAGATCGAATTGAAAGAATCGCGGCAGTCCATCGCCGGCATCGCGGTCCTGTGTGCGATCGGCGCCGCTCTGGGAATTGCCGTCAACCTGCAATGGCAGAGCAGCCCGCTGCGCGACCTCAAAAAGGTGGCGGCCGCCATGCCGGTAAAACCTAAGATTGCGCCTAAGGTCGATGCCGCACCGAAACCGACTGCGCCCGTGTTAACCAAGCCGGCGCCCTCCGAAAAACCTGAGGAAAACGCACCGAGTGTGGCCGAACCGCCAAAGACGGCCCACCCGGGTCCCGTGGCTCCGGCTCCGACGACTCCCAATCCGACGACTCCCAATCCGACGACTCCCAATCCGACGACTCCCAATCCGACGACTCCCAATCCGACGACTCCCAATCCGACGACTCCCAATCCGACGACTCCCAATCCGACGACT
>CAIPEB010000245.1 GCA_903863885.1 uncultured Planctomycetaceae bacterium | reverse complement strand
CTGTTCGAGCCGTCGGATCGGGCGTAGTTCGGGAATGTAACGCGCCGACTATTCGGGGGCCACCGAGGCAAGTAACCGTTCACGGGGTGGGCCGGTTTTCGATAGTGGCGAACCACGTAGCCGCGTCTCTCCGAGACGCGAAGTCCGCGCGTCTCTCCGAGACGCGGCAACGTGGGCCCACCCCGTGAACGGTTACCCGAGGCAATGGCATATCGCTGCCGAGGGCGACAGCGAAAGTAACAAGATAGCGGAACGACGTCGCAAAAGCGTCCCTTTTCCCCGGCGAAAGCGTTTTCGGGCGTTCACGAAAGACCATTACCTTCGCGGAATGGTCGCAGCTCGCTCCGCAACGGGGCGTCTTTTAGTACGTCCTGCAAACAGTGAGGTTATCTTGCCGAGCAAAAGGCGGCCTTTGGGGCCGAAACGCGAAAGCGGCCCCTCGCGGTCAACGCTGATCAAATCGACGCTCGGCGACGCGGAACTGCCGCAGCAGATCGGCGTTCGTCTGCTCGAACCGGGCTCGGTCGATCGACATTGCGATGTCCGTATCCTCGTCGGTGTAAATCGCTGCTTGCGGGCTCAAGTCGATCTCGTAGCCGATCTTTTCGAGCATTCGGCGCGAAGCGATGTTCTGCGGAATCACGGTCGCATAGATGCGTTCAAAACCGACCGCGCGAAGGCCGACGGCGTGCAGCATCGCGGCAAAGCGCGTACCCAGACCTCGACTCTGCTGACCGCGGGGGCCGACCAGGATAGCGAATTCTGCAGCCGTTTCCGTGACCTTTCGAAAGTCCGCGTCGCCGAGCAACTCGCCATCCTGTACGAGCAGAAACGGCCGCTCGCCGGCAGCACACATCTCGCAAAATCTCGCCACGACGTCGGCAGCACTGGCATCTTCAGTATTCGACATCATCGCCGAGTTGTGCAAATCGTTGTAAAACGTGGCGAGCGATTGCGCGGCGGTCTGTACCTCTTCCAGCGTCGGCTCAAAGGCTCGGAGCGTGCCCTGTTCCCAGGGAGCTTCGACAGACCACCGTTTTTCAACAGCCATGTTGCTCACAGAAGCGATTCCTTCAAACTGGCGACTCGGGCGACGGATTCGATCGATATCGCAGCCACGGCCGAACCGTAGTCCAGGTCGATGTTCTCCATCGTGTCGTGCGTATCGTGGTACCCGGTGCGATTGATGTCGTAATTCTCCATAAAGAGCACGCACGGCACCCCTGCGTCGGAGAAAATCTGGCCGTCCGTATTGAAGAGAGTGCTTCGCGGGTCCGCGGGCACCCGGACGTGGCCCGACAACTCGAGAAACGGAGCCACCTCAGGAATGGCCGCGCTGTGCGGGCTGCGCCGACTGCGGGGCAGACCTTCGCGTCCCTGACGCCTGTTCCAGACGGGAACGGACTCGTTCCAGATCTCATTGGCCAGATGAGCCTGGTATGCAAGCCGCATCGAGGCCGGAGTACCGCCCGGCGAAATCTGAAAGATATCACGTTCCTTGTCGTGGTTATGGGCGATCATGTCCGAAACATAGACGCCGCGGATCGTTGTCTGGGACAAGTCTTTATGTCGGCCGCGGGGCAGACGCATCTTGAGGCTGCGCGTGAGCAGTCGTTCGGTCAGGGCCCTGGCCCCCATGCAATCGGCCGGGAATTCCTCGCCTGTCAGGTGCACCAGCCAGATGTCGCACTCGAGTTGTCCCTGTCGGCTCATCTCGAGAAATATCGGCGCGGCCAGCATCATCGCCGCCGTTGCCGAGTGGTTGTCATCCGCGCCGCAGGCGCTCATGCGGGCTCCGCCGCCGCTCGAGTCTTTCTTGTATTTGTCTTCCATGTAGGCCGTGTCATAGTGGTCCGCCATGATGACAGCCTGGCGGCGATTTCGGCCGGGGATGATGACCAGCAGATTGCGCTCGGCATCAGCTTCCTGGCTCTTTCGCCAACCACCCATCCACGAGTAGTCGAGATCAGTGCGCCAGCGGAACGGCAATTCGCCCACCAGGGCTTTGTCCGACATTTTCGCGGCCGCGACCTTTTTTGCGTAATAGTCCAGCAGCACATCACCGAGACGATCGAGGTGACGTTCATGATATGGCAGCATGCGTTGAGATGCTTCGTCGAGTGCGCAATCGGCATTGTTCTTATTGAGCAGGGCTCCTTCGGCCAGCGATGCGATCGTCTTCCAATAGGCGACCTCGAACGATCGCCGGGCGGTGTGCGCATAGGTCAGCGAAACCGGGGCGCGGCCGGGTCGAGCCGCCGGAATGTCGGGGGGCAGAGGATCGACGATTTCGCGGATTCGGTCCGCTACCAGTTCCGGCAGTTGTGCCAGCCATCGCTGGTCCGCGCCTTTGTGATCCAGCCCCATGATGCGGCGTGCGAAGTTGATGGGCAGAGGTTTAGCGCCAAAGAGAGCATAGGCCTGCGTCAGCTTGCGGACATTTCGCACTTGCAGCGGCACCTGGCGTTTGCGGTTGTAGTCCTCGCCGGCCAGAGCGGCCAGCAACACCGGACGCCGCTGCATGCGAGGCCACATCTCAATGGCTCGATCGAGCCGCGGTTTATCGGCCTTATAAGCCGTCAAGTATCCCAACGGCGAGTCCGGCAGCACGGCGACTTCACCATTCGCGTCTCGATGCGCCACGAGCGGTCGATGCCAATACACCTCATGCCGACCGACCCGCATTGCCGGGAAAAGGAACCGGTATCCGAACACGCCGCCGGCCTGGATCGTGCGCATCGCGCGTTTGATTTCCGCAACCGTTGCGTGCGGTCCGTCGAGGAGTACCTCCGGGGTTTCGGTCCAGATCTGAACGTTGCGGGCCATGGGCTTTCCGTACAACTCCACGTCGTCCGGAAGCGTGCTGAACAGCACATTCAACAGCGAAACTTCCTGGCCGAGCAACTCCAACTGTTCCTGATCTCGCAGGATCTTCTCCCAGCGGTTGCTCCGCTTGTAGGCATTTCGCAGGTGCCCGTCCTTCCTCGAGTATGTGGCTCGCTCGGCATTCGGTTGATGGAACACGCCGGCCTGCGGCACGCGGATTCCGATCGGCGATTCATGGCGGTCTGCGTTTGCCAGCAGCGGAATTTGCAGCGCAAGCGGCAGTTGCGAATACGCCAGCCGGGCGCGCTCGACTCCCCAGAAAACCAGGCTCCCGGGAAATGGCAGGAGCGAGAGCCGTTTTCTCAGGTACCCTTCACGTACCTTAGCAGGCAAGCGTCCGAACTTCCGAAATGTCAGAAGGTACTTCACGGCGCCGATGGATTCATCGTCCCGATAGATGAACTGGCTGGTCCACGACGGCAAATCGCCTTCGCTCCAGAACGGAAAGTCAGGCGCGTCTTCCGGAAGAATGCGAAAGCCCGCGCGGCGCAGCCCTTCGCCATCCGCGATTTCCGCGCCGTACGCCGAGCGCAGCAAACGGCAGAAGAAATCGATCCCGAACTCCGGCGGTGCCTCAACGCCCGGGTCCGTAAAGAAACTCCTCCAGAACGCCTTGCCTGGTCCCTGCTCGCTGTTGCCGAACAGGGTCCAACGAACGCGGCCCTTGTCGTCCTGAGTGCGAGAAAGCGCAAGCGGCAGCAAGAGCACGCAAGGATCTTTCCGGAGATCCGCGCTGTCTAATTCAGGCGGCCAGTAGGGATTGTTCCGCGACACGTGGTGCGGAAGAGCCGTGTCCGGGTCCCCATCCTGCAGGTTCTTGAGCCGCGTGAGCAAATCCTTTGCGATCTGGTGCAGGCCCGGCTGCAGTTCAAGTATCTCATCGAATTCGTGGACCTTCCAACCGAACGGATCGTCAGGCGTGAGCAGTTCGCTGTTGATGAATTCCGGGCAATACGGTTTCCAGCCGACGCGGGGCGGCGGCATGAATTCGGAATAAGCGTCGATGTGGAAAGCCGCGGAATCTCGAAGCCAATCCGCCTCGGGGATCATCTTCTGCCATCCGGCGTTTGCCATGGGTATCCTCCTGCTCTCACAGGGTCCGACGATTCGCAGTGATCCGCGGCCGGAATCGGCCGACTTGCTGAAATCTTGCCGCCCGATCAGATGCGTTCGGCAAGAGCTTCCAATCATTAGGGTACGCGTTTCAAGCGTTTCAGGATATCCAGCGATTCCGACTCGATGATCGTAGCCGCCTTTGTGGTGAGGTAGGAATGCTCACCGAACCAAGTCTCATAGCTGCCCCGTGAAAAGGCCTTCGCGGTGGGAATATAGCCGTGAGCTCCGTTGGTTTGCTCGACGACCATCGTATGCTTGATTGGGGATTGGCGCTTTATACTCTGGCCGATTTCGCAGAACAGTTCGTCCGGGTTGGTCACGATCGCGAAATCGTCGCCTATGCGCAAGCCCGAGAGAAAGAACGGGTAGCTCGGCTTTGCGAGCTGCTTCATCTCATCAAACGCCTTCCTGTAATGCTCGAGTTGTGCCGGCCAATTGCGGCTAATCTCCGCCTCCTTGAACACCGGTTGTTCCCTGCCCGCCATAGCGATTTCCCGCGATTCGATCGACAACGACGATTGTGCGATGAACTCGAGACGCTCAAGGCAATCTACGATGCATGCTCCCAGTTTTTCGCCGAAGACAGGCATCGGCACGCTGTAGACGGGATTCACGTCGCCACAGGCCCCCGGCAAGAATAAAGTCGGTACCTCACTGCCCAGTTTTCGTTTCACGTATTCCTGAACATCTCCGGGGTAATCCGCGGATATGCTGGTCTCGCGGTTGTTCGCCGCGTGGCATGCAAAATCATAGAGAATTGACTTGCACTTGCCGTCCTTGTCCATCAGGGCGAGCAGGTCAAACTCGGTATCGGCCTGGCTTTCGGCCGCGTACTTAGTTGCCTCGTCAGGCGGCAGTTGCCATCGGTTCCACGCTCGGCCATCCTTGATGACTCGGCGGCATTCGCTCACGCCCTCCACTTTGCCGCTGGCCGTCCCGACTCTGCATGGCGTCAGGTCTCGCACTGCGACCGCAACCGCCTGAGAGATAGGCGTCACCAACTGGTCGTCATAGTAAGACCAGAGCGGCGCGCTGTGCGTGTGCGACGCACAGATGAGGACATTGCTCGCAGGTATGCCGGACGTCTTCTCAACGTGTTGACGAGCCCGCACTACGTGTTCAACAGGATATTTCAGCGTGTCCAGTGTGACGATCGCCACCTTGACTCCGCCTGACGAAAGCACGAGTGCTTTGACAAAAAGACGAGACTGTATGCCTCTGGACTTCTGCGGAGAGGGCGATCCTGCGAGCACCACCGGTTCGGCAGGCGTGATATCGACGATGCCGGTTCCCGCTTCGAGGCAACCGCCCGTCGTTTGCCCCGCAGGCTCCGCGGCGGATACGAGGCAAGTCGAGAGCAAACAGAGCGACAACGCGAGTACTTGTGCGGAATTGGGCAAATGCAACGTCGGGAGTTTGTCTCCCGTCGTTTCCTCTCGGGTTACACAGTTCGCTTGTGCAAGCCCTCGGATGGCTGGTTCAATTTGTCGGGTGGCACGGGCCGCTGGTCCGACAGGGCAGGCCCAGAGTCGGGAGTCTGGAGTCCGGAGCAAGGCAACCGCCCGCCTGTCATCTGTCCGGGAGCCGTGCGTGGCTTGTTCACACGAGTGTCGTCGCTGTGCATAAGGCGGACACGCGTCGTCCTCCACGTCAGTGCACGACCTTATTCGCTCACAAATGGCTCGAAACGGGCGGCCAATACGGACGCAGCAGCCGAGGAAACGCGGCAGGCCCGAACACGGGCGGACGAGCCAGTGCCGCCCGAACATGTCGAACGTCGTGGCAAACGATATTGTGTTTCGACGCCCCTGCACGCGATTCACTCGACTCGACACGTCTGCGTTGCTCCGTTCAGGCCTTCTCATCGAGTAGTTTCTTGGCCACTCCTTCGACGAATGCGACGTTGCGCGCCATGTCCTCCTGCAGTGCCGGCGTGTCGTACTCGAAATCAATCGTCGTCAGGCCGCGATAGCCCAATCGCTTGAGCTCCGTCACCGATTTGACAAAGTCCCCCTCGCCCTCTCCAAACACAGTATTGCGACAATCCGGTTCGTTCCGCTTGAGGATATCCTTCAGATGAAAGGAGAGAATGCGACCTTGCATTTTGCGGAGCGATTCGACCGGATCAAGTCCCGAACGGGCCCATTGTCCGGCGTCAGAACACCCGCCCATGCGTTGTGTCCGACCCTTGCACGCTGCAAGGACCATCTCAGGTTGCCAATACGGTGACTGGCCCCGCGCGTGATTATGGAAGGCGACGTTGATGCAGTACTCGTCGCACAGCTTTTCGATCATGTCCAGCGACTCGGCCGACGGCTCCGCCACGATTGTGCCTGTGCCCATTTCCTTACAGAAATCAAAGAGCCGTTTCGCCTGGTCGGGCTTCCCGTTGAATGCCGCGAAGATGCTCGAGAGAGACATGCCCCGGTCAGCGAGTCGCGTTTTGAGTTCCTTGCGCACATCCGCCGGCATGTCTTCATTGGAAAGCACGTCCGGCCGTTTTGCGTCCACCTTCAACGCGTAGAGCGGTTCGATGTGCCGAATCCCCAGCGCTGCAACTTTGTCCATCGCTTCGAACAAGGGAAAACGCCGATATGTGTAAAGCTGGACACTTAGCTGCCAACCGAGCTTCTCCATGCACGGCGTGCTCGGCTTCACCTGTTCCCCTCGGGCCGGCAGAACTCCCCAAACACCCAAACCCGTTGCCACCGCCGCAGCGCTTCCCAGAAACTGCCGGCGTCCGATTGCGTGGTTCGTTTTCATGTTCGTCCGATCGTCGTTGAAAAAGGGGGCCAAATGTCTGTTGTATTAAACCCAAGAGTATTACGAAGGGCCTGATCGCTTAATCGGGCACGGCATAGTCGCCTTGCGTTCCGGGGGATGGTCGCTTTTGCGAAAAGCCATTCGAACATTTCGTCGCACAGCCCTTTCGCGCAGCAAAAGGCGACCAACTGTGACAGTAGAACAGCGCAGACAAGCCAGTCAAGCCTACGCTGCGAGCCACGGCGATCGATCTGTCGACTGGTCCGTCCCAGCTCACATCTTCAGTCGATAGACGTGTACTTCAAACGGCTCGAATTGGTCCTCAAACGCTCGGCCCTCGGCGATCAGCTTTGGCGGCAGTTGGTTTTCGAACAGCTTCTCGACGTTTGCCATCTTTGGGCTGAATTGAAAGCGTGCCGTTTCGACGCTGTCTTCGACGTTTACCGTCAACAGCAGGTAGCCGCCCTCCGGGTGCGGCTTCAGCAGGCAGCGTATCGGATGTTCGGTTCGGCCCAGTCCGGTCGCGACCGAGTAGTCGCACGTTTTGGAATCGACAGTGGGCGAAAGGATCGATGGCGTCAGTTCCCGGACCTCGCGGTTGACTTGGATCGCCATCGTCCACAGCGACCGGGCTGCGATCAACTGCGCAGGCGTTGCGGGCGTCGGATGCGTATATCCCTCTTGTTGCGGGCTGGGAACATAAGCCACCTTCGGCTCCGGCGCCATGCCGATGACATTGCCGTCGCGGCATACGTAAGTATCCCAGGTGAAGTAGCAGATCCCGGTTGCGCCATGGATCAAACCCGTGTATACGCTGGCCCGCAACTGCATCGGAGTCGGAAAACGAAAAGTCGCGCCGCCGCTCCCGGGCTGCTCAAATGCGCCGACAATCAACCACACCGGCTTCTTCTGGCGGTTCATGTCCACCGCCAACCCGACGGTGTCCGCGATCGCGCTGATGGTCTGTGTCCGAGCGGAGTGTTTGATCGGGTAGTTGTCGTGACATGATACGTCGCCCGCGGTGTTCCATTTCGTCCACCATTCGGTCGCCGGCGGCGTGATCCACGGCACATCGTTGACGAATACGGGCAGGTTCGGGGCCAGGCGGTTGATCTTGGTCTTGTAATCCTGGAATGCCTTGAATTGTCCCTCCATGTCCTTGCCCCAGAAGTTGCCGGTCGGCTCGTCCGTCCAGACGTTGCCGAACAGGTTCGGATGATCCTTGATCTTGGCGATTTCATCTTCGGGGATCGGATGCATCAAGACCACCTGAAGCCCGGCGGCTCGCCCGTGTTCCAGCGAATCGCGCGGTGTCCCGCTGGGCCAGGGCCACATCGTGTTGAACCCTCCTTCGGCGAGCGTCTTCAAGTCGTAGCGCGTGCCCCATGTCTCGCCGATCGGATTTCCCCAAATTCCTAATTGCAGAAACGACTGATCGGATGTGAATTGCATCAACAGCCGACCATTTTTGTCGGTGTGCGGCACTCCGGAAGTGTAGATCTTCTGAACGCCCTCACTGCCCGGCACTACGGTCCGAGCAGTGTCCTTTGGGACAAACTCGACGCGGAAGTCATCGACCAGCCAAGTCAACGTGCCTCCCGATTTCAGCGTCAATCGGTTCACACGCGGCATTTCCATTCGGTTCGAACCGCGGAACACCTCGACACCGTCTTTCAGTAACTTCACGGAATCCGCGGCGGGATCGAAGATGACTTCGAGGACTTGTCCGACCGTATCGCCGTTAAGCATCGCGTCCTTGACGCCGACTGTGGCGCCGTCGTAGAAGCCGGATGTGCCGAAGTAACCGGCAAACGGGCTCGCGCTGATCTCTTGGGTTCTCCCCGTTTCGGTATCGCTCAAGCCCAGCACAAACAAATAGCTTGACTTGCCGGACGCGTTTGTCTGGCGAAGTGTGAAGCGGTACTTCACCGGCGTTTTCCACGCGACTTGTCCAATGTCCAGATGGATCGCAGCGTCATTCTCCGCTCCGAACGCAAGTTCGCCGTTGCGAAGTTCGAAGGTCCCTGATTCGACCGTCCAGGCGGGGTTGCGTGTGAAGTCGCCGTCCGAGAAGTCGTCTGCGATCACGTTTGCCGCTGCGGCAACAGCTTCGCCCGCGAATGTCGCTTTATCGGGAAGAACTAAGGAAAGAAATCCCACGATGCAGGCGACCGCGCACGGCAGCGATCGTCGCGTCAACGACTTCGTTCGTCGATTCGAGGCAGACCAGAAGGGCCGGTGTTCGGATATCGAGGCGTGCTCAGTTCTTCGGGCTTGGTCCATCGTCCACCTTGATCAGCGGGTTGCCTTCGGAGTGTTGCGTCAGTTGCGACTCGAATTGCGCGGCGTCCAATTTCGCCCCATTGCCAGTCAGATCATTACGGCCGCGTTGAAAAATGTACTGTCCATCGCTGCGATATCCGCCGACCGTGATCACCAGTCGTTGATCGCCCGGTTCGTTCACAAACCGGTTGGCCCGTATTCCGGGGGAACACCAATGAGGCCCGCCGCGCGCAGCGTAGCTCCACATCATGATTCCGCGGGTAACAATCTCGAAGCGATTATCCCGAATATCGAAGTCCATGTTGTACTGTTTGATCGACGGATGGATCTGGTGGACCACTTTGATGCATGCGGCCGGATTGCCGTTCGGGTTATTTCGCTGGCCGCCAATCGAGTTCTCTGCAACTGTCACGGCGTTGATCGGATACTCCCCGTCGTGGCAGTCATACAACCGAACGCCGATCTGGCCATCGACGATTGAGTTCCTCCGAATTGTGCAATGATGCGGGCCATCGCAATCGACGCCGACGGCGTAGGGGTCGTCACCCGAGGACAGTCCTCGAAGGACGTTCCGTTCCACGAGGCAATCGTGCGCGCCGGTCCAGAGGCCGATGCCCGTGTCGGCGTACTCGGTGACCAGGTTCATCGCGAAGTAGCCGCGTTTTCCCGTTTCGGGTAACCATCGGGCTCCGTTTACGCCGGTTCCCGCCAGGCTGTTGTGAAACCGATTGTGGATGCACGTCGTGCCGTCGCACTGCGTGAAATCCACCTGATGGAACATGCCGAACCTTCCTGCCTTGCTTGATGAATCAAAGCTGCAGTGGCCGACGTAGGCGTCCCGGCATTGTGTAAAGTCCATGAACTGTTGGTTCTTGTTGTTCTCGCTTCCTTCGACGATGAAATTTAATCCGCGCACGGCCACATTACGGCATTGCTCATCGCCGCGCGGACGGGCCGCGATCATCGTGCCGAGGTTGTCGGCCTGAATCAGCGTGCTCGCCCCTGCGACCTCCTTGGCGGCCGACTTTTCGACGGGCGGCATTTTGGGATCGCGATCCTCCACGAATGTCTGGTCGGGCCGGGCGCCGAGCAGCGTCACGTTGGATCGCAACGTGAGCAACTCGCCAATGAAGAAGCGTCCTGGCGGAAATACGACGGTACCGCCCTTGGAAGCCGCTTGGTCGATCGCGTTCTGGATCGGGCCGGATACATCGCTGCGTCCGTCGGCCAATTCCGTCGGGAGCCGGATCACGACAGCCGAATTGTCAGGTTCGCGCGGGTACGGATTCGGAATATCGTCGCTCGTTTCTGTTTCGGGTCTCATGACGGGCGGTTGTTCGGCGTGCCCGACCGTCGGGACTCCTGCCGGAATACCGACCAGACCCAGGATGGCGAAAGCCCGAATAGCTGGCGACAGGTAGCCGAATCCCCTGCGACAAATCGGCACGGGGGTTCGTTGGCGGGAATTGATTTCTCTCATTTTGTTAAACGCAATGTGGTGCAATAGGAAGCCTCGACCCGTGCGACAGAGTCTTCATCCGTGCCAATCCGTCGCCTCCGGACGTCCGGAGTTGAAGCAACCGCTTCGCATCTTGCCAGCGGGCTTCAATACCGCGATGATGTCGCTCATCTTTGCATTCCGCAATCCATCTTCGGGCATTGGTTGGCAAAATCGCGTGCCGCGTGTCCAACAGCCGGAAAGGGCAAGCATGTCAGCGAGTCTGCACATGAATGGAGCCGGACACGGAGATGCGTCGGCAGCGAAGTTCTTTGCCTTTCTGATTGCGTTTGTTGCATCGGTCGGCGGATTCCTGTTCGGCTACGACCTGGCGATCGTCTGCGGAGCCAATCTGTACCTCAAAGAGGTGTTTCACCTTTCGCCGACGCAATTCGGGTTCGCGACCGGCAGCGCCGCACTTGGCTGCATTGTCGGCCCGTTTCTGGGCGCCTGGATGTGCGACGCCATGGGGCGCAATCGCACCATGATCGTGGCCTGCGTCCTGTTGGGAATTGGCTCGGTCTTTACGGCGATACCCGACGATATCGTGACGTTTAATGTCTTCCGCATCGTGGGCGGAATCGGAGTTGGCCTCTGCTCCGTGGCGTCGCCCCTATATATCTCCGAGATATCGCCTCCTCGACTGCGCGGCGGTTTTGGAATCATGTACCAGCTTGCCATCGTCGTTGGCAGCATAGCCGCTCCGTTCGTCTCATTCATGATCGTGAAACTTGCTCCGGGAAATACGGCCTGGCGATGGATGTTTGCGTCGGAACTTCTGCCGGTTGCCGCGTTCCTTGTGCTACTGTTCTTTCTGCCGCAGAGTCCGCGGTGGCTCGCGGGGCGAGGACGGATGGACGAGGCCATGCGAGTGCTCGTCCGAGTGGACGGTTCTGACTTCGCCCGCAACGAAATGGAGCAGATTCAGTCCGCACTGCGGGAGGAAGTCGGCAGCTTTTCGGAATTGTTCGCGCCGGGCGTACGTTACGCCTTGATCATCGGACTGCTGCTCGCGTTCTTTAATAACTGGACGGGTTGGAGCGTAATGAGCGGATACATTCCGCTGCTGTTCGAGGCCTCCGGAATCAAGGATCGGGCCCTGGCATTTCTGCAGTATGCCGTGACTTACGGCTTCATGGGCGCCGTGACCGTACTGGCCTGTTGGACCGTCGACCGATGGGGTCGGCGTCCGTTGTGGCTGATCGCCTCGGCGCTGATGATACTGGTGACCGGGCTAACCGGCGCGGTGTTCCACTTTCACCTGACTGGCTGGCCCGTGCTGGTCGTCATCCTGCTGTGCACCGTGCCGCATGGACTGGCGCTTGGTCCGCTGCCGTGGCTCATGATGTCGGAGATCTTCCCGATCCGCCTGCGAGGCCGCGCGGTGTCGCTGACCACGGCCTTTCTGTGGCTGACCATCTATGCGGGCGCGCAACTGTTTCCGCTGATGACCGAATTCTCGGAACAGAGAATCGGCTCGGTTGGCGGCGCGTTCTGGTTGTTCTCCGGCGTGTGCTGTCTATCCCTTCTGTTCGGCTGGAAGATGCTCCCCGAAACCAAAGGCAGGACCCTCGAGGAGATCGCTGCCTCGTGGAAGAAGTAGCTATTCGACCTTCCATTGGCCCCAGAGCAGCGGGGTGAGTTCGGCCTCGCTGGGCACATCGGCCGTAATTGCGGTGGCCTTGTTCGACCAGTAGACCCGCTGCGTTGTCTGGCCATTCGAGCCGCGTAGGACGCCTATGTCGGCACGGACAGCTGGTTGAGCCTTCACATCCCAATGCAGCAGTGACAAGGAGACACTGATCTCGTAGAGGCCGGCCTTGTTCGTTGCGAACGTGACCTGTGAAGTCACATCCTCGACGGAATCGATATGGATGGTGCGCCACGGACTGCTGAAGGCGACAGGCTCCTTCGTGCCGGAGACCTTTGTTCGATAGAGCACCGCACGCGGTTGGTCTTTGACCATCGTGACAAGCAGTCGCTGCTCGGTATCTGTCTGAAGCATCAGATCGAGGCAACCGCCGGTCTTGAAAAGTGCGTTCGGCGTCTCGCCAGAATTGTTCAACAGGTCCTTCTCGGTGGTTCGCCATGCGGCGAAAAGTCGATCGGCATTCACACACACCGCAGCACTCACTTCGTAGGGTCGCGAGTCGCTGTTGAAGTTGGCCGCCGTTCCTCGGCGGTCGATCACGGCCCAGTCCGTGGTCTGGGGCCAATCGCCGATTTCCCCGTCCACCGCTGGTGCCTGCTCGCGCATGGCGACTTTCAAAGTGCCACCGCCGCGTGCCCGCTGCCGTGCGGTTTCGACGCGTGCGAACCAGTTGCGGGCGTTCTCCAGATCGCTCGTCGTGATTGTCAACGGTTGATCGGACAGGCGAGTCAACGAGTCGAGTCCGTCGATGCGCACGAGACTCGTGCGTGCTCCGTCGATCAGAAACACCCTGCCATCCGAGGTCTGCGAAATGCTCGGCCAGAAGTTCTCGTCGTGCAGCGACACATCGGTGACGTCCATGTTTCGCGTTGCGACCGGCGCCGACCAGTTCGGCTTCAGCCGGATGTCGTGAAACAGGGTCGCGACGAACAGTCCGTCGGCGGTCATCAGATACATGTTGCCCATATTTCCATTGATGCAGAACATCGGACCGAGTCTGCCCTGAACACAATCCCCCAGCAATCGCGTATGCCCGACGATCATGCCGGGCTGATCGGGAACGGCGGCCTCGTGGCTGGCGTGCAAACCGGGCCATGCACTGGGGTAGCTCCAACGTGATTCGCCCCGCAGTGAACCTCCAAGGCCGAACGGAGAGAATGGTGCGGGTGCATTGGTGGAAATCACCCAGTCTCCGCCCAGCAGAGATTGGCTGCCGCCGCTCGATGGCGGTTGTCCGCCTGCAGGGCCGAGGCGTTCAGGCTCAAGTTCATACCGGGGAAGCCCGCGCGCATCGGTCGTCTTTGCACGTACGATGACGGCCGCGTCGTCGAGTTGCGTGACGAGGAAACTCAAGTCGCGCGTGACGGTAACACCGCGAGGATTGCCCTTCACCATGCGCAGTTCACTGACCTGAGGTCGGCTATCGCCATCGGAGTCGACCCAAACGAACAGCGCGTGCTTGTCCGGCTGAGGATTCTCTTGCTCCGGCTTTGTTTCTTCCGGCCAGGCGGCCCGCAGCGTCTCGTCGCGGAGATGCCACCAAGAGTGCGCATCGCCGCATGCCGCGACGAGTTTCGCTTCCTTCGGAGCATCCAGCCAGATAAACGCAACATTGTCGCCGTTGGTTGGATTGTGCGTAAAGCAACTCGTGAAGTAGCGCCGCTTTGCGTTCCCGCCAGGGTACAGCGGCGTATCCGGCGAGTACGGACCGTAATGACCCTCAAGGATCGGATTGGGCCGGGCGAACACACGCTTGAGCGAATCCGTCCCAGCCCTCCAGTCGAGCGAAAACTCCATGCCTTTGTAGAAAAAGACGGACGGATTGAGCGGATCGAGAACTCCTCCGCCGCCGTACTCGGTCGGGCCGTAAAACGCCCGCTCGAGTCGACCGGCGGATGACCAGACCGAAACCCGGCGCGGGTAATTGTCGTTTTCGGCAACCCACACCCGCCCCTGCGAATCGACGCCCAGTCCGTTGGGCTGATTCATGCGGAGCGGATCGTACACGCCGGTCGCCGGAGCGCCGGCGCGACCGATGCGACGCAAAAGCCTGCCGTTCGAATCAAACACCTTGATCTGATGCGATGCACCTCGATCGCTGACGAGCCAGTTGCCTCGAGCATCTCGCGCGAGATGCCGCGGATCTTCAAGTTCGCCATCAATCAGCACTTGGCCCTTCTCATCCGCCAGCGAGTCGAACCTGATGAGTTTCTTTTCACTGAGCGTGAATAATCGGCCCTTATCGTCGAATGCGATGCCTCGGGGGCTCGCCATCGAGCGTCGGCCCGTGATTGCCCCGGATTTCACATCGACCATTACCAATTCGTTCTGCCGGAGCAAAGAACACACGATCGTTCCGTTGCAGGCGGCAATTGCGGACAGCACGAACACGCGGTCGCCGCCTTCGAAGTCCTTGAGCAGGGGCGGCCTGGGGTCTGTTGGTTTCTCAGGGCGCGGATCGTCGCCCAGCTTTGCCTTGAAGATCTCCTTGTCGCCGAGCGCACGTGTCTTGGCAGTGAGTCTCAACTCGCCCTCCCACACCGATCCGACATAACAGAGGTGGTCGGGTACGGCATCTTTGCCGAGATCCACAGCAAGCGTCGGCGCTCCGGTCCAAGTGCCACCCACCCAATGCTGTCCGCCGACTTTCGTGCCATCCTCATGCAGCCACTGCAGTCCATGGCCGCCTTCGGCAACGTAACAGCCCATAAAGACAAGCGGCTGCCCATCGGCCGTTCGCGATCCGGGCACTGCGGCGATGCTGGTAGGCGGCGTGTGCGTCGTCAGCCAGCAACCCGTGTTGTCCGCGGTTGTCCAAGCCGGTTTGCCCGCGCTGTAGATGCTGAACTCGTATCGCAGTTCCAGCGGCTTGCGCCACAGGCCCCGCACGACGTAGTCGCCGGGGGAGACCGGTCGCGAGGGAACGGAATAGACGCCGTGGCGTGCCGCTTCGGGATCTCGCAGCAAATCGTCGCTGCCGTCCCACCACGCGACGTTTTCTCCGGCAGGGAAGGGCGTCTCGCTGACAAGGTTCCGCACGCGTCGCCCTTGCCGGTCTTCGATGACCAGCGTAACCAGACCGGCTTCAGGCAGATTGAACCTCACCGGAATCGGCGGCGGTTCCTGGACTGTTCTGGGCAGCACGAGGCTGGACAGTGCGGCATCGCGCAGCGGCGCGAGTGCGACGAGTTCGGCGAGCCACACGCGTCGTCCGTCTTTGATCTTCTCGTCGTAGTGAGGATGCCCCGGCTTTGCTGGCGCAGTGATACGGACCCGCAACGCTCGGGTCGACACGTCCTCGGCAAACGGCACCCAGTTAGGTCCGAGCTGGAGCGGATACCACGGTTCAAATCCGCCGCCCGCTGCCACTTGTTTCCAGGATGCAGCCTGTGCCTCGTTCACGTTGGCGTCATCGGCGCCGACAAATGCATCGATTTCACAGGCACCGAACCCGGTCCACAGGAAACAGACTCCGCCGAGTGTTACGGGTTTGGTCCAAGTTAGTGTCATGATCTCCGGATGCTCGGAAGAAATCGGCGCAACGGCGCCCGTTTCAGCGTTCTCCCAGGTCTGCCACGTTCGGTTGTTGGATTCGTCGACGATTTTCGCTGAAGCGTCGTCGCGAGCCCGGGTCTGCACCGACGCCTGGGGCGCGACGTTGCCCCATCGCTGCGACAGGACCCAGGCCGCGCTGAGTGTGCCGGCCAGTTCACGATCGCCGGCCGCGGGCACATGACTGAATCGAAATGCACGCGTTCGAGTTCCTGGCGGCAGCACCCACATGCCGTAATCGCCCTCCGCAACTTCGGCGTGGGATTTCTTGCCGTCTACCAACCGCTCGGCCGCAATCCACTGCGAATCGTCATTCAGGTTGCCGGGATAGGCCGCGCCGGACTTGAGCACGCTCAGAGTACCGCCTCCGCCGACAAGCACGCTTCCGACCGGAATCTCTTGAACAAATCCGACGCGCAGGTGCCGCCGACCGGCGTCTCGGCCCACACCGTACTTCACTCCCCAGAGATACGGACGCTCCTGCTTCGTCCAAACGACAGCGAGCGGACCATTCGTGATCTCCGGGTTGGGCGGCAGAGGAGATTCGGCACCGGCAACCCATTGTTGAAATGTCGAGTGATCCAGGAGCGCCGGGTCAAGGGACTCGAATCGCTGCTTCTCTGCAGCCTGCAGCAGTGAAAGCGGTATCAGCAGCGCTGCGGCAACCTGAGTTGCCAGAGTATTCCAGAGCGGTCTCATTGCTTGGCCTTCGACTCCGATGTAGGTGCGATCGCTGACGTTTTGGTCAGCTCATCCGCGTACCTGACCATGTTCAAGAGCATGCGGTCGGCGGCCGGATTCGCGTCCAGGTTCTCCAGTATGCGCATGGTGTTGAGCACGAGGTGCCCTTTGCCGATGCGGTAGACACCCGTCAGCATACCGGTGAAATAGCGCTGCCCGTCCGCGTCCCCCGACCCCAGCGCCAGCGCCGCCGAAACCGCGACCGATTCGTCCGGCACGGGAAGGCCCTTGAAAACGCTGGTCGGCGTAATGTCCAGGTAGTAATACCAGTCCATTATTCCGCCCGACTGCAGCCCATTCAGTACAGGATGCGGTTTAACTATGTCCTCGCGGTGGTAGACCCAATTGTTGAGAGATACGCATTGCCCGCGATTCTCGAGCGGCAGCCAGCGGGTCGGATCCTTGCCGTCTGAAAACGCCGAGGGATTACACACCAACACTGTGGCCCCCGACTTGATGCGTTCCGTGATGTCACGCCAGACCTGCTCCT
Source organism: uncultured Planctomycetaceae bacterium (assembly GCA_903863885.1). Taxonomy (GTDB): domain Bacteria; phylum Planctomycetota; class Planctomycetia; order Pirellulales; family Pirellulaceae; genus CAIPEB01. The sequence goes on along the minus strand of CAIPEB010000245.1, from coordinate 6,001 downwards.
GTTGCGGCGGCTTCGGACCGTCGCCGACCAGAACCACGCGCTGTCCGCGCGATTCGGTACGATCGAAGTCAATGCATTTCACACCGTGTGTTTCAAGCCACTGCCGCGCCGCGTCGGGAAGACCCAGCACCGCGGCCGCTTGGCTTACTTGTGGAAGTTCATCGTCGCGCGAGAGATGGAAGTCCAAACGGCCGCCTCGCGCCGCGCCGCCCCGTTCGAGTTCGGCTGCCAACGTGTAACTTCCGGTCGGTCCATCCACGACGACCTCTTCCGTGAGTACGGGCGTTACCAGCGGAATCTGATCCGGAGCATTTGCGGGAGTGATGCGCAGCTTGGTGGCCTTTTCCCAGGCAATTCCGCGCGGTCCGTGAATTCTCAGCCGCACCGGATACTCGCCCGCCGCGAGGATGCCGTCGTTGGCCATGACGGCTTCGATCCGGAACGGCCGACCCGCGTATGCGTGCATCGGTTCAACGAACAGGCACCAGCGCAACGGCGCGAGGCAGTCGGTCATCGTATCGACGATGCCGAGTTTCGGCTCGCGCCATTCCGTCAAAAGGCCTTCGCCGGCGGGTTGATCAATGATGCCGGTCAGGCTGAAGCCGCATAGCCTGGGATTCGACCGAATTGCGTCATAAGCCAATCTCCGATGGCGTGTGTGCATCAACTCGCTGGCTCGAATCAAGTCTTCGGGAAACGGAAAGATGCCGTCCAGCGAGTATCGCTGAAAGTCGGCCGCGAACTTCGTTGAAATCTCGTGATGAGCCTGCGAGTCCTCGGCGTCGACAGGGGAATTGTCCTGTTCATGCAGCCGCGCGATGCGGAACGGATTAACCAGCGAACCGACTCCCGATTCCGAGAGGAACACCGGTTTGCTGCCGTTTCCGCCCAGATTTCGCAGGTAGCGATAGTCGCCGGCATTCATCGGAACTCGCGGATAGTAGTGCACATCGCCGGCCATCGGCGGACCGCCGTCGGCACGCTTGGCTTCAAACCAGTTCGGCTGTTCGTCTCCCCACAGACATTCCCATTCGCTCTGGCCCGGATTGGACAGACTGCCGATATGCTGCCGCGACCTGCCCGCCGATCGGGATCGCGTATACAGCGAGAAAGTTGTTGCGTCCGGTTGTTTGCCGGGTGCGAATGTGCCGCAACTCCACGGTTCGGTGGGGTTCTTATCCCGCGGGAAATCCGCGGCGAAGTCGTACTCGCGCGACGCGGTCTTGATTTTGGCAGTCATCGCCGTGCTATCACTGCCGTGACTTGAGTTTCCCCACCCGACGACGAAATCGATCGTGTCTCCGTTGGCTACGGCCACATCGCTGGAGCTGGTGACCGTGTTCGGCTTGCCATCGACATTGAGTACCTCGCTGAAAAGAGATCTGCCGTTGTGCAACACGTACACGTCCGTCGTGGCTTGGGCCATCCCGGTAAACGAAGCCGTGACCGTGCAGCGGTCTGCCGCGGGGGCGATCCAGCGGGCAACGCTGAATTCTCCATGCGGGCCTGGATGCAGTGCCGCCTGTCTTGCCGGCCAAGTGAAATTGAAAGGCGTAACAACCGGCGCATCGGCCGGATTTCGCGCCGCCCATGGTTCTCCGCCGGAATGTCGCCACCAATCCAACTGGGCAAAGACGCCTTCGCCGGCTTGCGACAGATCCCAGCGACCGCTGTTCACCAGCACCAGACGGGTGGGGTCCAACTTGCGAACCATCGGCAGGCACTCGGCTGCGTGCTGCGATACCGGACCGTCGCCCGTCTCGTTCAGCAGTCCCCAGACCGTGATACACGGGTGGTTGCGGTCCCGCAGGATCATTTGAGATACCGATCGGTCGAACCGCTCCGCCATTTTCGGCGAATCCTGCAGGCACCATGAGGCACGAGGCTCGGCGTAAATCATCAACCCGATTTCATCACAGATCCGCAACTGCTCAGGGAAGGGCGGACCGCCGAGAAACCGCACCATATCAAAACCCATAGCCTTGGCGTAAAGCAACTCGCGACTCATCAACTCGGGCTTATGCGGCATCCCGACCGCGACCGGGAAATTGTTCACTGTGTGGCAGCTCTTGAGAAACAGGCGTTGTCCGTTGAGCCGGAAGAACCCGTCCGAGCCGACTCGAAAATCACGAAAGCCAAATCGCGCGGAAGCTCGATGCTCAACCCGCGATGCATCAGCACAAGACGCTGTGACCGCTAATTCCGCCGCATAGAGGTTCGGCTCACGAGTGGACCAAAGCCTGGGTTCTGACACTTTGAGCGGCAATTCAAATTGCGTTTCACCCGCCGGCGCCCGCATTGCCTTTTGACCGGAACACGTCAGAGTGGAGCGGCCGCTATCGAGACGGTTTACCGCCGCGACGATCTCGCACTCAGCGGCAGCGCCGGTCGAGTTGTGCACCGTCGCCTGTATTTGTATGTCGCCGCTCGCAGGATCGGCTTTTACGAAAACATCGGTGATTCGCACTGCAGGCTGCCGTCGCAGTTCGACGGACTGGAGTATGCCGCCGGAATTCGCATTTCCGCCGAACATGTAGTGATCGGCGCTCTTGAACGAGTGCGGAATTTCGCCGATGACAAATCCGTCCACGGGCTGTTGCCCGGGATTGATCACTCGCACCGCGAGCAGGTTCTTGCCCGAGTTGCTCAGGGCGTCGGTCACATCGAATTCAAATGGCCCATCGGACCCTTCATGGTCGCCCAATCGCGCGCCGTTCAGCCACACCTCGGCGTAATAGTCCACGGCGCCGAAATACAGCCACCAGCGATCCGTCTTTTGACGCTCGCCAATGGGACCGGCGAATTCCCGCCAGTACCACGCTGTGCCGTGATAACCGGCAAACGTCTGCTGGATCGTTCCCGGAACCCTCGCGGGCTTGGACTCATCGCGCGGTGACGCGAACCAGTTCGCTTCACGCCCTTCGTTCTTGGGATCGATTGCAATCCGCCATTCGCCACCGTCGAGCGATTGAAGCGAAGAACTCGCTGGCTGAGGTTCCGATGCGATAGCTCCGAGCGCCGCGAAGGAGAAAGACGCAATGAAGATCAGGTTGCAAGTCATGATTGTTGTCCGACACCTGTTCGTTCTGAAGAAGAGCGGATGGCGTGGGTTAGAACCCACGTCCACTTTCATGCCGTCGCCATGCGATTCCAGATTTTTCGTACGAGATCACGGAGATCGCATGCGCGGGACAAGTCTCTCCGTGTTCCCCGTGCCACGGTGAGACGTTGCCTTTAATACCTCCCGTGGCGACTTCCGCAATTAATTCGCATCCATCTGGATGGCACGGTTGGTTCGTCCCCCGCGTATCCCGTCGCTCGCAACGTCGCACCGTTATTCGTGGCGACGAATCGCATCGATCTTCCGCTGGATTCCGGCCGCTTCAACTTCCGCATTGCCCAATGGACACGGCTCGACGGTCTTCTCGCGCGTGTAGCCGATATGGTTCATCCATTGGGCCCACCGGGTCTGCCGCTTTTGGTCCACCAGTTTGAAGAGCGGATCGTTCTTGACGGTGGAAACCGGCTCGTTGGGAGTCGTCACGCCAAACGCATTGAGAATCGTCCTGGCCATCAGCAGATGTCCGTCATCCCCCGGATGAACGTGGTCTCCCGAAAGCGGTTCGGTCCTTGTATCGCGGGCCGTGCGCATCGCGGAATGCAGGTCGATAACATGTACGCCGTCGATCTTCAGCGACGTCTCCCATCGGGCATACTCGGCCATTACCGAATCGTAGTTGAAATCACCTGGTTTCGGGGAAAAGTCATAGATGGGCGGTGTTACCAGAAACATCTCCTTGACTCCGGCGTTTTTGCACTGATCGACCAGTCTCAAAACGCCCTTCTGGAATGCGGCCAGTCGCTCGGGGGACAACGGCAAATAGATGCCGTCATTGATGCCGTAACACGCAATCACGACGTCCGGCTTGGCACGCTCGAGCAGACGGCCAAGACGCTCAAACAGGCACGGTCGAGGAAATGCTCCGCCCGCGTGGTTGTTCTCGCTCAGTCCGGACAATGTCTCGCTGGCAAGTCCGAGTCCGTAAATGTCGAAGACTTTTTCAGGATATTGCTTCTCGAGGTAGTAAGTCGCGAACGAAATATACCCGCCACCTTGCGTAATGCTGTCGCCGAGGAATACCAATCTCTTGCCCGCGAGCGAATCGACGGACTGAGCACACAATGGAGTGCCGAACGACAGGAATACTAAGGTCGCTTTAAGAATCGCACGCATACGAGTACCTCTCGTGGTGATGTGGCGCAAGAGGCCACGGGTAGTCGCGGATTTGACACGGATTATTCCGTGGCTACTTGCTTCACTTCGCCGTTGACGCGGACTTTGAAATCGGAACGTGTCGCAGAAGAGAGGCGGTAGTGTGTAACTTTGCCGTCTCTCCATTCGATATCAACGGTCACGTTGCCGCGGGCGCGAAGACCTTTCACGGACCCGTTTTGCCATGCTTTCGGCAGTGCGGGAAGCAACTCGATTTCGTCCGCATGCGATTGCAGGAGCATCTCGCAGATGCCCGCGGTGATGCCGAAGTTGCCGTCCATTTGAAAAGGCGGGTGATTCCCGAACAGGTTGGGCAGAATGTTATAGGTCAACAAGCCCTGCACCATCGCGTGGGCTTTCTCCGGGTTGCGCAAACGGGCCCAGAGCGCGGTGCGCCACGGCCAGGTCCAACTGCGGCGACTGTCCCCCGCGGTGCCGCGCGCTTCGAGAGATACGGCGGCCGCTTTCGCCAAATCCGGCGTGGTCGTCATGCTGATCTGCCGTCCGGGATAGACGGCGAACAGGTGTGATGTGTGCCGGTGCTCGTCTTTTGGTTCGTCGCGATCCACCATCCATTCCTGAAGTTGTCCCCACTTGCCGATCTTCGGCGTAACGAGTTTGTCGCGCATAGTCGCGACGGCGTCGCGATAATCTCCGTCCACAGCCAGCGTGTCAGCTGCCTCGACGTAATTATTGAACAGATCCCACACGATCTCCTGACTGTAACTGACTCCGTCCTCGTCGGGACCGTGTTCCGGCGACCAGGCATTGGGCACGACAAGCCGACCATCGGGCAGAGTCTTCAAATGGTCCTGCCAGAACTCGCAGATTTCCTTGAGGATCGGATAGGCAACCGAGCGGAGGTACTCGCGATCGCGGCTGAATTCATAGTGCCACCACAGGTGCTGGCAGTACCACGCATTGGCCGTCTTGTCCCACTTCCACCCCAACCCACCGTAGATGTTGTGGGAGGTTCGGAGCGCCCAACCGCGAACCGGATCAGTTCCGATCTTGAATTCGGGTTCGGCCTGCGTTGCCTTGCGCCACAAGGGAAGCTGGCTTTGGATCAGGTCAAAGAGGGGCAGGTGACACTCGGAGAGATTAGCGGGCTCTGCGGGCCAGTAGTTCATCTGCACATTAATATTGGCGTGGTAATCCGAACTCCAGGGCGGCGAGTTGCTCTCGTTCCACAGGCCCTGCAGGTTCGCGGGCAACCCCGGGCGGCGTGACGAGGAAATCAGCAGATATCGGCCGTATTGGAAGAGCAGGCCTTCAAGACCGTTGTCCGTGGCAGCGCTCGCATACGCTTTGAGCCGCTCGTCTGTTGGCATCGCCAGTTGGGCCGCCGGAGCGGCCCCGAGGTCGATTGCAACTCGGTTGAAGAGAGACTGATAGTCGGCAACGTGCTCGGACTTCAGTTGTTCGTAGGATTTCGCCGCAGCCGATTCAAGCTGCGCTGCGAGTCGCCCGTGCGGAAGTGTGCCGCGAAAGTTGCGGGCTGCGTCGCTCGCGTAGTCAGTTCCCAGCGCTAACAGCAGCGTCGCCGCATCGCATCCCTGAAGATGCAGTTGATCTCCTGCCGCTTCTACTTTTCCGCCTTGAGTTACAATTCGCAAGGCGGCTTCGTAGTTCAAACCGTTCTCCAACGTGCCCAGAAACGACAGCGTCGTCCCGGATGCAATCGACGTTTCGCGGTGCGCGCCCTTCAGTTCGAGGATACCCGACACG
>CAIPEB010000244.1 GCA_903863885.1 uncultured Planctomycetaceae bacterium | reverse complement strand
TTCGCAACGGCGGGCGCTTTTGGCAACTCGCCGCACGTGAAGACTCAGCCCCACGTCGTCGCGGTTTTCTCCTTCACACGGTTACCCGGCTTCTCAGGCCGCGACTTACTCACTACTACGGGATCATCTGTCACCTCGCATCGCTTCGGCTGTCTCTTGAGTCGCCTCTTGAGGCAATCTACCGTCACATCCCATGCTTCGCCTTTGGGAGAGCTGGCGTGGTCACGGACGATGCCAGGCTTCCCCAGTTACTGTGCTGGCTCCCTCTTGGCAATCGCATCCTCAGTCACGTTCTGCCGCTGTCCACGCATCGGGCGTTGCATCTTTTTGCATGTTTGCCCCGACAGGCCGCCGAATCAGGTTCGCTTGCGCTATGGACCACCAACTTCCTATCGCTTCCTTCAGACCCCGCCGTTGGCCGACGACGCCCTTGCGAGTCGAATTCCCTTCCCCGTGGACGGGGTGAGGTCGCTTGCGATCGCACGCGACTGGGTTTGCCAGCTTCGCTGGGCAAACAAAAAACCCGGCCGAGTTCGGCCGGGTTCGTGTCGAGTGCAGTACACTTGAATCCTACGCGCGACCCAGGTCGCCCCAGATCTCGTCGATAGCAGCCGCAAAGTCGCTGCTTGTCTTGGCGCTCGCCGGATCAGACTGGGCTTCCCAACTCTGCAATGCTGCGTCAGTCCGGTTCGCTGTGAGGTACGCTGAAGTTGGAACTTCGGCAACCGACAACTGAGCCGGAGTGGAATTCAGCGGCAGGGCACTTTCACCCTCCGCGTCGCTCGTCGGATTGACGGCGTACCATGCGGACGCAACGGATTCACCTTCCGCATTTGCTTGTTCCCCGTTCAGTGCGTTGATGACGCACAGGGCATCGATCGGCGACAATCTTCCGTCGCCGTTGGTGTCGAGGAAGCCCAACGCCGGAGTATTCCCTGCGCCTGCGGCTTCGCCTTCCGACCACGACCACCCAACGAGGTTTACAGCACCATTCTTGTTGATCGCATTGATCACGAAGAGGGCGTCCACCGGACTCACGGTGCCGTCATTATTGACATCATTCGCATTTCGAGGATTGGTGAAACCGGCTTCGCCGCCTCCCGACGACAGGATCGTGATCTGAGTTGACCCCAGTTTGATCGCACTCACCTCGACGGACTCGACGGGTTCATAGGTCAACACGTCGTGCATCGGTGAAATGTCTGCCGGATCTGAGGTGAATACGGCCGTTCCAACCCTGTCGGCGTCAAACGTGATAGTTGCCAGCAGGAACTCGCCGGGGCCAAGAGGCGACACGGAAGTCTGAAACGCGCCGACTTCGTCGATCAGATTGGAAATCGTATCGTTTCCGGATAGAAGGTTCCCGTACTCAGCCCCAAATTGAACCTCGAAATCGAAGCTGCTGCCAGGAGTTGTATTCGGGGAAGTCGAAACCAGCAGCGAGTCGTAGAGCAGGTCCAAATAGCCGGCAAACACGCCCCTCAGGTCTGGATCGCCCGGGGACTCGCGAAAGTCCGCACGCATGTCCTGGACATAGACACGCAATTGGAATTGTTCACCCTGGTTGACGGTGGTAAGCGTAGTGCCGTCCGGAGCAGTTGTCGCCAATCGGAATTGCACTGACTTGCTGGCGTTGCCAACCTGAACTGTCACGGTCGCCGTTGCAGTCAACCCCTCGGCATTCTGTACGGTGTATTTGAACTGCTCCGTACCCTCAAACCCGTTAACGGGCGTGTAACGAATATCAGTACCCGTTGGTCCGATTACGATCGTGCCGCCGTTCGTTCCCGAAGTGACGGACGTGATCGTCAGCGTGGTCGGCGTGACGTTGGCGACGTCATTAGACAGCACGTTCAGAATATTCCCGATGCTGCTCTTCGACACGTCGAAGGTGTTGTCTACGGCCATCGGCGAATTGCCGGACACAATCATCAGGCTCGTATTGGTGTAGCCAATCCCCTGCAGACCCACAGCATCTGGCGGCTCGTACAGAAGCGTGTCGTGCTCGAGCGGCACGTCGGCGGGATCACCAACAAATTCGACCGTGCCAGTCGAATTTGCCGTCATCGGCACCGAAAGCAAGAGAATCTCGCCACTTCCCAGGCTGGTGCCGACTCCCCCCATGCCGCCAGCCTCGTCCACGAGTCCCGGCAGATTCAAACCGGCCGATGTGAAATTCGTATAGCTCGTTCCATGACTGACTGTCCCCGAGACGGAGACCTTGTTGTAGTCGTAAATCACATCGAGGTATCCGGCGAACACCCCCATGCTATTGGGGTCCGGCGGCGCCTGGCGGACGTCTTGCACATACACGTTGAGCAGGAACTGCTGACCGAGACCGACCTTGCTGATCGGCGTTCCATTGAGATCCGTCGTCACCATTCGGTAGACGACATCGTTATCCGAGTCGGCGCCCGGTTTCACATGCACAGTCACTGTGGCCGTGTCCTGAACACCGCTCGCATCCTCGATGATGTACTGGAACTGATCCGTCTCGCCCACACCGGAAGCCGGAGTGTAAAGGATCACGTCGTCCGAAGGAGACACAGTACCCTTGTCATCGATCACTGCAGTACCGGTCAACGGAGCCAGCACCTCAACGATCTTGATCGGCGGGCTCTGGCCGATAAAGTCATTCTGCAGCACATTGAATGAATTGTCGGTTGAGTCCTCCAAGACGTCGAATGAATCATCGGCGGCGATCGGATTGGAAATGAAGTTCGGCAGCACGTTGACCGTGACCGTCGCCGTGTCCGTTGCACCCATCTGATCCACGATCGTGTAGGTGAAAGTATCCGTGCCGAAGTAGCCCTGCTTGGGTCGATAGGTTACGTACGACCCGTCCGATGCGACCGTCACTACTCCACCCGCGGGTGTGTCCGTGGTGGCAGAAGCGACTTTGATCGGACCGTTGTAGCTTGTAATATCGTTGGCCAGAACGCTCAGCCGAGTTGAACTGGAATTCTGTCGAACTGAAAACACGTCATCCACGGCATCCGGCGTTTCGCCGAGAATACGGATCTGGTAGTCCTCAACTTCGCCCGCGATGTCAGTTCCCGTCGGCGTCTGGTTGCGAGTGTATCCATAACGGAAACGGGCGATCGTCAGGCCGGGTGTGGCGTTCGCCGGGACGTCAAACGCCAGCGAATGCACGCCGCCGAGCAACTTCAGATCGCTGGCAACCTTCTCACTGTCCTCGAAAGTCCCGTTTCGATTGAAATCGACCCACGCGTTCAACCGTCCGGCACCGTTTGTGATCGTGGTCGGAGTGGTTGACCCCGTCACCGTGGAGGAGTAGGAGGTGGTGGCAGTCACATCATAGGTAACGTGCGCGCCGGGATACACTGTGCTGTTGAACTTGATCCCGTCGTCATCGTTGGTGGTTTTGTTCAGATCATCGCCGTCGGCGTTGGCACTGACCGCTGCGGCAACTTCACCGTCCACCGCCGCCCCCAGATTCAACCCCGGGAGAATCGGATGCGATATGACGCCGTACGATGCCGGCGCATCACTGAAGTCATCCAGTTTGGCGTTGCCGAAATCCAGACTCAAGTTCAAGGTGCCAGACGAAATCGTCACGGCATAAGCCTGCGTGCTGCCGCCGGGCAGTGTCTGCTCCCAGCCGGCCGGAACCGCTTCGCGAATCATGAACGTGCCCGGCGTTGTCAGCGCCAGCTGATAAGTGCCGTCCGCGCCGGTCTGAGCCTTCGGTTCGCCAAGATCGATCCGACCGTCATTGTCCAAGTCCACGTAGATCCACACGCCCGCGATTCCCGGTTCGTTCGCGTCACGACGACCATCGTGGTCAAGGTCGTTGAATTTCACGCCGTACGACCGGGTAGCATCGGTGCGAACACCGAAATCTACACCTGAGACCGTCCGGCCCGTGGTCACAGTCACCGTATGATCGGCACCGTTGGCCGGAAACGTCTGCGCTTCGCCCGTTCCATCCTCTACGCCGATCGTGAAGGATCCCGATACGTAGAAATCAAACTGGTATCCGCCGCTCGCATCCGTCAGAACTCGCGGCTCCAGCGGATCGCGCACGCCATCCGCGTCAATATCGATGAATACCTTGCGCCCGGTGAGTCCCTGCTCACCGGAGTCTTTCAAACCGTTGCCGTTGGAGTCGAGCCAGACCTGCCCCGTGACGATGCCCGGGGCCGGAGGCATCGAGAAGTCTTCGGTAATCGTCTGCGAGCTGGAACTGCCGCCGTCACTCGCCAAGTACCCCAGCCCGCGGCGGGCAAACGCTGTCCAGATCTCCTTCTGGTTAACACCGCCGGTCAACCGGTAATCCGCGGCCAGTATCGCATCGCGAGCTTCCACCAAGGACGGAGCCGCCGACTGCAGTTTCAAGCCGTCGATGGCCAACTGCAACGTCAGATTGTTTCCGCCGGTCCCGGTGGCAATATTCGAATCATAGCCGTACTTGTTGATGAGCAGCCAGTTCATGTCCCACAACGCCGACGCCCAAGCCTGCCCCGCCAGGTAGAAGTCCGTCTGGTTGGCTGCGAGATTAAATATCCCGATCGTGGCGGGGTTGATCGTCATGTCGAAGCTGTACGGGTAGTTCCGGATGCCCGGCCCGGTTGCCGGCAATCCCATGAACCAGTTGCCGATCGGGACCGCATCGTTTGCCTGATCCGTCGCGTCCTGATTGAGCATCAACGAGAAGAAATCGCTCCAGCCTTCACTGAGCGATGACCCCTGAAGCGTCGACCGCAACAGCATCGACGACGGACCACCGGTCAGTCGCTCGGTGAGCCCGTGAGCATATTCGTGTGCGATAATCGTATTGTCGAACGCCCCATCGCGTGGCGGAGTTGTCGTGGCAAACCCCGTGTTGTCCGTCATTACGAGCACGGGGGATTGCCCGTCCGGCGTGGGCACAAAATACGGCCCCGCGGCATTGACGGACATCGGCACTTCGGCGAACGCGATCACTTGGTCGTTGCCTTGTCCCAGACCCGTATAGTTCTTTGACTGGAAGTTGCCCGCCGCTTCGTCAAAACCGTAGTGATAGTAGACGTCGTGATTTCGATTGATCGAATAGAAGTAATTCGTCAGCGCAGCGTTTTCGTTTGTCAACAGCGGCTGCGTCAGATCGACCGGAAAGTTGAATACGAGCGACGGGCCACCGTCGGGACGTGCCCCCAGGGCAACAGGCGGCGTGTTGTCGTAGGTATCTCCAGCGTTATCCTCTTGGACAAACACGTTGTTGCCGCGAGTGTCCGTAAACTCCGGACCGGGAAGCCCGTTCGTGTCATGCCAACCGTAAGGCGATGCAACGGAGTCGTCCGGGTTGACGGCCACGGAGCGGATACCCTCCTGCGGGTTGTCCGTCGGCAACTGGTAGACGTTGTACGTCCCGGCGCTGGACACCATATCGATCGACTTCAGCGTCGAGCCGTCCATCGCGCTCACGCTTGCGTAATACCAGTGTGAATCACGCAGGTAATTGACGTCGAAACTCCAAACAAGCTGCACGCCGTTTTTCGTCGCGATATATCGCAGTTCCGCGTCGATGGGATCCGAACCAAGGCCGCCCGACGAAAAAGTCTGCTGCTGATTCAACTTGCCGGAGACGGCGATCGGCACGATCGCCGTCGACAGAGGAAGACCAGACTCCCCAGCATACTTGGTGTAAGCGGCCGGAGCCGTAAACACCGGATTCGGAATGGGCTGGTTCTGGGTCGTCGAGAGGTTCGGCACGAACATCACGTCCGCGTTCAAGACACTCCCGTCTGAATTCACATTGACGTTTGCCAGTGCGTTCTCGATCGGAAGTCCGCGATACATCTGGCGGAAGTACACATGCGTTACTCCCATCGCGGCCGACGTGTACTGGTCCGTAATCTGCAACTGATCAAAATCAGCCGCCTTCAATCCGAACTTCGACGCATTGTTCCGCAAGTAGTTCATTGCAACCACTTCGGGTGCGTCGGTGCTCGGAGACGTCAGATAAGACGAAGACGTCTGCGGCCAGACCGAAGTATCCGGAGGATAATAGAGCGAGTTGAAACTGGGCTGGGAGGCCTCGCCCTCGGCACCACCCGCGTAAGAGGGTACCTCCAGGCCGTCAACCAACCCGGCCATCAGGTTTCGGCTCTCCAGTGACTCGATCCGGAGCCCGCGAAACAACTGCTGCCTGGCTGACGCCTTCCGACTCTTCCGATTCGCAACATTGAAACTGCGGTGGGACATGGGCGATTTCACTTCGATTCCCCCAGATTGGGTAATCAAGGCATGATGTGACTACTAAGTCAGTCTAGTCACGCCAGAAAAAGAATTCCACTATTTTGCACAAACGCTCAAATGCTATGAGTTTAGCGATATTGGCGTGCACCATGGGCTTCCCATAAGTGCACACAAGTCTACTACATACACCGGTTCACGCCCCTTCGCAAGAATGTTAATTTGCGAAGAAAGCGCAGAATAGCGAACCTTCAATTCGTCGATTATAAACGGGCGCGAAATGCTGTCAAATTTTTGGCCACAGGTTTGCAGTCGGGCGGATCTCAGTCCGTCCCCGATGCTTAGACTGCGCGAGTCGCAGAAAAGTGCCGAGCGATTCCCGGAACAATTCGTCAAATTCCATTGTGAGGATGGGAATTCCCGCGTTCGACGCCGAACTCGAACTCACGCGGCAGTGATTTGAAGATGGCTCCCGCCTGCAAACGGCCTTGGACAGGAGGGTACGTACGAAGCCCCTGTCATCCAGATCTCCATCGGGACTTTCACCCGACAAGTCGCATCCCGGTTCGCTTTCGCTGTCCGGTTCGCAGCGTCAGGCATCACGCGCGCATGAAAAAAGTCGGCCGAAAGGCCGACTTTCTCTGCAAACTCAGGCTGCGGATGGCCGCCTCCCTATAGCGTCGACGACGCGCGGAAGGGTGGCGTCTTACCACATCCACTCGAGCCCGGCGGTAAATCCGTGATAGAACACATTTCCGTTGTCGTTCAGCGACTGGGTGGTTCGTCCGGTTGAGAACGGAGCCGTGGCATTGAAGTTCTCCGGGGCAAGGGCCACGCCGTCGAGGAACATGAAGGTGTAACCGCCTCGCAGGGCCCAGTTGGGACTCGTCTTGTACACCACCATGATATTGCCCTGCCCGACGAACACCAAATCATCACCGTGCTGCTTCTCGTAGATTTCCTGGGTGAACGGCGGACTTGTCGTCGTGGCAATTATGTGCGTGGACTGCTGACCGTAAAGTCCGTAAATGCCCGCCTTGAGTTCGCCGCCGAAACTGATGCCCGGAATGATCGACGTCCACATATCACCGCCAGCTTGAAAGCCTGTCAAGCTGTTCTTGGTGGTCGTGTCGTAGGTCATGGAACCGCGGTTCTGCTGAATCTGCGGGTCGTAGCCGCCCAGCGTGTAGTACTGGAAATCTTCAAGCAAATACAGGTAGCGAACACCAGCCAGCCAGGAACCCTGCAACCGGCAATTCGGCCCCTGCCACCTTCGGCGAAGGTGCAATTCAAAACTGTCAATCGAAGAGGAATAGGAGATTGACTGATACTGCGAGCGATCCGTTTCGTCATAACCGCCGATCGGATTAGTGCCAAAGTCGCTGATTATCGAGAACAACTCGTTGTCCGGACTCGCTACGCTGGCGGAACTCGAAAAGTTGTTCAGCCCCAAGTAGGTGAATTCGAGTGCACCGCCTGCGAATACCTGGTAGGCACCCGTGAGTTGCAGACTCGCGGACGGATCGAAATCGAAGTTATCCGTGCTCAGCACGATGTCGCCAAGGACACCGTCCGACGTGAAATTGATCAAGCGGGTGGCCTTGTCTCGCGACAGATACACGAAATCTGCTGTGATGTCGTACCATCGCGGAGCACAGATACCACCGTCTGAGTACGGCAGCAGCCACGATAGACCGTGGGCCAGAAAACCGCCAATGCCCAGGCACTCCGGACAGCCATTGCCGCCACACGCGGGACACATATCCGCTGGACCGCCGTAGAAGCCGGCCATCTGAGGATCGTACCCTCCCGGCAATGGCTGGGCCGACTCCGTCGGGAACGCCTGCGGCGTGCCTGGAGCCGTGTTGTACATCATTGGAGCCACCGGTCCGTAGGGCTGCATGGGCCCCGCCCCGTAACCGTAAGGTGACTCCTGCCCCGCCACAGGAGCACTGACTGATGGCGGATATGCCATCTGGCTCGGCGCCATCGCCATCGGCATGCCGGGGACAAGCGGGGCAACCGCCGGCACTCCGGTATTCGCTAGCGGCCCACCACCGGCCGTCAAGCCCGGCTGAGACTGCGCCTGCACACCAACTGGCGATAACGCAAGCAGCACCACCATCAGCCTGATCACCTTGAACCCCCTGTGTGTTCTCATCGGGATTTCTCCACGGCGCCCATCCATTACCGCCAATATGCGTGCAGCGTCCCCAACAGACGTTCGAGCACTTCGCTTCGCGATTCCGCCGACTGCGGCTCATCGCGTATCACTTCGCCGCCGGATACCGTCAACCCGGTACACGGCATTTCCGTTTCTACCTATCGGTCCCGAACAATGCGAATAAACAGATCTCTCTGTATGCAAGGAATAGTCACCTTAATCGGCACGCCTGCGCGAGAAATGTTGTGTTTCCGGTAAATCCTGCGTGATCGGACCCTAAAATCCTCCAACCAGGCCCGAATTGACCGCCTACGAAGTAAAATAGGCAAGCAAGAGGAAATGCGCACGAGACTTTTCGCTGGACCGTTCGTCGCAACCCCGCGCCGCAGCGAGTTCCAAAACGGGTTGGCCGATCGCCGAGTGGCAGGAAACACCGACGCCCCTATTCCGACGACCAGATAGTCATGACCAGACCGGCTTCCATCGTTTCGTTTGCGCAATTCGAGCAACTGCTCGTTGCGAGCGGTCTGACAACTCCATCGCAGCTCGAACTGCTTCACGCTGCAGAATTGCAAGACTCTCGGCAGGCGGCGGTTTGGCTTATTTCAAATGGCCTGCTGACGAAGTGGCAAGCGACACAACTGCTCGGCGGTGTCTACAAACTGACCAGAGGCAGCTATCGGCTCTTGCGGGAACTTGGACGCGGCACCTGGGGCCGAGTCTATCTCGTCGAACATGCCCGGCTCCGCAAACGGGCTGCCATGAAGGTGCTGTCATCCCGATGGTCCGGGCGTCCCGAATGCGTCGAAACGTTCCTGTCCGAGGCTCGGTGCAACGCCGAACTCGACCATCCGAACATAATCCTGATCTTGGACGCCGGCTGGGACGACGACCGTTGCTACGTTGTCATGGAATACGTTGCGGGAGTCGACTTGCGGCAATACGTCCAGAAGCATGGCCCCGTCGACTTTGCCCGAGTGGCCGACTGGGGCTATCAAGTCGCCGCGGCCTGTGCATATCTGCACGCACGCGGCATGGCACACGGCCGCATACGCCCCGCTTCGTTGCTGATTAACGACCACGGATGCGTGAAACTACTCGACGCGATACGCATGCCGCGTGATTGGGCTGGCGTTGAGGCGGGCGAATCCGATTCGATCGCCGCATATGCGGCACCCGAACAATCGGCCAGCAACACCGCCACACCCCAATGCGACATCTTCGCACTGGGCCGCACGATGAAATTCCTGCTGACAGGCCGACCGCCGCAGGCCGAACCGATCGAATTCCCATCACGTACGGCAATTAACCAGGATACGCCGAGCCCCCCAAACGCGTTTCTGGAGTTCATCGCACGCATGACATCGCATGATCCGGCACATCGCCCCGTCACCATGCGGGAAATTGCCACGTCGCTGCTCGCATGGTGTCAAACGCGGTGGGACTGCGAGCCTGCAGCGCCGCCTCTTGTTAAGCTCGCCACGGAGCGTGCGACTTACGTCCTGTAAACTCCGAACGCAACGGCCCAGGACAAACCGCTCTCCCACCGACGGCCCTGCCAGACGATTGACCGATATGCTCCGGGACTCGGCGACGAGGTCAATCCTTGCTCTTTGCTTTCGACTTTTTCTTGGCCCTGGGCACCACGATGTCCTTGGCCAGATCTGCCACAGATACACCCTCCAGGGCTTTCAAGTATCCCTCCTCGAGTTGGCGCAGACGCCGCTGCATCATGCAGCGTTTTTCAGCCAGGCAGACATCTCCCAGCGACAGGTTACAGCGGTTGATATCAACACCCTCAAGCAACTCCACGACATCGCGAAGCGTAATGTCGCGTGAAGGGCGTGCCAGAGAATAGCCGCCTGCGATTCCACGATGGCTGCGCAGCAGTCGCCCCCGCGCCATTCGTTGAACCACATTGGAAAGATAGGTCTCCGAAGCACTCGGCCAGATCGAACGCAGCCACTCGGCCAACTCAGGCAGCGTCGTCAACTCGCCGGCCGCCTTCGTGCCGATATACGCAAGAGCGTGAACGCCGTAGCCAAACCGCTGTGAGAAGAATTGGCCGATCGCCATATCAGCAGCCCAGTGAAATGTGGAGAAAAGAAACTAACTCAACTTAGTTTGCGCAGGAGTGATGATAACGCCAACAACTGCTCTGTCAACGGTGACGGCATCGTCGCCTGCAATTGCCGCCCGTCGAACGCAGACTCGCTCATCATGTCGCGATGCGAACCGGACCGCCGCCTCTGCCCGGACACAGCAAGGCATTGCAGCCTGTCTCGCCGAAGCTGCGGACTGCCGCGAACCCCAAAATCCGTCGTGAAATACCCTGAAGTCGTTCGACACGGCGGATGCCCGCAATACAATCGAACGTAGAAGATGAATGCAGTCCTCTCTCGGCTGTTTCCGACAGCCGCGCCGCCTGAGCCTTCGCCGACCGCGCCGTGAACTCGATGAAAATCAGCACTATCCCCCACATCTACCGCAACCTGCGACGCGGGACGGAGATCATCTCAGTCCTGAGCAAGTATGGCCTCGCAGACTGGATCAGCCATCTGAACGTCGAGTTTGTCAAGGACCAACTCAAGGGAGCGGATGGACAGGCAATTGCACGTCACACTCGCGAAGAACGAATTCGCATGGCCCTGACGGAACTCGGACCGACGTTCATCAAGCTCGGCCAGCTCCTCAGCACGCGCCCCGACGTGGTTGGAAAGCAACTGGCCGAAGAACTCTCGAAACTGCAGTCGAGCGTGCCGGCGGACCCCCCAAGCCGCATTCGAGCGGTAATTGAAACTGAACTGGGC
>CAIPEB010000243.1 GCA_903863885.1 uncultured Planctomycetaceae bacterium | reverse complement strand
GGCCGCGTTGCCGCCGCTGCCCGTGACCGCATAGTTCACCGAGGAGGTCCCGCTCGTATCGCCGCTTCGCGTCACGGTGAACGTGAATGCCGTCGAGCCCGAATTGCCTTCCGATTTCACGGCATCCGTGGCGGCAATCGCCAAGCTCGGGGCAGCCGCCGTATCGTCGTTGTTGATCGTGCCGGTCGCAGTGGCCGTGGCAACCGTCGCCCCGACCGGACTGGCCAGCGTCACCGTGAAGCCCTCGTCCAACTCGACCGTCGTGTCGCCGTTGACGTTGATGGTGACGACCTTCGAGGTCTCGTTTGCGTTGAACGTCACGCTGCCGCTCGGAAACGCGCTGCCGGCAAAGTCCGCCGCGCTGGCCGCGTTGCCGCCGCTGCCCGTGACCGCATAGTTTACCGAGGAGGTCCCGCTCGTATCGCCGCTTCGCGTTACGGTGAACGTGAATGCAGTCGAGCCCGAATTGCCTTCCGATTTCACGGCATCCGTGGCGGCAATCGCCAGCGAGGGAGCCGCTGCGGTGTAATCGATCGTCAAAGTCGGACGGCGGGCGGTGTTCGAAACTTCGCGCGAACTGATGTAAATTCCAATGTCCTGGATCTCATCGCTTTTCAGCAGCCAGCCATAATTCGTGGCGGGATTGTTCAACCAACCCTGAACGTCGGCAACCAGCTGCGAGTTGGAACTCCAGGTGGCGCTCGTGCCGTCCGCACCGAACCCCGTCACCGCGCTTGTGGTGGGCGAGAAGTCGCCGCCGGGAGTTGTCCAAGTATTCAAGGCGGTATTGCTGTTGTAAAACGTCTGCCGCCAAGTGGCATCACCCGCTGTTGCCCTGCTCCAGGGGATCCCAGGCATACGCCCTGTTCCGGGCGACGTCCCTTCGCCCCAATCAGCCAGTGCTTTGTGCAGTTGCACATTGAGCGTGCCTGGGGTGCCGGGATAGGTCAGACTGACCCACCCCGTCAGCGTGACGCTGTTGATCGTCGCGCCGGCCGGGACCTTTCCGGCAACGTCGAACTTCATCAGGGCCCGCATTGCGGCCTGGGTAGTGTGTTCGAGCCCCACATACAAGTCGGGGTCTGCGCCGCCGCTGTACGGCGGGTTCGAGGACGCGCCGTATGCAATCAGGGAATTGTCCTTGACCGGAGTCAGGGTGACTGCCGTCAGCAGACAACGGCTTTCAAGTGACTCCATGACGACCCGTCGATGGCGGGTTTGTTGACGCCGCTTCTTGGACTGTCGACCGAAGAGGCTATTCACAATGCGATGCATTCGAGCATTCCTTCTAAATGGAACAACGAACTGAACAAACGAAACACTGTGTCGGACTTCGAACAAAACGACCAGTCGTCCCGGCGGGTCGGCCCGTCAGGACTCGATTGGTGTTTGGAGTTGCTGGAAACCGCGGCAGGCGTCGCACCGGCGACCCGAAGCGAGCGGAGTGGGCCCATTGCGTGTTGGCGCACACGTCGAAGTGAATTGTCGGCAAGAGCAGCAGCCCGGTTCATATCACGGATCGGACGCGCATCGCTCTGCCGTCCGTGGCAGAGAACCGAGCGACAAGGGCATACGAAAGACCAGATCGCTCCGCAAACTTCGTTGCGTGTCCTCTGCTTCGCGATCGGGTGTTAAACGACATGAAAGGCACAGATCGGCACTTGCGGCCAAGTCAATCATCACCGGCCGCTCTCTTCGATTTCGTGAACGCGACGAACGTCTTTGTCCTTGCCGGGGCCGTGACAACTGACACACCGCTCGCGGTAAGTACCCGAGTCGATCTGCGACTGCAAAACGCCAAATCCCGCTTTTCCCTTGGACTTCATGTGGTAGATCGCTTTCGCGCTGTCATGGCAGGACGAGCACACGGAAGCGACGGGCGTGATCTTCAGATCGTTGGCCGGGTTCACATCAATCGCGCCGCCAAGAGTGCTCTTCGTGTTGATCACGCTGCCCAGGACCGATGAGGCCAGCGGTATCTGGTACGTTCCCTGCCCCGGACGGTCGATGTGACACTTCAGGCAGTTCGCCAAGTTCGCGGGGAACCTCACGCCGCTGAAGTCATTGACCGAACTGCCGCGACCGATGATCACCAGCGGATTCCTGCGCATGCCGCCGGCGTGAATTCCGTGGACCATCCGCTTGAAGTCGACCGACTCCTCTGCGCCGGTCTTGCGGAACGGAATATCCGTCTGGTTGGGATTGTGGCAGATCACGCAGACGCGCAGTTCTTCCGAGCGGTTGGAACCGTGCAGGCTGAGGCGAGGAATATCGGTGCCGTCGTGGCACACCTTGCACTTGTTGATATCGACGATCTCGCGCCTCGGCACAATGGTGGAATCGGTGATGCCAAAGTACTTGTACGCGTTTTTCACCGGCACCGGGGCGGTTGCCGGCAAACCGCCGAGATCCACCGTCCATGCGGGATGCCCTTCGATGGCCGCGACGCCGGTTCCCTTGGCCTGCGTCGGAAGAGTCGCAGAAGCCACGTAGATGCCCGAGTCCGGGACGACTTCCGTCGCGTTCTTCAGCAGATCGACCGAGATCGGAGCAGCCGCGGCAGATGGCGATCCGCTTCCCGCATTCGTGTATTCACGGGTATTCCAGCCGATGTCGAGCGACAGTCGACTCACGGCACTCGGCAGCAGCTGAGTGAACGGCCAATCGGCCTTGATGTCCCAGGGAACTTCGCCGGCGGAGGGATTCGTCACGGAAAAGAAAACGCGCGCTACACGCGTGTTTGCGTTGTAGTCAATGGACTCGATATTGTAACGGAAATTCGGCGTCGCCTCCCAGGCGGGCGGCACCTGCCCCCACGCGGTTCCGACTGCCGCGATTCCGGCGGCAGCCAATGACGCCAACCTGCAAGCGACATTTCGACAGCTATTGCGCACCTTCTACGCCTCCCGAAAACGGTTCGAATGGAAACAGGGAATAAATGAGGGGCTAACCCCGACGAACCGATGCCGAGAGGACGCGGGCAGTAATCGAGCGGACTTTTGCGAGAAGAGACTTGAAGTGTAGCGGACTCGTTTAGTTCGTCAACTGGATTTTTTGAACCTCCGTTTTTTGCACATCCGACTATTGCATATCCTGTTTGGCTGAGCCGGTTCCGACCTGCATGGACCTCCCGGGAAATCCGTTGCGACACCGCAGCGGGCTTGCCGCATGCCGCGCGTGAGAGCGATGGATACAAGCGACGGACATTCAGTTTTTGGGATAACCGCCCAATCCTCGTGCGAATTAACCACCCGTCCGGCTCTTGTCCGACCGTTTCTCGACCCAATGCTTATAGGCGGCCAGTTTCGCTCGGAGCTTCGGTTTGACTCGCCGACTCCTATGTTCCGGGATCGTGGTAAATTCTTTACCCGTGGAGGCCCCCATGGTGAATTTGACGGTTTCCGGTCCAACGAAGCAGTTGCAGAAAGCTCTCGCTTTTCGACGACTGAAATTGCCGCGGCAGGTTGCCGCGTATTGACAGACGCGATCTGGAAGTCGAGAAATGAATTTGTATGGTCGGGATCAGGAGAGTCCTTTCCTTTCGCAATGGTGCTGACCATGCACCTGGGCTCGCTTCAGTCAGGTTTCGCCAGATTGGGTTTTCTGCGGGGCATAGCCCGCTGCCACGAGTTGGCCATCTTTCGGGCCTTCGGCGGCTGGCCGGCTGACGTCGTGGTTGAGCGGGTATCTGTGCCGGCCCGCAGTTCGACACGACAGCAAGCCGAGATGTGCAGATCGAGTGCACCGTCCAGTTTGAAGCGGCCGACACGCAGTCCCCTGCGAAATCACGGCGCACTGGTCCACCTCAGCCGCGCAGCGGTCAGCCGCGAGCCCGGCCGGATCGATCCCAAGAGTTACGTCGCGGGGATTTGCCTGCCAGCGGGTCGGAGGCTCCGCCATGACCTCGATTGCGAGAGACAACAGCCATGAACTTTGGCAGACCATCGCGTTTCTTCGCGCGTCTTCGGTCCTTTCCCTGGCTCCTGGCCGGAGTTTGGACTGTCTGTGCCTCCGGTTCGCTGCTTTGGAACCTGCGGCAGCAATCGGAGCACAGCCTGCAAATGGCCAGGCGCAAAGCAGGCGTTATCATCGAGAACGATATCCTTTACTGGAGGTGGGCCTCCAGGCACGGCGGCGTCTATGTGCCTGTCTCCGAGAACACGCCGCCCAACCCCCACCTTCAGGTTCCTGACCGCGACGTAAGCACCACATCGGCGATGTCGCTGACTTTGCTTAACCCGGCCTACATGGCCCGTCAGGCCTACTCCCTGGACGACGCCGCCGACGGCAGCCGTGTGCATCTCACGAGCCTCAAGCCGCTCCGGCCCGAGAACGCGCCGGACGAATGGGAAGCTGCTGCCCTGCGGTTGTTCGAGCAGGGCGTACCGGATGTCAGCTCGATCGAGCAAACGGCAGGCGGCGAGACTCTTCGGTTCATGCGGCCGTTTGTGACCGAGCAGAGTTGTTTGAAATGCCACGCTGCGCAGGGCTACAAGCAGGGCGACATCCGTGGCGGCATCTGCGTGTCGATCCCCCTGGCATCGCTGCGGGCGATTGAAAAGTCGATGGACGCCCGTCTCGCCGGGGCGCACGTCGCTTTGTGGTTGGTCGGCCTGGTTGGCATCGGCCTCTTCCAGCGGAGCATCAGGAAGGAGATTCGTGTCCGCGAGCAGGCCGACATCGACCTGCGGCGCGAAGCGGCGGATCGCCAGCGGGCCGAGGAAGTCGCGAGTCAGCGACTCAAAGAAATTGAGGATCTCTACCGCAACGCGCCGGTCGGCCTGTGTGTCCTGGACCGGGAACTCCGGTGGGTCCGGATCAACGAGCGACTGGCGGAGATCAACGGGATGCCGGTAGCCTCGCACATCGGCCGACGGATCCGCGACCTGATGCCCAAATTGGCCGATTCGGTGGAACCCGAGATGATGCGGGTCCTGGAGACCGGCCAACCGCGGCTCAATATCGAGGTTGTCGGCGAAACGCCGGACCGGCCGGGCGTCCAGCGAAGCTGGCTGGAGCAATGGTTGCCGATCACGGATTCCGAGGGGCAGGTCATTGGCCTGAGCATCGTCGTCGAGGAAACCACGGAACGAAAGCGGGCCGCGGAAGAGATCCGGATGATTGCCCTGTTTCCGCAGGAAAACCCCAACCCGGTGCTCCGGATCGCACGCGATGGGACGATCTTGTTTGCCAACTCCGCCAGCGCATCTGTGTTGAATTCCTGGCAGTCCCGCTTGGGCGGACCGGTTCCACCGGATTGGGTCCGGCGTATCGAGGCTTCGCTTGCTTCCGGAAAGGTCGAGGAAACGGAAACCACGTGCGACGGCCGCGCGTTCTCGTGCGTCCTGGCACCGATCGCCGATCAAGGCTATGTGAACCTGTACGCCAGGGACGTCACGCCACTCAAGCAGGCCGAGGCGGCACTTCAGCAGCTCGCCGCGGAACTTGAACGTCGGGTGGCGGAGCGGACTGCGGAATTGCATGCCATCGTCGAAGTGGCCAGAGCCGAACGGCGGCGACTCTACGACTTGCTCGAAACGTTGCCCGTGTACGTGGCGCTGCTGTCGAAGGATTATCGCCTGCAGTTTGCCAACCGGTTCTTCAGGGATCGGTTTGGCGAGTTCGAGGGTCGGCGTTGTTTTGAATGCATGTTCCAGCGCACGGAGCCTTGCGAAGGCTGCGAAACTTACAAGGTGTTGGAGACCGGCATGTCCCACCACTGGGAGTGGACCGGCCCCGACGGCCGTGAATACGATGTCCACGACTTCCCTTTCACCGACACGGACGGCTCGCAGTTGATCCTGGAGATGGGAATCGACGTGAGCGATCGCAAGCGGGCGCAGCGTGACCTGGAGTCGAGCGAAGCCCGTTACCGTTCGTTCGTCACCGCCTCCACCCAATTGGTTTGGACCACCGACGCCCAGGGGCTGGTGGCCGAGGACATGCCGTCGTGGCGGGACTTCACCGGGCAGAGCTTCGAGCAAATCCAAGGATGGGGCTGGGCCGGCGTCCTGCACCCGGACGACCGCCAGCGCACCGTGGCGGTCTGGTCAGAGGCCGTGGCGACGCGTTCGCACTACGCTGTTGAGTACCGCGTGAGACGGCACGACGGCCAGTACCGATGGTTGTCGGTCCGCGGCGTGCCGGTCGAGTCGGGGGGATTCGTCCGCGAATGGATCGGCGCTTGCACGGACATCACCGATCTCAAGAACGCGGAGGAGGAAACGCGACGGATGAGAGAGGAACTGGCGCGCGTGGACCGAGTGGCCCGCATGGGCGAGCTGACCTCCTCGCTGGCCCACGAACTCAACCAACCGCTGACCGCGATCCTCAGCAATGCCCAGGCAGCGCGGCGGTTCCTGGCCTCGGAGGCGCCGGATCTGGACCAGTTCCGCGAAATCCTCGACGACATCATCCAGGACGATAAGCGGGCCGGCGAGGTCATTCACCGGCTACGCCTCATGATCCAGAAGGGCAAGCAGGAGCCGGAGACGTTTCGATTGAATAACGCGATCCGCGAGGTCGTCAAACTTCTGCACAGCGAGGCGGTGGGACGCAACGCGACGATCAAGTTGGACCTTGCCGCGGGTGAACCGACCGTGCGGGCGGGACGCGTTGAAGTCCAACAGGTCATGGTGAACCTGCTCATCAACGCGATGGACGCGGTCAGGGATGTGCCGCCGGACCGCCGCGAGATCCTCGTATGCACCCGGATGGACAAGGGTGCCGTCGTGGTGTCCGTTCGAGATCGCGGGTGCGGACTCCCGCTGCCGGACGTAGCCGGTATCTTCGAGCCTTTCTTCACAACCAAACCCACCGGCCTCGGCATGGGTCTGGCCATTTGCCGCCGCATGATTGAGGCCCACGGCGGCCGCATCGGGGCAGCCAACAACGAGGACACCGGCGCTACGGTTTCATTCTCCCTGCCGACAATCCAAGCCATCATGGAATCCCGCGATGATTGAGAAATCGCCCACGATTCTCGTAATCGACGACGACGATTCGGTCCGCAAGAGCCTGGCCCGGCTGCTGCGTTCTGCGGGCTTGAATGTCGAGACGTTTTCGTCCGGAGAAGCCTCCTTGGAGCGGGCGCCGTACGAAGGCGTCGGTTGCATCGTGCTTGACGTCTGCATGTCCGGTCTCAGCGGCACCGATCTTCAGGCCCGGCTCGCACAAAACGGCTGCGATATCCCGATCATCTTCCTCACGGGACACGGCACCATCCCCATGGGCGTTGCCGCCATGAAGCAGGGCGCCATGGATTTTCTCACCAAGCCCGTGGACGACGAAGTCCTGCTCCGGACCGTTCGCGGAGCCCTGGCTCGGCACGAGTCGGTCGTGCGAGGCCAGACCGAAGTCAAGAACGCCCGAGAGCGTCTGGGAACGCTCACACCCCGCGAGACGGCAGTCCTCCGATGCGTGCTGACCGGCGCGCTGAACAAGCAGGTCGCCGCGCGTTTGGGAATTGCGGAGAAGACCGTCAAAGTCCACCGCGGTCGAGTGATGGAAAAGCTGGCCGTCACCTCGGTGGCGGAGTTGGTCCGCCTCTGCGCCGCGGCCGGGGTGCAACCCCTGAACGATACCGGCGACTAGGTCTTTCCGCGCGTCTCCTCGCCATCGCGTCCTTTGTCCCGGCAGCCCCAACACCTGAGCCGGCCCAGTGTCCAGCTTCGCCGCACCGCTCCTCCCGTCCCGGAATACTGCACGCTGTACGACTTTCGTCCAATGCCCAAAACAGGCCCGGCGCACATGATTGTCTCGTGGTGCGAGATGGAGCGGGAGCCAAACCATGCCGGCGGAGCGTGCAACGGTTTACGTGATTGATGACGACGACTCGGTCCGTCGTGCGCTGGCGCGGCTGCTGAAGTCCGCTGGATTCACCGTGTGCACGTTCGCCAGTGCGCGCGCCTTCCTGGAGGCCGATTGCCCTCCGGAGAACTGCTGCGTCGTTGCGGATGTGCGCATGGATGGCATGAGCGGTCTGCAACTGCAGCACGAACTGACGAAGGCCGGGTCTCCTCTCCGCGTTATTTTGATCACGGCCCACGACACGGAGGAAACCCGCATCGAGGCCATCGAGGCCGGAGCCGCCGCTCTGTTCTTCAAGCCGGTGGACGATCAGGCCCTGCTCGATGCAATCCAGTGGACGCTCGCCCGCGGCGGCTGCCGATTTCCCGGTGCGTACACCGGTCGATAGGACGAAGGTCCTAAGACCTATGTCCGATGCATGGTCCCGGCGTTCGGCACTACAGTGTCCTTCGCTCGCTTGACGCCACGAGCCGCGGCGGAGTGCGGTCGGGCTTGCCGACCTTCGCAACAGAATCCATTACCTCAGATCAGGAGACGGTCGAATGAACAAGAACAGAAATTGGTGGAAACGGTCGTTCGGCGGATTCGGTGCCACAGCGGCGCGCATGCGGAAGCGGAAGCGCGCGCATCGGCTCGAGTCCCTGGAGTCCCGCAATATGATGACCATCAACCTGGCGGCCGCCGATCTGAGCTACCTCCTGGAACAGGTCAACATCGGGAACGATTACACACAGCTCTTCGGCCCGCTGGATCCGGGCGGCGTTCGCGAGGTTTCCGGCGCCAACAACAATCTCGTCGGTGCCTATGACGCCAACGGAGTCTTCGTGCCGGGCACCAATCCGCACGGCGACTGGGGCCAGTCCGATACCGACTTCCTGCGGATCTTCACCACCGACCACCCCAACAACGGCACTTCGTACGGGTTCACCTTTGACCCGGTGTCGATGCGGGTCATCGACGACAACGGCCAGCCGATCCTTGGCAGCGACGGCCAGCCGGTGATCGTGCCGGCGTCGTTCGCGACCCAGTTTGCCGAGGGACAGACGATCGGGACGCCGGTGCCGGGCACCTCTCCGCGCACCGTCACCCAGCTCGTCGCGAATTCCGACGTCAACCCGGACAGCCCGACCTACAATCCGGCAGCGCACGAGGCCATGCTACAGATGGGCGGTGAGGCTGTCGCGGTCAGCAACAGCGTTGTCGGCACGACGCAGACGGCGTTCATTCCGAACCCCGGTATTCTCGGCGGCGTTCCCTACAACGAGTTCTTCGTCGAGTTCGGCCAGTTTTTCGACCACGGCCTCGACTTCATTACCAAGGGCGGAGGCTTTGTGCTGATCCCGCTGTCGCCGAGCGACCCCCTTTACAATCCGTCGGCCACCGGCCCGACAGCCAACAAGATGATGCTGAGCCGCGGCGCTCTGGCGAACCCGGCCAGCGATTTCAACATCGACGGCCTCGGCAATGCGGTTCTCAAGCCGGGTGTCGCGCCGGCCTTCAACAACAACACCGGCCTGATGATCGATCAGAGCCAGACCTACGGCAGCATCTCCACGATCAACGCCCTGGTGCGTCAGTACGACAGCAGCGGTCACGTCACCGGAAAGCTGATTACCAGCGCGGAGGATATGGCGGCGGTGGGAGTCGCCCCGACTCCGGAGCAAATCGCTGCGTTCAACAGGGCGTCGCACGATCTGGCCACCTGGGCCGACATGAAGGTCAACGCCGCGCGCCTCGGCATCGAACTGATCGACAGGGACGTGCTCGATGCGCCGATGATCAAGGCCGATGCGGTCGGGAAGATCCTGTTCACGCCGCAGCACGCCGTGATGTACCGCTCGGACACTTCGATCGCGGATACGGCCGGCTACAACGCCGCCAACGACCCGTTCGTCCGCTGGAGCCAGGCAGATGCCGATGCGCATCGATGCCTCGCCTCCCAGGTCGGCTATGCCAGGCAAACCGGCCACGCCGTCATCTCCGACATGGGCAACGCCGCGAGTCCGATGAGCCCGTTGGGCCAAATGCTGGTGCCCATGGGCACAACCGACAGGACCGCCGTCCCCGGCGCCGGGCAGTACAACGAGGCGATGCTCGCCTCGCATTACGTATCCGGCGACCACCGGGCCAACGAGAACGTCGGCCTGACCGCGATGCACCACATTTTCCACGAGGAACACAACATCCAGGCGGATGCCATCAAGGCCGCCGTCACCGCGCAGGCTGCGCTGCTCAACGACAGCACGCCCGCCGGCATCCAGGCCGAAGCCAACTACCTCGCCCAGTGGCAAACCGCGCCGGGCGTGTGGAACGGCGAGAAGATCTACCAGGCTGCGCGCATCATCACCGAGACCGAATACAACCACATCTCCATCGACCAGTATGTCGGCGGGCTCGTGGTGATGCCGGAATTCGTGTCGTATTCGTCGGACATCAACCTCGACGTCAGCCTCGAATTTTCGCAGGCCGTGTTCCGTCTCGGCCATTCGCAGCTTTCCGAGACCATGCAGATCGCGGTTGCGGACGGCAATGGCGTGAAGCCGGGCGAGGCG
The DNA here is from genome assembly GCA_903863885.1 of uncultured Planctomycetaceae bacterium. Lineage (GTDB taxonomy): Bacteria > Planctomycetota > Planctomycetia > Pirellulales > Pirellulaceae > CAIPEB01. The sequence continues at coordinate 25,544 of CAIPEB010000243.1, read as the reverse complement.
GGTTATATTCCGACCTACAACTCGGTCGGCCTGTTCGACGCCTTCCTTAATCCCGCGCTTTACGAGTCGGAAGGTCCGGGCGGCATCATGCTCGGTCTGCTCAATCAGCAGGGCAACGAGATTGACGAGTTCGTCACCGCCGCATTGCAGCAGTCGCTGGTCGGCCAGCCGCTCGATCTGGCGGCGCTGAACATCTCGCGCGGACGCGACGTCGGCCTGCCCACGCTCAACGAGGCTCGCCAACAGATCTTCGACGGGCTCGTAAACAACACCTCCAACAGCAACACCAACGGTCCCGGCATCGCGCCCTACACGAGTTGGGAGGACTTCGGCGGCCACCTGCGACACCCGGAATCGCTCGTCAACTTCATCGCCGCGTACGGTCGCGAAGATGACGTCTTCAACTTGGCCACCATGCGCCGCGCCTATGAGGCCGGATCCGCGAGCGGCACCGACTCGCTCGGCGCCTTCGATGCGACGGCCAGCGACCCGACGCCCGGCGATGGGGTGATCACGCTCAAGGATCTGCGTGCCAACGCGCAGGTGATTCTCAAAGCGGCGGCCGACGCGGGCGATCCTCTGCACGACTCGGCCGTCCTGTTCATGCGTGGCCAGGGATCTCCCGTCTTCGATCCGGTCACCGGTACCTGGAACCAGAACAACAACGGCGGCGGCGACGCGGGCTTCTGGGACGTCGACCTGTGGATCGGCGGCCTTGCCGAACAGCCTCTGTTCGACGGACCGCTCGGCACCACCTTTACGTTCATCATGGCTGACTTCGGCCAGCGCATGCAGGATGCCGACCGCTTTTACTATCTCTACCGCATGCCGGTCGGACATCATCTCGGCGACCAGATCATCGGCGAGCAGTTCGCCGACCTGATCATGCGCACCACCGGGCTGGAACACGTCGGCGACGCCTTCGGATTTCAGTCTGCTACCTTCACCCTCGACGGCAACGGCCACGACAATCCGTACGACGGTGTCGGGGCCGCGGACACCTACGGCATCAACGACTACTTCAACGCCATTTACGAGACCTTGCCGGGCGGCGGCAGCGCCAACGACGGGCACCTCATCGTCGTCGGCCTCGAGGGCAACGACTACATCGTCGCGGCGCTCGGCGACGACTACGTCTATGGCGACGCCGGAAGCGACGTCATCGAAGGCGCCCAGGGCAACGATCATCTCTACGGAGGCCCCGGCAACGACTGGATCACCGACTACGAGAACGACGACTTCATCCACGGCGGCGACGGAAACGATTACCTCTCGGGCGGTCCCGGCGTGCTCGACACCTTGCATGGCGGCAACGGCAATGACGAGGTCCACGGCGGCGACGGCATCGACGAGGTGTTCGGAGACGACGGCGACGACCTTCTGTACGGGGAGGGTGACACCGACCTGATGATGGGCGGCGACGGCCATGACTACATGGAGGGCGGAGACAGCGTTGATGAGATGTTCGGCGGCAACGGCAGCGACTGGATGCGGGGCGGCGTCGGCGACGACAACATCAACGGCGGGTCGGGCAATGACCTCCTGGAAGGCGGCCTCGGCCCGACAGCCAACGACGGCGACCGTCTCAACGGCGATACGCCGATCACACGCGGAATTACGGTGATCGAAGCCAACGGCGACGGCACCGAGGGCGATAATGACATCGGAAGCTACGAGCGTGTCGGCATTCCGATCTTTGCCAGCCTGCAGGACTCCAACGCCAACGGCACGTCGAGCAATCTCGCGGATACCTACGCTTTCCTCGAGGGACTCGTCGGGTCCGCTCAGAATGACAAGCTGACCGGCGCCGATGCCAGTACGACCACCAGCAGCGGGCCGAACAACTACCTGATCGGCGGCGGCGGTGGTGACGAACTGACGGGGCTGGGCGACGACCGCGGTCTCGATCCGACGACGGGCCTGCCCGCCGCCAGTCGCATTGACTACATCTTCGGCGGCAGCGTCGTCGTCGACAACAACCTCTACTGGATCGGCGACGACCGGCATGTGGCCTCCGGCCACGGCAACGTCACGGGCACCATCCTGAATTGGATGGGCACCGGCGAGACCCGCGTCGTGTTCCAGGATGGCAGTCTCGGCCACATCCTCGGCGACAACGGAGCAGATGGCGTCGACACCGCGATCTACCGCGGCAACCGGGCCGACTATCAGGTCGACGTCGTCGTGGTGAACGGCCAGCAGGCCATCCGCATCGCCGACCTGCGCGATCCCGCAGACGCGACGTTTGACGGCGTCGACGTCCTCGTCGACGTCGAGTTCGCGAAGTTCGCCGATCAGACGATCTCGATCGTTGCGACGCCGCTCAACCTGGATCTTCAGGCCTTCACCGTCGGCAACTTCCTCGACAATTTTGACTCGCCCAGTTTCAGCAACTCCAACGGGACCACCGCCTGGACGTCCAGTTGGACGGAAACCGGTGATTTCGGCGGCGTGACCGCCGGCCAGATTCGAATCGACGCCGGCACCGGCGCCGGCACCAACCAGATGCGGTTCCACGGCGGAGCGATCGCTAATTTTAACGGCGCCTCGATCGACCGCGTCGTCAATCTCACCGGCGCGGTGTCTGCGACGTTGTCCTTCAACTACGCGGAAGTCGGATTTGATGCCGGAGAAACCGTTCTCGTGCAATTCGCCGCCGACGGCGTTAACTTCACGACCGTGCAGACCATCAACGGTGCCTCCGGAACGGGCGCAAGCAATCTCGCCCTGACGGGACCCTTCGGTCCGAATTCCACCGTGCGATTCGAGGTGTCGGCGGTTAACTCGTCCACGGAACGCGTGGAGATTGATAACGTCAACATCGCTTTCTCGATTCCCTTGAACGATGCGTCCAACGATTATGCGACTACCTACACCGAGGACGGGGCGCCCGTCGCTATCGCGTCGGCGCCCGGGATTTCGGGATCCGGTAGTCCCAATATGCAGTCGGCGAAGATCGAACTGACCAACGCCAAGGCCGGCGACGTGCTTTCGGTCAGCGGAGCTCTGCCCGGCGGAATTGCGTCCAGCATCGACCTGACGGTTCCCGGCGCGATTACGCTGAATCTGAGCGGCAATGCCACCCGTGCCGCCTACCAGGCGGCGATTGCGCAAATCCGCTTTGCCAACAGTTCGCAGAACCCGGACACAACCCTGCGTACAATCCAGGCGACCGTCTTTGACGGGGCGACTACCAGCACAGTGGCCACGGCCGCCGTCACGGTCATCGCGGTCGATGATCCAGCGATCCTGGGGGCCGACCGGTTGCGGCTGAACGCCCCGAACACCGACTTTGTGGTGCCGGAATCAGCATTCCTGGCCAACGATGTCGATCCGGACTCGGTCCTGGACATCACGGCCGTCAGCGCTCCCGCCGGTCTCGGCACGCTATCCCTGGCACTTAACCCCGGGGCGATCACGGTATCGGATACCGGCACCGCCAACGGTTCGTTCAGCTACACGGCCGGCGGCGCCACAGCCAACGTTTCCGTCGTTCTCGACACCGGAACGATGCTCGGTACCAACTCGGATGAAATCCTCGTGGACGGGGCAGGCGTCAACAACACGCTCAGCGGAAGCGGGGGTAACGATATCATCCTGGCCCGCGACGGAGACGACACGCTGGTGGGCGGTACCGGAAACGACCAGATGTTCGGCGAAGCGGGCAACGACACCTTCACCTACGCCATCGGTAACGGTGCCGATGCGGTGGATGGGGGAACGCAGACTACCGCTGATGTCCTGAACATCACCGGAGGGACCGCTGCAGATACCTTGGATGTGATCTACAACGGAACCGCACTGATCAGCTTCGAAGGCGGTACGCTCGTCGACGTGGAGTCCGTCACCGCCAACCTGGACGGCGGGACCGACACGCTGACCTATGCCGGCACGACCGCGGCCGTCACGGTGAATCTGGGCACAGGCACCGCTTCCGGCTTCACGACGATCACCAACATCGAGAACGTCACTGGCGGCAGCGGCGCCGACACCCTGACCGGCACTGCCGGGGCCAACTCGCTGAACGGCGGCGATGGCGGAGACCTGCTAACGGGCGGCGACGGAAACGACTCGGTGAATACCGGCGCAGCCGACGACAACGTCCCCGATCGCGTGCGATGGGGAGCGGTGGCGGAATTCGGCGATGGCGACACGGTGAGCAACTTCGATGCGACAGGCACAGTCGGGCAGATCGATCGGGTCGAATTCGTCAGCCCGGCCCTGCTCGCGCTGTTCGACGATGGCACCGCCCTGCCCGATGGAGTCGTATCCTGGGTCACGGGAGACGGCACCAACAACAACAATGTCGCGGTCAATCTGGACGGAACGACCGAGGCACTGTTCCTGGACGGCACCAACAGCGAGGGGGTGACCAATGCGAATCTGACAAGTGCGACCGCAGTGGCCGCCGAATTCAACGCCGAGTTCGCCCTGACCGCGACCAACGGCGAAGCCACGCTGCTGGTCATCAACGACACCAACGGCAACAGCGCCGCCCTCTGGCGCTGGGTCCAAGCCGGCGGTGGAGAGATGGCGGGCGGCGAATTGACGCTGATCGGAATTATCAACGCCAACGCGACGGTCACCACCGACAGCGTGGGCTTTGATTTGGGAGCGCCGCTGCTGGCGGCGTCCGTCGGAGTTCCCACCGGGACGGCAGGCGGGAAATTGAACCAGTCGGCTATTCAAAACGTGGCACAGGCCGCGATCGCCGACTGGGCCCGCGCAGGACTTTCTCCGGAACTTCTCAATTCCATGCGGCAGGTGCAATTCGTCGTTACCGACATGCCCGGCGCCTATCTGGGTATGGCTGTGGGTAACACGATCTACCTCGATACCAATGCCGCCGGATACGGCTGGTTTGTGGACAGCACACCCAACCGCAACGAAGAGTTCGGAGCGGCCGCGTCCGCTGGAAATTCACAGGCGATCGATCCTCGTGCGGTGGATCGGATTGACTTGTTGTCGGTGGTCGCCCACGAGTTGGGCCACATCGCCGGACTCAACCACCAGGATCTTCAGCCGGGTGGCCTGATGGACAGCACCTTGGCCGCCGGCGTTCGCAACACCGCCTGGAGTTCCGCCGTGGATATGGTCCAGACAAGCGGCGGCAGTTGGTAGACCGTCCCCGCGTCGTGGTCCGGGTGCCCATTGCGGCACCCGGACCACCTTCGTTTGCCGTGAGCCCGCAAAGCGGAAGACCCTGTTCGATATCCCATTCAAACGGACGCCCTTGCCGGGCATCCAAGACGCGGACGGATAGCGAACAACTGAGACTGGGCCTATTCCGCCGCGATCCGGCCCTTCTGATGGCCGTGTCTGCTGCATTCGGTTTGTTCCGAAACGTTCAGGTCACTCGAGCCGGCTCCCTGACGATTGCTGAATTCGGCCTCGCCGGCCGCAAACCACGACGCTGATGAGCCAGACAATCGCGCCGAGGGGCGTGGCAACGTAGTAGAAGACCAAGTTGGTGGGCAGACGCAGGTCGTTGGCCAACGCGAGAAAGTAGATGGCGCCGGCAACCAGCGGTATGTTGAAGAGAAGCAGGTAGTTGAGCGACTTTACTCTCTCGGGAAACGCCACGATGGCATTGCACCGCACTTCGGCCCGCCGGTTATTGCGAAGTGCCCAGAATGTCACACCCATCAGCGGCGGGAGAACCCAGAGTGCTCTTGGTGCGGCGGGCACAGTAACGAACGCGTAGTAGAGAAGTACGAGCACACCGACAGTCCACATCTCGATTCGTGAGGGGCTGAACTCGGTGGGGCGCAGACGCTGGTAGAACCAATGTGCGAGCACCAGGAGTGCAGTCGTCCCGAAGGCGAAAAGAGCAAAATGGACGAACAATATGTCCTTCCGGCCCGTCTCCAGCAGCTCCTTCATGGGCTGCGGCGGTTCGTTCCACCAGAAGATTCCCCAGAGGCCGTAGAAGAGGCCGATGCCGCAGGCAAGCGCGACAGTCGTGAGATGCTTGTTTTGCGACAAGACACGGCGCACCAGATACCAGCCGACGAATACACCGATAGGCGCGTGCCATGCGAGTGCCGTGAACGAGATGGACATCGGGAATGGGGTGTCAGGTGTGCCGTACGTCGTCTGGACGACGATGCCCTCCTCGAACCATCCGTAAAACGCGCCTGCGAGGAATATGGCCCAAGGATCGCGTACCTTGAAGTAGCTGACCACACAGAGGAAGGGGTAGGCCATTATCGAATACAGCAGCCAGACCGCGATAATGCCGCCCAGGTTCATCCCTTCACGATCGGGCGTAGCCCAGAAAACAAACTCACCGTAATACGCGATAATGCAGCCGCTGCACAACGCCACCGCCAAACGCCCAAGGAAACGTTTCATTGGCAAGTCTCAGTCGCCGAACAGTGTGATTGTCCCGCCGGGAAAGCGCCTGCGTTACGACGCGATTCAACCGGCAACGGCCAATTGGATTGTTGTTGAGTCCGCCCCGGCCCGCCACTCGGGTGCAATCGATGGTCCGTCCGAATCGCGGCCCTACCTATCGTTCATCGGTTGAGTCTCTTAACAAACCCGAGAAACCCGGCACTTCTCCATCCGCTTTCTCTGAAAAGCAATTACGGAAAGCTGGAAACTGAGCTGTTTCAGTGAATCCGGTCAGGTGCAGCGTCCGGTTCGGCTCGTCAGACCGTGACGCCGAGGTATACGACCAGGTCTTCGTCCGGCTCTTCGCCCGCGGCCTCGTTCAGCACCTGGTCGTGGCAATCGGACCAACCTCGGCCGAGCAGCTTGGGACCAGCGCCGCCGCCGAGGTGCTTGCCACCTGCGCGGGCGTTTTTTTTGATTGCTTTGTTGCGGATCCGCCTCTAGTATTGTCGCACCATCGCCGCTGTCCGACCCCGATTGCCCGCGGAAGTGGACGCATCGAAGGTCATGGCGAAAACCGGTGGGCCGGTACACCCAAGTTGGTTTTCGGAACGTTTGGACCGAACGAATGGAGGTCCAAGACCCTTGGATCCATCGAGATATTCCGCCCAAACTCAGGCCTGGCAAAGCGATCCCCAGGAACCCAACGGCGATCATCCCCAACAAATCGGCCGCTACCGCGTCGAAAGGGTCTTGGGGCGGGGGGGATTTGGAGTTGTCTATCTGGCGCACGACGACCAACTCGAGCGCCCCGTTGCCATCAAAGTCGCCTACCGCACATTGGAACCGGATGACGCCAGGTCCTACCTTCGCGAAGCCCGGGCCGCCGCCAATCTCGATCATCCGCGCGTCGTATCCGTCCACGACGTGGGCAGCACCGACGAGATTCCCTGTTATATCGTTTCCAAGTATTTGGAGGGGGGCGACTTAGCGGCGCGAATCAAGCGGGAGCGGCCGTCGTTTGCCGAGGCCGCCGAACTTGTGGCCACTGTGGCGGGAGCTCTCGGCCATGCCCATCAGCAAGGGTTCATTCACCGGGACGTCAAGCCGGGAAATATCCTCCTGGACAGCGAAGGCCGCGCCTACATCACGGATTTTGGCTTGGCGATTCACGAGAGCGTGCGACGGCGTCACCAGGGCGAGCGCGCCGGCACTCCGCACTACATGTCCCCGGAGCAAGTCCGCGGAGAGTCGCACCGCCTGGACGGCCGCTGCGACATCTGGGGTCTTGGCGTCATCTTCTACGAACTCATGGTCGGACGACGGCCTTTCGCAGCGGACGACGAGGCGGCATTGTACGACCAGATCCTCTTCAGCAACGCACAACCGCTCCGTCAATTGAATCCCCAAATCCCGGCCGAACTCGAGCGGATTTGCCTGAAGTGCCTGGCGAAGCGAATGACGGAACGCTACACGACGGCGAGCGACCTGGCCGACGACCTGCGTCAGTGGCTTTCCGAGACAAGGGCCCCGGCGGAAAGCCACGCCGAGCGAGTTGCGGCGGTCGTGCCCAAGGGCTTGCGCTCGTTTGATAACGAGGACGCCGACTTCTACCTGCAGTTATTGCCCGGCCCGCGCGACCGCCACGGACTCCCCGACAGCATCCGCTTCTGGAAGACGCGGATAGAACAGACCGATCCCGACCGCACTTTCCCTGTCGGCCTGATCTACGGCCCGAGCGGCAGCGGAAAATCATCCTTCGTCAAAGCCGGTCTCCTGACGCACCTGAGTAATCGAGTCGAAGCGATCTACGTGGAGGCAACTTCCCAGGAGACGGAACTGCGTCTTCTGAAGGAACTCCGCAAACGGCATCCTGAAATCCCCAAAGATCTGGCCCTCCATGAGCTCTGTGCAAGTCTCCGCGAAGGAGCCTGGCTGGCTTCAGGCCGCAAGATCCTGATCATTCTCGATCAGTTCGAGCAATGGCTGCACGCGACCGAGCGACAAGAGGAATCGCAACTGCTCCAGGCACTGCGGCAGTGCGACGGCGGACACCTTCAGTGCCTGATCATGGTGCGGGACGATTTCTGGATGGCAGCGACGCGGTTCCTCCATGCGTTGGAGATCGAACTCGTCCAGAGTCACAACGTAGCCGCCGTCGACCGGTTTGATTTGAGGCATGCCAAGAAGGTGCTGACCCTGTTCGGCCAGGCCTACGCAGCATTGCCGGAAGACGCCGCCGAATTGACTCACGATCACGACGCGTTTCTCGATCGCTCCGTCGAGGCCCTCGCGTCCAACGGTCGGGTGGTCAGCGTTCGTCTCGCTTTGTTCGCCGACATGGTGAAGGACAAACCGTGGACGCCGGCCGCCTTGAAGGCCGCCGGAGGTACGGAAGGCATCGGCGTCACATTCTTGGACGAAGCGTTCAGTTCTTCCAGTGCCAACCCCAGGTTCCGCATGCACGCCGCCGCCGCGCAGGGCGTCCTGAAGACCCTGTTGCCAGCGACGGGCGTTGATATCAAGGGGAACAGGAAATCCTATGCCGAACTGCTGGAGGCGTCGCGTTATACAGACCGGAAAAAGGACTTTGACGAACTGATCCGCATCCTGGACAGCGAACTGCGTCTGATCACTCCGGCCGACCCGATCGGGACTCCGTCGGACGGCTCCGTTTCTGCGACACCGTCCGGCCACGACTATTACGAACTGACGCACGACTATCTCATTCCCGCGATGCGCGAGTGGTTATCGCGGGAACAGAGGCAAAGCCGACGCGGACGCGCCGAGATTCGCCTCACGGAACGGACGATCTTGTGGACCAACAAGCCGGAACACAAGCAACTGCCGTCCCTGGGGGAATGGCTGAGCATTCGACTCTTCACGCGGACTCGCGACTGGTCGCAGGCACAGCGGCGAATGATGCGTGTGGCCACCAAGCACCATCTCGCGCGCGTCGGAACCGTCATCGTGTTGCTGGCAGTCTTAGTCGTTTCGGCAACCATGCTGCGCGATGCCGCAGAGCGGAGGACACAGGTTCGACACTTCGCCAACCTTGTCGATCAACTCTGGAATGTGGACATGCAGCACCTGGCGCCGCTCTTGGATCAATTAGACCAACACCCGGAGCTGTGGCGAAGCAACGTCGCGAGTGTCGCAACCGGATCGCCGGCGACGATCGGCCAACGCACCCGAGGCAATCTGGCGCTCGCCCGGCTCGGCGACGGCGAACTTGCCTTCCTGACGGAGCGACTGCTTGCGGCCGGCGTTGAGGAACACCTCGTGATTCGCGAGGAGTTGAAACGCAGGAGTCTCGAACTGCTGCCCATCCTGTGGAAGGAAACGCAGAAGTCCGACTTGACCGCGAAAGAGGTTCTCTGCGCGGCTTCGGCGCTGGCGGCCTACGATCCTGCGAGCGAGAACTGGCAACCGTTCGCAGGCCGCGTCACATCCGCGCTGGTCAAACAAGACCCGCTCGTGGCGAATCCCTGGGTCGAGGCCCTGCGACCGGTGCAGGACCGTTTGGTGCAGCCCTTGCTGGATACATTCCGTGATCCGAACGCAACAAATCAGGATAGGCTGCTGGCCGCCAGCATCATCGCCAACTACGGCGCTGCCGACGAGTCGCTGCTCCCTGACGACTTGCTGGCGCGACTTCTTATGGATGCCGACGCCACGCAGTTCTCGATCCTCTATCCCGTGGCCAATGCCCGTGGTCCGCGTATCGCCACGATCATGGCGGAGTCGCTCAGGGATCCCGTGCCCTTGACACCGTCGCCGGAGCACGAAACCCGACTTCAGCGCCAAGCCAATGCCGCCGAGACAATCCTCCGCCTGCAGGGCGGGATGAACTTCTGGCCGCTGCTGAAGCAAACGGGCGATCCGCGTCTGCGCACGCTGCTGATCCAACGCATCTATCCGGCCGGAATCGCCTGGGAGGACGCTCTGGCCCGGTTCGACGAAGAGAAAGACCCGGCGGTCCGTCAGGCGATCATCCTGGGACTTGACTTCTGCCGCTTGTCCGAGGACCAGCGAAGCGTCATCACGGCGCGGCTCCTGAAGGCCTACGAATCCGACCCGGACGCGGCCGTTCATGCTGCGGCAGAGTGGCTGCTGAGACGTTGGAAGAGCAGGCAACTTGAGAGTGTGACAGCCAAACTCGCCGGCAAGGCGCCGGACAACCGGACCTGGTTCGTCAATGGACAATCACAAACGATGGTGGTCATCGACGCCCCGGCCACTTTCACGATGGGCTCCGCAGACTACGAAGTCGGGCGAGACAAGAACGAGACCCGGCGCGAAGTGTCGATCGATCACGGATTCGCAGTCGGCGCCCATGAGGTGACGGTCGGGCAGTTCCTCCGCTTTCAACCGGAATTCGCCTACGACCACGCAATCAGTCCCGAGGCCGACTGCCCGATCAACATGGTCTCCTGGTACGACGCAGTGAAGTACTGCCGATGGTTAAGCGAGCGGGAACCGGGCATTTCCGAGGACGACATGTGCTACCCGCCGCTCGACCAGATTGGCCCGGGAATGAAATTGCCTGAGGACTATCTCGCCAGAAAAGGCTACCGTCTGCCGACCGATGCTGAATGGGAGTATGCCGTCCGGGCGAGTTCCCAGACCAGCCGGTTCTTCGGCAATGATGTCTCGCTGCTGGACGCGTACGCGTGGTACTCTGCGAATGCCAAGGAGCGAACGCGGCCGGTCGGCCAACTCAAACCGAACCCCTGGGGCTTGTTCGACGTGTACGGCAATGTCGGCGAGTGGTGCCACAACTTCGAAGCGGGCGCTGCGACGGACAGTCAGGCGATTCGCGGCGGGGACTACCGCTCCACGCCGAAGTTTCTTCGATCGGCGATGCCGTCCTTTGTTCCTTCGGAGACGCGATACAGTATTCTCGGCTTTCGACTGGCGCAAACGCTCGTCCCCTCGCGAACCGGGGGGAAGCCCGCGATTCCTTGATACCGGTTCTCTTGCCGTTTGAATGGAGCAAAACGTATGGGTCAACTCATCCAGTACATCACGTGCGGGGGCTTCGCCGTATCGGCGGCTGCCCTGGTGTTCGTCGGAATGGAAATCAGAAGATTCCGTGTCCAACTCAAACATGAGGGGCTCCGTGTGATCAACGAGAGCGGAACCACCTATGCTTCCAGCCGGATGTTGGGGGTCATGGGCACCCCGGCGGGCTACGCCATCTACGTCTACCGCGGAGGTCGGTGGGATCTCGAGGCCGATTTGAGTCAACCCGGCTACGAACCCGCGCCGCCCGGCATCGCCGGGGCGTACGAAGGTCAGGCCGTCAAGAAAGAATCGCTGCCGATGCGCGGCAAGTGACTGCGATGCGGACCCCTGAACAGTGCGGCTTCCGTGAACTGCGCGGCGGCACCGGCCAATCCGAACAAACATGCTGTCGGCGGATTGCGCTGATTACGGGAGTGTCGGATCCCGATCTGGCCATCGTGAAACGCGACGCGTGCGAAGCCTGCTGCCGTTCGCTTTCGCCCGGCAGCGAGATCAATCCGATCATTGCGTCGCTCGTCTACAGCGCCGCCGGCAGGATCATTCAGGCGGGTGGTTGCCCGGGTTGTGACGCCGAACGCGCAAAGCGACTTCGGCAGCGGATACTCAACCACCTTGGCTATGTCCCGGCGGGAACGCCGGACATTTGCTTCCCTCCGGAATTGCCGGTCGAGGAAGAACACGCGGCTTTTTCGAACGGCGGCACGGAACGCGCACGAAGCCGCCTCAACTGGAATGTCGGACTCCTCACGGCGCCACGCTCGGCTCCCACGATTCTCACGACGCTCCGCAGCCTCCGAATGGCGGGATTTGGTCCGGTTCACATCTTCGCCGAACCCGGATCTTGGCTCCCGGAAGAGTTTGGCGACTACCCGCGGACCGTGCACTTGCAGCGGCGGGGTAACATCGCGAACTTCTACAGTTCGCTGGTGGCGTTGCACCAGGAACAACCGGACGCCGATGGCTATGCCGTTTTTCAGGACGACGTCCGAATCGCCGGCGGCTTGAGAGCATGGTGCGAGGAGCAGTTCTGGCCGCTCGGAGTCGGTTTGGTCTCGTTGTTCACGCCCCGGGTCCATGCCGCCGATGAGCCTGGATGGCACCTGCTGTCGTCCGGTTTCTATCGAGTGTTCGGTGGCCAGGCCCTCGTTTTTCGCCGCGATGTCCTGCGGCAGTTCCTCGCCGACCCGCAGGTCCTGCATGAACTCCACCACGGCAGGCACAACGACGACGCGGTGGTGAGCGCCTGGGCGACAAGGCAGGGACTGCCGATCGCTTACCATACGCCGTCCGTCGTCCAGCACATCGGAGTTGTCTCCTCGATCTACGAAAACGGGCCCGATCCCCGTGTCTTCGCCGACGCCGTCGATTCGGTCGAACAGATTGTCCAATGGAGTCCGCCGCCGCGCCGGCCGGGGAAGATCGGGCTGGTGGGCTGGAATACCGCGAGCGGTCTTGGCTACCAGACCCACGACCTGGCCAGGCATCTCGCCGTCGATCGGTGGCTTGTGCCGATCCATCCGCAGTTCCCGACGCTGCCTGACCCCAAACTGGGTTGCCGAGTAGACATCGTCCCCCTGACGCGAGATCCGCGCGAGTTAAGCGTGTGGTTCAGGGGACTTGACTGGATTCTCTTCGTCGAGCGTCCTTATCTCCCGGAGCTTCCACAGGCCGCCCGGGCAGCAAGCGTCGGCGTTGCCTGCGTGCCGAACTGGGAGTGGATCCACCCCAAGCAGGACTGGCTGAACTACGTCGACGTTATGATTTGCCCTACACGGCACACATTCGCGCATATCACCGATTGGAAACGCCGCTACGGGTTCGGCTGGAAGGCGGTCTATGTCCCGTGGCCCATCGATACCGATCGATTTGCGTTCCGCCAGCGAGAGTCCTGTCGACGGTTTGTATTCGTCGACGGGTGGGGCGGCGGACACGGGCGGCGACTGGACGGATCGATGACCGAATACCCGCGCAAGGGCATGGAACTGATCGCCCAGGTCGCCCGGCTGGCTCCCCACCTGCCGTTCACGGTCTACTCCCAGCGCAGGCACGTTCCCGACATGCCGTCGCACGTGGAAATCCGCAGGGCTCCGGAGTTCAACGGACGGCTGTACATGGACGGCGACGTGTGCGTCCAGCCGAGCCATTGGGAAGGGCTCGGGCTGCAGTTGCTCGAATGCCAGGCCGCCGGCATGCCCCTCGTTACCACCGACGCCCCTCCCATGAACGAACATCAGCCGTTACGGACAATTCCGGTCGCGGGCGGCGAAATCGTGTTCCTTCTGCATGACCAGCCAATCCTCTCGCAGCTGATGACAGCCGATGGATTGGCGGACGTGCTGCAGTCTCTTTACGGGGCTGACATCTCCCAGGCCAGCCGAGACGCGAGAAACTACATCGAACGGGAACACTCGTGGGATTGCGCCAAGCGGATCATCACCGACACGCTGACGGTCGTCTAATCCGCGTTATGCGTTGACCGATATAAGTCGTCGCGGATCTAATTGCGCACCGGCTATGGACTGCGCGTGATGCTGAAACCCGGGACTCGATTGGCTTCGCAGATTGTGAATCGTGCATGAGCAGCGAACCGCGAACTATTGATGAGTGTCCGTTCCGGCGCATCGTTCGGGAAGAGAAGGATACGGAGGTCGCTTACTGCAGCCTGCTGGAACGCATCGCAGGCGTCGAAAGCTGCCGTCTATCCATCGTCGGCCGCGACGCCTGCCGTGCTTGTTGCGAGTCGTTTTCTCCGGCTCCGGAACACATCAATCCCACGATAGCCTCATTGCTTTACGGATTTTCGTCGCAGGTTTTGCGGCAGGGGGGAGTTCCGGGATGTGATACGGCTCGGGCTCAGGAATTGAATCGGCTGGCCGTTGCGAACCTGCCGGGCGAGGAGGACTGCGTCGAGGTGCCGCTTGCGCTGTCCTCGGGCATCGGTGCGATATCCGCGGACTCGATCGACAAGATCGTACCTATCCCGCGACGTCGATCAGGTCCGCCCATTCTGACGTGGTCCACCGCAGTGACAACGGCCCCCCGGGGAGTTCCCACGCTCAAGGAATGTCTCGATAGTCTCACCCATGCGGGATGGGAGCGTCCTCGCCTGTTTGTCGACGGAGAAGTCGACATCCCCGCGGCCTACCGCGATCTTCCCCGGACCCATCGAGACCCTTGCATCGGCGCGTGGCCGAACTACTACCTGGCACTCGTCGAACTGCTGATGCGGGAGCCGTCGGCCGATGCCTACCTGCTGGTCCAGGACGATGGCTTGTTTGTTCAGTCCCCGGAATTGCGGCGTTACCTGGAGCGTGTCCTGTGGCCCGGAGATTTGCCCGGGATTGCGTCCCTATACTGCTCTCGGGCCTACGTTCAGCCGCGGCGCGGTTGGCACCTGTTTCACGGCGCATGGGTGTGGTCGGCATTGGCCTTTGTCTTCTCGCGGGACGCGGCAAAACGATTCGTGGCGGATCGTGACGTTGTGGAACACCGCTGGAATCGCGGGGCGGAGCGACTGGCGGACATCGATTGGCTCATCGGCCAATGGGCCGTTCGGGCCGGCGTGCCTGTCTATTTCCCTACTCCCAGTCTGGTGCAACATATCGGCCACGTAAGTTCGTTGTGGAGCGATACCCGCGCCTTTGGCAATCGGCGTGCAACGTGGTTTGCCGGCGGCGAATTCAAAGCCCCGTGACCGGATGGAATCGCGGAGCACTTGAACGCTGAAAATCGCGACGGGCGGGAATCCATTCACAACCGGATTCCGCTGATGCCGGGACTCTGCGTCGGCGAAGCCGCCTCGTGTTCTGGAAACGGCACCTCGGTCTTTCACGTTGGATATTCCGCGAGGAACCGTTGCTCATATTCGCATGTGCGAATATACTAAGACAGCACTGCCGTTCGGGCCGACCCGGCAGGCGGCATTGGTGCACGGAACACAC
Source organism: uncultured Planctomycetaceae bacterium (assembly GCA_903863885.1). Classification (GTDB taxonomy): domain Bacteria; phylum Planctomycetota; class Planctomycetia; order Pirellulales; family Pirellulaceae; genus CAIPEB01. The sequence continues at coordinate 10,239 of CAIPEB010000243.1, read as the reverse complement.
GTCCCCTTCCCAATACCCGTTGCGAAGCGCTCGCACCCGGTGAAAGAGCGGAGAGTCGGTGCCTGTCGTCACCGGGTTTCGTGTCGGGTGAAGTCGATCAGGTTGAACTGACGCACGATCAGTCAACGCGGCAAGCGCCGTTGTTGGCGAGGAGCGCGCCCATGCAGGATAAACTACGCCGCTTCAAAGCCAGTTGCTTTCAAGCGCTGGCCCATCCCACGCGAATCGCCGTGGTCGAGCTGCTGTGCGCCGAGGGAGAGGTACCGGTCAGTCGAATCCTGGAACAGTTGGGCCTTGAGCAGGCCAACGCTTCACAGCACCTCTCGGTGCTGCGTGCCCGGCAAATTGTCACCGGGCGAAAGAGCGGAAACCAGGTTTTTTATTCATTGCGAGATCCGATCCTCGGCAAAGTTCTTCAACTCATGCGGCAGTATTTCGAATCGCATTTGCACGAGTCGCTCGAAATGCTCAAAGGTATGGAGACCGACGGCGAGGCGCCGAAATGAACTGCGGTTCCCTTCCGTCTTCCTCCGCATCCTTCCCACCAGAGGAAAAGCTGCAACCGGGGCGGACGAACGGCCCGGGAATTCGCCGCCGCGCGTGCGGAACAGAAGCAAAGGGATAAGCAGTGCAATTGACGGTTCGGGAAGTGAGTCGGTGCCTGAAGGTACCGGAGTCGACGGTAACGAACTGGGTTCGCCAGCGCGGGCTGCCAGCCCAGTACATAGCCGGCCAGTATCGGTTCAACCGCGTCGAACTTCTGGAATGGGCGACGGCCAATCAGGTCGCCGTTTCGCTGGAGGTATTTCAGCAGCAGGAAAACACCGCAGAGCCGATTCCCAGCCTGGCCGAAGCTTTGGCGGAAGGCGGCATTGTTTCCCAACTGCCCAGCGTCAACAAGGAAGAGGCGTTGCGAGCGTTGGTCCAGTTCCTGCCGCTGCCCGACAGCCTGGATCGCGAACTGCTCCTGCAACTCTTTCTCGCGCGGGAGGCCTTGGCTTCCACAGCGCTTGGTGGCGGCATCGCCATCCCCCACGTCCGCAACCCGATCGTGCTGCAGGTGGCCAGGCCCATGGTCACGCTGGCCTTTCTGGCAAAACCGGTCGACTTCGGAGCGCTGGATGGCAAGCCCGTGCAGGTGCTGTTTTCGATTATCAGTCCGACCACCCGGAGCCACCTGCAGCTGCTCTCGCGGTTGTCGTTCGTCCTGCGAGATGAGAAGTTCCGTTCGATGCTGCTGCGTCAGGCCCCGCGTGAGGAATTGCTGCAGGAGGTGTGCCGCGTCGAGGCGGGCTTGTCGGTTCCGCCGGGCGGCGGGGGTGGAGATGCGGCGGCTTGAGTTGATCTTCCTCCCGGCAGGTTGATCCATATCGTGATTGCGGTCGTGTTCGAGTTCGCCCGGGTATCGTCGGGTACCTGGTGGAGGATGACCGGATGAGCGAAGAGCTGGTCCTCGTCGGTTTGGCGGCATGCGCTGTCAGTGGTGTGCCGGGGCTATTGTGCGCCCGCTCGACCTGCGCGGGACAATGGATATCCGCGCTCATACTGCTCATCGGTTGCGGGCTGGGGCTGGCTGGCGTTGGCGTCTTCTGGTCGGGCGCGAACAGCGAAGAGCTGCTTTGGCGGTGGGCCATACCCGGGGGCGAATTTCGGGTCCGGATGGATGGGCTCTCGGCGCTGTTCCTGGTGCCCGTGTTCCTGATTCCCGCACTGGGCTCGATCTACGGCCTGAGCTATTGGAAGCAGACGGAGCATCGGGAAAACGGGCGCAAGCTGCGGCTGTTTTACGGTCTGCTCCCGGCCTCGATGGCGCTGATGCTGCTGGCCCGCAACAGCCTGCTCTTTCTGGTTGGCTGGGAGGTCATGGCCCTGGCGAACTTCTTCCTCGTGACGACCGAGGACCGGGACCCGCAGGTGCGACGCACCGGTTGGCTCTACCTGGGTGCCACGCACTTCTCCACGCTCATCCTCTTTGCACTTTTCGCCTTGCTCGCCTCCGCCAGCGGCTCGTTTCAACTGCGACCGTTGCACGAGAACGAAATCAGCCGCCATCTGGCTGCGGCCGTGTTCGTGCTTTGTGCTGCAGGTTTTGGCCTGAAAGCCGGCTTGATGCCGCTGCACGTCTGGCTGCCCGGAGCGCATGCGATGGCGCCGAGTCACGTGTCGGCCATGATGTCGGGCGTCGTCCTGAAGATGGGAATTTACGGGATTGTCCGAGTGACTTCGCTCTTGCCGAATCCGCCGCTCGCCTGGGGCGGCAGCCTGCTCGTCCTCGGCGCGGTCTCGGGTGTACTGGGCGTTGCCTACGCAATCGGGCAGCATGATCTCAAGCGGTTGCTGGCCTACCACAGCATCGAGAACATCGGAATCATCGTCATGGGCCTCGGTTTGGCCTTGGCCGGGCGATCGCTGGGGCGAGTCGACTGGGTCGTCCTGGGACTGGCCGGAGGACTGCTGCACGTCTGGAACCACGCCCTCTTCAAAGCCCTGCTGTTCCTCGGCGCCGGTTCGGTCATCCATGCCACGCACACCCGCGACATCGATCACCTGGGCGGCCTGGCCAAACGGATGCCGCGAACCGCAATCTGCTTTCTCATGGGCGCCGTCGCGATTTGCGGCCTGCCTCCGCTGAACGGATTTGTGAGTGAGTTCCTGGTGTATCTCGGCCTGTTCCGCACGCTGGATCCGAAAGCCGGGCCAACCCTCGTCGGGGCCGCTTTTGCCGCTCCCGCGCTGGCCCTGATCGGCGCGCTCGCCGTGGCCTGTTTCGTGAAGGTCTTCGGGGTGATTTTTCTGGGGACACCTCGCTCGCAACAGGCGGCCGAAGCCCGCGAAGCGGACTGGTCGATGATCGGAGCCATGGGAGTGCTGGTGGCATGCTGTCTGGTGATTGGGCTGGTCCCCGGCCTGGCAGCTCCGATGCTGACCCGAGCGATCGAGGCGTGGGCGCCCGAATTGCCTGCATCCGACGTGCAACTGACCACGCACGCGCCGGTGGGGTGGATCAGCGCGATGGGGTTGCTCCTCCTGGCCATCACGGCGGTTGCGAGCCTCTGGCTGAGGAGCCGCCTCAGCCGGGAAACGGTGTCCGTCGGGCCGACCTGGGGCTGCGGTTACGCGATGCCGACAGCGCGGATGCAATACACGTCCTCCTCCTTCGGCCAGATGCTGGTGGGGCTCTTCGCCTGGGCCCTGCGGCCTCACCGGCAGCAGCCCGCCGACCTGCCGCTTTTTCCCGGGGCGGCCTCTTTTCACAGCGACGTCCCGGACGTGGTGCTGGAGGAGGGCGTGCTGCCCGCGATCCGATGGATTTCGTGGCTGTGCGGTTGGTTTCGGGTGCTCCAGCAGGGGAGCATTCAAGCGTATTTGCTGTACATCTTCCTGACTTTACTGGTGCTCTTGTTCTGGCGGTGAAGCGAAGAGAAAGATCATGGAAGCATTCGTCATTGGGGCGTTGCACATGCTGACCGCGATTGTGTTCCCGCCTTTGATGCTGGGAGTGATCGGAAAGACCAAGGCGGTATTTGCGGGGCGGGTCGGGCCGCCGGTAATGCAGCCGTATCGGGATCTGATCAAACTGTGCCGGAAGGGTTCAGTAATCAGCGAGACCACGACGTGGGTTTTCCAGGCGGGGCCGGTAGTGGGTCTGGCAACGGTGCTGACCGCATTGCTGCTGATTCCGCTCGGCAGTTCCTTTGCTCCCGTATCGTTCACGGGCGACCTGATTCTCCTGGCCTACCTGCTTGGACTGGGGCGGTTCTTCACAGCCGTCGCCGCTTTGGACACGGGCTCGGCCTTCGAGGGCATGGGTGCGGCGCGCGAAGTCACCTTCGCCTGTCTGGCCGAGCCGGCTCTGTTCCTCGGCCTGCTGGTGCTGGCGAAACTCTCCGGATCGCTGCAATTGGGCGTGATGCTCGGGGACTCGCTGACAACGCACTGGGCGACGGCCGGCGCCTCGCTGGCCCTGGTATTGTTGAGCTGGTTCATCGTTCTGCTGGTCGAGAATTGCCGGGTTCCCTTTGACGACCCCAATACGCACTTGGAGCTGACGATGATCCACGAGGTCATGGTGCTCGACCACAGCGGACCGGCGTTCGCCATGATTCTGTATGGCGCGTCGCTCAAGTTGTTCGCTTTTTCCGCATTGGTACTCCGCTTGATGCTGCCGATGGGCGGGGGACCGGCCTGGCTCGACTGGCCGATCTTTCTGGGAGGCCTGCTGTTGGTGGCCGTCGTGATCGGCGTCGTGGAATCCACGATGGCCCGTCTGAAGCTGACGCACGTTCCGACGCTGCTGGTTGCGGCCTGCCTGTTATCCGCATTCGGCCTGGTCTTGATCGCAAGGTGACCCATGGCACAGATTCTCGACCCGCTGCTGATCCTGGCACTGGCCCTCAACTTCTACGCTTTGGGGGTCAGTCGCATCCGGGCCGTGATCGACGCGGTGGCCTTGCAGGGGATGCTCCTGGGACTGGCCCCTTTGGTGTGCCACACGGGAACCGGCGTCCGAGGCCTGCTGCTGGTCGTGGTGACCGTGGTCCTCAAGGGCGTCGTGATCCCCCGGCTGCTCGTGCGGGCGATGCGGGAGGCCAACATCCAGCACGAGGTCTCGCCGTACGTGGGTCACATGGCATCGTTGTTCCTGGGGGCGATCGGCACCGGCCTGGCGCTCGCGTTCTCTTTCGCGCTGCCCGTAGCCGACGCGCACGCCGGCCTGTTGATCGTTCCCGCTTCGCTGGCCACGGTCTGGACCGGATTCCTGCTGCTCACCACGCGCAGAAAAGCGATCACGCAGGTGCTCGGCTACCTGGTGCTCGAAAACGGCATCTTCCTGTTCGGCTTGCTCCTGCTGGAGGCGGTGCCGTTCCTCGTCGAGATCGGCGTGTTGCTGGACTTGTTCACCGGAGTTTTTGTGATGGGCATCATTATCCATCAGATCAGCCGCTCGTTCGCCTCGATCAGCACCGAGCATTTGACCGAATTGAGAGAACAGCTTCCGGAGATGCAGGAATAACTCCATGGCATACTTGCTGCTCTTGTTTCCGTTGACGATGGCGGCGGCAGCATTCGCCGTGCCCTCTGATCGGTGGCGTCCCAGACTGCTGCCGCTGGGCGCGGCGGGGCATCTGTGCCTCGTGCTGTACGCTTTGTTCGCGTCGCCGCAGCCGGTAACGGGCCTGTGGGGATGGCTCTATCTGGATGCTCTCGACAAAGTCGTTCTGGGCTTCCAGAGTCTGCTCTTTCTGCTTTGTGCGTGGTATGCCGCGGGGTACCTGCCATTGCGTTCCAACCGCACGAACCGCGTGTTTTGTGCCTGTTTGTTCGCCGTGTCGACGACGATGACGCTGGTCTGCCTGTCCCATCACCTGGGTCTCATGTGGGTCGGGATGGAGGCCACGACTTTGGCCAGTGCCCCGATGTTGTACTTCAACCACAACTCGCGTTCGCTCGAGGCCACCTGGAAATACCTGCTGATCGGGTCCGTGGGGATTGCCCTGGCACTGCTGGGGTCTTTCTTCCTGGCGTACTCCGCCCTGCAGAGCGGCCTGCAATCAACGCTGTTCTTTGACGAACTGGTGCGCGAGGTGCCTCAGTTGTCGGCGCCCTGGCTCCACGCGGCATTCGTACTGCTGTTCGTCGGCTACGGGACCAAGATGGGTTTGGCGCCGATGCACACCTGGAAGCCCGACGCATACGGCGAGGCGCCGGGAGTCGTCGGCACGCTGTTGGCAGGCGGCGTCACCAGCTGTGCCTTCCTGGCCATCCTGCGCGTATATCAGATCATCCGCGCCAGTTCGGAAGCCGCCTTCGCCCGCGAACTGATGATCTTCATGGGCCTGCTGTCGATGGCTTGTGCGGCCGTCTTCATGGTCCGGCAGCGCGACTTCAAGCGGATGCTCGCCTACTCCAGCGTCGAGCACATGGGCATCCTCGTGCTGGGCATCGGCATCGGCGGTCTGGCCGCCTACGGGGCTTTGCTGCACCTGATCAACAACGGGCTCACCAAGGCGGTGCTGTTTCTTTCGGCCGGCAACATTCATCGGGCCTACGGCAGCAAACTGACGGATCAGGTGTGCGGCGCAATGGGCCGCGTGCCGATCTCCGGTGCGTTGTTCCTGGCCGGATTCCTCGCCATCACCGGCGCGCCCCCGTTCGGTCCGTTCGTCAGCGAATTCACCATCATCAGTGCCACCTTTGCCGGCGGACACTACGTTGCGGGGGCGTTGTTCCTGGTGCTGCTCGCGGCGGTGTTCATCGGCATGGGAGCGACCGTGCTGGCCGTGGTTCAGGGCACGCCGTCGGAGTCGACGGCTTCGACCAGTTACCGCGACAGGTTCGCCACGGTGGCGCCGATCCTGGCCGCACTCCTGCTGGCACTGTTATTGGGACTCTGGATTCCGGCGCCGCTGGAGAACCTCCTGCGGGAGGCCGCCCGATTTCTGGAGAACCCCCGATGAACGGCAAGTTCGGCTTCGCCCACACCCGAAACGGCATTGCACTGCCCGCTCGCGACGTGCCCGAGCTGCCGCTGCCCGACTTCCGTCACGCGGTCATCGAGGCCGCCGCCAACGGCGATCGGGTCGCCGCCCTGTTCGGCCATGTGAACCCCGCGGCGTCAGGACTGGAAGTCTACGCGATCATCTCCGACAGTCTCAACGCGAGACTGCATGTCGGCAAAGCCAGGCTCGAATCGGACCGGTACCCTGCATTGACGCCGGACTGTCCTCAGGTGCACTTGTTCGAGCGCGAACTCGCGGAGCAGTACGGCGTCCGGCCGGAAGGGCACCCCTGGTTCAAACCGGTCAGGTTTCATGCCTCATATCGTCCCGGGCAGGATGCCTGGAGCAGACCCGAGGGGTCTGCGCCCGTCGTGGGCGTGACGGACTTCTACCGCGTCGAGGGCGAGCAGATCCACGAGGTGGCGGTGGGGCCGGTGCATGCGGGGATCATCGAGCCGGGCCATTTTCGCTTTCAGTGCCACGGCGAACAGGTCTATCATCTGGAGATCTCGCTTGGCTACCAGCACCGGGGAGCGGAACGCTCGCTCGCGGGCGGGCCGCACAGGCGGACGATTCACACGCTGGAGACGGTGGCGGGAGATACGTCCGTCGGACACACGACCGCCTATTGCCTTGCGGTCGAAGCACTGGCGGGCGGCCATCTTTCAGCCCGGGCGGAAGTGCTGCGCGGTGTGGCTCTGGAACTCGAACGGCTGGCCAACCATACCGGCGACCTTGGAGCCTTAGCCGGCGATGTCGCGTTTCTGCCCACCGCCGCCTATTGCGGACGTCTCCGCGGCGATTTCCTCAACCTGACCGCATTCCTTTGCGGCAGTCGCTTTGGCCGGGGACTCGTGCGTCCCGGCGGGGTCGGATTCGATCTGGAAGAAGGTCGGCAGGCGCAATTTCTCGAGCGACTCGAGGCTGCCGAGCGGGACGTGACGGTGGCAGCGGAACTGCTGTGGGATTCGGCTTCCGTGCAGGCCAGGTTTGAGGGAACCGGCACCGTTTCCCCCAAGGACTGTCTCGAACTTGGCCTGGTCGGTCCGGCCGCGCGGGCCTGTGGCGTCGAGTGCGACGTGCGTCAGGACTTCCCCTGGGGCGTCTTTCGGTTTGTGCAGATTCCCGTCTCGAGCTGGGATACGGGCGACGTCTTTTCCAGGGCGTACGTGCGCTGGCTCGAAATCCAACGATCGGTGGAGTTCATCCGCGCCCAGCTCCAGTCCCTGCCCGGCGGGTCCCTGCGGAGGGCACTCGGTCCGTTGCGTGCCGGCCATCTGGCGGTTTCCCTCGTCGAAGGCTGGCGCGGCGAAATCTGTCATGTGGCCCTGACCGATGAGCAGGGACGGATTGCCAGATACAAGATCGTCGATCCGTCATTCCACAACTGGAGCGGATTGGCCATGGCCCTCCGCAATCAGCAGATCTCGGACTTCCCGCTCTGCAATAAAAGCTTCAACTTGTCCTACTGCGGCTTTGATTTATAAGGACGCTCCATGCTTCGAGCCACGATCGCCCGCCTCAAGCAGGGACACCGCACGATCCCTTATCCGGCCGAAGAACCGGTCCTTCCCGATCGTTTTCGGGGACTGCCGGTGCTGGATTCCGCCAGGTGTGCGGACGACTGTCGAGCATGTGCGGACGCGTGCCCAACCGAAGCGATCATCCGGGAGGGCGCAGTCAATCCGGCCGGCGCAGGCCTCCGTCTCGACCTGGGTCGCTGTCTCTTCTGCACGGATTGCCAGGAGGCCTGCCCCGCGGGGGCCATCCGCTACACGCAGGACTACCGACTGGCGGCCAGAAACCGGCAGGACCTTGTCCTCGATGGCCAGACTCTGAAACTGGCCTCCGCTTTAAACGAGAAATCTCGCCGCGTTTTTGGACGGTCATTAAAGCTCCGCCAGGTCAGCGCAGCAGGCTGCAACGCGTGCGAAGCGGATCTCAACGTGCTGAGCACCGTCGTCTTTGACCTGGGCCGGTTTGGCATCCAGTTCGTGGCCTCACCTCGCCATGCGGACGGCATCGTAGTGACGGGGCCCGTCAGCGAAAACATGCGGACCGCTCTCCTGGAGACATATGCCGCGATTCCTGCCCCGAAGTTGGCAATCGCCGTCGGAGCGTGCGCTGTAAGCGGCGGCCCCTATGCGGGCAACCCCGAAATCCACAACGGCTGTGAAGCGTTGCTCCCCGTGGACCTTTATATTCCAGGTTGCCCGCCACATCCGTTGACCATCCTCGACGGTCTGCTGCGTCTGCTCGGGCAAATCGAGGGAGATCGGCGCTGAACCCGCGACGACCCGCGCAGGACTGTCGCGTCGATTTCGGGAGGGTGCCCCCGAGGTGGGTCTGCGAGCGAAAACTCGCGCTCGATCCCGAGGCCTTGTTCAGCAAGAGACAATCCCGGGACCGTCGCAATACGGGTCAGGCCGCCGTCGCGACTGTCTCGACAGTCCGCTTTCGCCGCATGCGCTGCAGCACGACGCCCGAAGCAAGGACCGCCACCCAGATCAACCCGGGTTCGGGTGCCGGAACCCCGGCCGACAAACCGGTCAGCGCTTCCCAGTTCTGCGTGCCCATGTCAACCGCAAACAGCAGATCGTTGAAATCCTTGTCGCCGCCGTTGAGCTGATCTTCGAAACCGATCAGCAGATACGGGTTGTCGGTCTGGGCGAATGCCACTGCGTGGCTGAAACGATCTGAATTCGCGCTGGGGTTCGTGGTGAATACGTTGGTCCCATTACGTGCCCCGTCGGAAATCAAGAAGAAATCCAGGTTCGCCCCGGCGCCCACCCCGTTCAACTGAACGAAGTCTCCCGGAAACAACGGCTCGGAAGACGTCCGGGTCGATGAACCGGACGAGGAATAATAGGAGATCGGGCTGGAGGAGTCGGGAAAAACAAGCAGAGGATTGCCGCTGGTCACACCCGTGCCGCTGGCGTTCACCCCAAGAGAATTGTGGTAACCGGCACCTTCTCCGACAAAGTAGACACGCACATCGGCAGCCACGACCAATTTCAATTTGGCCGGATCCAAGGCCACAAAACCAGTTGGCGCGGGCTGCGCGTTGTACGAGCTGTACTCCGAGAAACGCGAGTTGATCAGGCTGTTCATGGCGGGCAACGCGGTCGCGTTGAAAGTCGCCGACTTGGAGTCGCTGCCTGACAGTGCGACGCGATCCGCGATATTCAGACCCAACGGCCGAGCGCTCGCTTGCACCGGCGAGTACGTGAACGAATCCGCCCGCGCGGGACTATTCAATCCCGCCGCCAGTCCGCAAAGCAATGTGGCTGCAAGGCAGTTCATCCCCGCGATGTGTCTCACCGTGGCCGAAGCGTCGGAACCGAAGAACCTTGCAGTACTCATTGGCATCGCTCTCTTGAAAAGAACTACTCTGCAACCAGGGAGTATCTCATCAGTCGCAGATGATCCAGGACGTGACACGTGCCCACAGCGATCACGTCGAACAACCGAGAGAGCACGGATTTGGCCGATTGCGCGGCCTGTACCGTGGCGAACTGAATACTACCCCAGAACTGATCATCAAGTGCCGGGGTTTGACGCAACGGTCAATGTTATACACACCAATGCACTCATTTATTTAAGCAATTACCGTGCCATTCAAGAAATAAGCAAATTCTTGTCGCTCGGTCCCATAAAACCGCACACGGCCGCAAATGACCGATGTCGCAGCACAGTAAATATTTCCGGACCCGAGCCAGCACCGAGAAGATTTTACAGT
>CAIPEB010000242.1 GCA_903863885.1 uncultured Planctomycetaceae bacterium | reverse complement strand
TCGCGTTTGCTCAGCACGCCGTACTTGACGAAAAGTTCCACGATCTCGGGCTGACCCATCACGGGCAACGCATCGACGGTGGTTTTCAAGTTCGGCAGTCCGCGCTGTTCGGCTTCGCGGTGCCAGGCTTCCGAGTAGCCGTCGCCGTTGAAGACTACAGCACCGTGCTTTTCGAAGATGTCTCGCAGCACGTTCTGCACAGCGCCGGGTAACTTGGCCGCATCACCGCCTGTGGCTTTCTCAAGTTCTGTTGCGACGTAGTCCAGCGACTCGGCCACGATCGTGTTCATGGCGACCAGCGGACCTGCGATCGACTGGCTCGAACCGACCGCTCGAAACTCGAACCGGTTGCCCGTGAATGCGAATGGACTGGTGCGATTGCGGTCACCCGCGTCCTTGGGCAACGGCGGCAGCACGTCGACGCCGACGGTCAACTTGCTCTTCGCCTTCGACGTCGGTTCGCCACCCTGCCGAATCTGCTCGAAAATCTGAGTCAACTGCTCGCCGAGGAACACCGAGATAATTGCCGGCGGAGCTTCGTTTGCACCAAGGCGATGATCGTTACCGGCGTGTGCCACGACCGCTCGCAGCAGTGCGCCGTACTTATGGACCGAGCGGATCACCGCCGCGCAAAACACCAGGAACTGCATGTTGGCATGCGGGGTGTCTCCCGGGTCCAACAGATTTCCGTGCGACGCACTTCCCAGCGAATAGTTGACGTGTTTGCCCGAGCCGTTGATGCCGGCGAAGGGCTTCTCGTGCAGCAGGCAGGTCATGCCGTATCTTTCTGCGACCCGTTTGAGCGTGACCATCACGAGTTGCTGGTGGTCGGTCGCGAGGTTGGCGGTCTCGAAGACGGGAGCGATCTCGTACTGAGCCGGTGCGACTTCGTTGTGCCGCGTCTTGATCGGGATGCCCAGCTTGAACAGTTCGCGTTCAACTTCCAGCATGAACGCCAGCACGCGGTCCGGGATTGCACCGAAATAGTGGTCTTCGAGTTCCTGACCCTTGGGCGGCTTCGCGCCGAACAGGGTGCGGCCGGCCGTCAGCAGGTCGGGCCGCGCAAAGAAGAAGTTGCGGTCAATCAGGAAATACTCTTGTTCGGGACCGGCAGTCGACGCAACCGGAGCTCCGTCGGTGTGCCCAAACAGACGAAGGACTCGCTGCGCCTGTTTGTTCAGCGCCTGCATCGAGCGGAGTACAGGGGTCTTCTTGTCGAGTGCTTCGCCGGTCCACGAAACGAACGCCGTCGGAATGCAGAGCGTGGTGCCGTTCGGGTTTTCGAGGATGTACGCGGGACTGGTCACATCCCATGCCGTGTAGCCGCGCGCTTCAAAGGTGGCTCGCAGGCCGCCGGACGGGAAGCTCGATGCATCCGGTTCGCCACGGATCAGAGCGGCGCCAGTGAATTCGAGGATCGCTCCGCCCTGGCCGTCCGGCGCGAGAAAACTGTCGTGCTTCTCGGCGGTCAGGCCTGTGAGAGGGAAGAACACGTGAGCGTAGTGCGTGGCTCCCTTCTCGATCGCCCATGCCTTCATGGCATTGGCCACTACGTCCGCCAACGACACGTCGAGTTCTTTGCCCTGTTCGACTGTCCGCTTCAGGGACTTGTAGACTTGTTTCGGCAGTCGCCGTTCCATTTCGGCCATGCTGAAGACGTTCGAGCCGAACAACTCGCTGGACGACGTCTCCGCGAAATTCATCGGGGGAGACTGCGGCCGATAGTTCGTGACTGCGGCAATTGCCTGCAACCGAGCGTGGCTTCCACTCATTCTCGCTGTTCAACCTTTGTTTAAGAAGAAATGATGCTGGGCGACTTTCCCGCAGGTCCCGGCCGCGTCGCCCGTGTCGCACATGGTGCCGACGTCGCACGTCGGCATCCAATCATGGAGAGAGGCAGATCGCCCGATTCGGTCCACCCGGGGCCACGCGTAATGTAGCGGCCTGCCAGCATTTCGGCGAGGATGGCTCCGAGAGTTTTTCGCCGGCACGATCCACGCGACCTAATGAGCAGGCCACGCGACAAGGGGCTTTGGGGTTTGTTTCTGGATCCGCGGTGGTGCGACGGAGATGGGTCAATGTCACTCCCCTCTTTTGGCGTAATTAAGAAGCCGAAGGTTGCGATACGAAGCGAATTTCGAGCAGGGAGGGCCTTATCCGATCCACAGGACCAAATCCGCGAAAGTGAATTAATCAGCTAATTGATTTGGCGTCTCTCAGAGCGTGCCTTAGAATTAGTGTCCCATTAGAGGGGGGGCGTACGAGGAGGGCAGTTCCCCTTCTCCGGCCTTGCAGGGCCAGCCCGCCCCACCGGGAGCGTGAATCTTGAATCACCTTCTGTAAGGTTGACTGAGCGCTGCCTTCGCCCAGGAGTGAGATTTCGGTGAGACGCGGTCTTCCGTGCATACGTGCGATCTAAGTGCCAAGGAGTCGTTGAATGACAGAATCTTGGATCTCTCGCCGCACCTTGCTCCGCACCGCCGTTGCTGGCGGCGTTGGCCTGCCACTTGTTTCCGCGGACCTGACCTCACATGCGTTCGACGCAGCGCCGCACAATGGCGCCGATGCGGCGGCTGCGACTGGAACCCCGACGGCCAGGGATCTGCAAACCCGGCCCTCTGATTTCAAGAACGTCAAGGATTTCGGGGCGATCGGGGACGGGGTCGCGGACGACACCACCTCCATCCAGGCTGCCATGACTGCAGCCGGCATTGGCGGGACCGTCTGAAGCGGTCGGGGTTGTCAAGACAAAAAAAGGACTTGTTTAAGGTGGATCCTGGTAAGATTGCATTTGGGGGCGTCGT
>CAIPEB010000241.1 GCA_903863885.1 uncultured Planctomycetaceae bacterium | reverse complement strand
CTGATGCGGATTGCACTGCTTCTGACGATCACCTGGGTCCTGGGCCTGACAAAACCCATTTTCGACCTGTCGTCCCTTCCTATCCCCTCCGAATGGCTAAGTGAAGAGATTTCCCAGGTATCCGTGAAGGACTTGATTCTGCTGGTCGGCGGACTGTTCCTGTTGTGGAAATCCGTCCACGAGATCCACTCGCGCGTGGCCGGTCCGAGCGAAGAACAGAGCCCGCGGACACGCGCCACGTTCACGGCGGTTATCCTGCAGATCATGACGATGGATATCATCTTTTCGCTCGACTCGGTCATCACGGCCGTCGGCATGGTACGGGCCGACGGTTACGGAATCTGGGTGATGATCGGAGCAGTAATGATCGCGGTCGGAGTCATGCTGGTCTTTTCCGAAACCGTGAGCCGCTTCGTAGAAACGCACCCGACCTTGAAGATGCTCGCCCTGAGCTTCCTGCTGCTGATCGGCGTCATGCTGGTCGCCGAGGGCATCGGCACGCACTTCAACAAGGGATACATCTATTTCGCAATGGCGTTTGCGCTGCTGGTCGAGACCCTGAACCTGAGGCAGCGCCACCACTCGCCGACTGACGGCGGGAAACCGGCAAATTCGAGCAGCGGCGAGTCGCAGGCGATGGCGGGCAACTGATAGAAACGTCCAATCCCTGGGCGAACGTCGGAAGTGCAGGCAGAATTTCGGATACAGGTTTCCGGGCAAGTCGGAGCCTGTACCCGGAGGCAAAACCACCAGCCTCCCCTCGGCTGAGAGCCGCGGGAAGGCAAAACTGCACGGGCATTCGACTCGTGCATTTCCTCGGCGATTTGTTTATGATTACGCTTTGAACACAATCGACCGGGATTAGGCAAGGACCTTCCAAGAGCGGGATCAACGAACATGCGCGTACTGGTGGGCTGGGACGACCCCGTTGAAGCCGAGACCATTGGTCTGATTCTCAACGTCGATGAGACAACCGTCGAAATTCAGGCGGACCCCGACCAATTTGAGGCCCTGGTAACGCAGCAGGACTGGGACGTCGTCCTGATGGCCATCAATTTCCCGGACGAGGAACGCTCGCTGACGCTGTTCAAGACGGTCCAGGACTCCCAGCCGAACATCCCGATTGTCGGGGTATGGAAGCAGGGTTCGTTCACCCACCTGGCGAAGTTCATCTCCAACGGCCTGCACTCGCATTTGATGCGAGATTCCGAGGGGGACTTCATTTTCCTCCTCCCGTCCATGATCGAAGCGGCGCAGGCCGCGGTCATCGCGCAACGTTCCAGAATGCTTGCCGAACGTCTGCGGGAAGAAGTGGATTCCGTTCGACGTCTCCAGGAATCCGTGATTCCCAAGGACCTGCCGGCCCCTCACGGCTACGAGGTCGTCGCCCGCTACGAACCCTCCCAGATCCGGATCATGGGCGATAACCCGGTTATCATGGCCGGCGGCGATTACTACGACGTTTTCAATCTCGGCAACGACAAGATGATCCTGCTGGTCGGCGACGCTTCGGGACACGGCGTCAAGGCCTGCATGTCCATCATGACCATGCATACGCTGATCCGCATGATTCGCGACCAGCGTTACCCGAACACCGTGGAATTCGTTTCAGAAGTCAATAGACGCCTCTGTTCGAGTGACATCGTACAAGACGAAGGCGGCTTCATCACGCTGCTCTACTCGTCGCTGGACCTGACCAACCATCGACTCATGTGGACCTCAGCGGGCCAGCCCATGCCGTTGCTTCAGAATCTGGAAACCAACGAAGTTCGCATCATGGGCACGGAAGAGCAGGGCGGACTGCCGCTGGCCATTGACGAAGATTGGGTCTACGAAGAAATCTCCGTCTACATACCCGAAAACTCGCGGCTGCTGATCTACACCGACGGCCTGGACGAGGCATTTCCTGCGGACGGCGATCAGCAACACGATCAGTTCGGCATTACGGGCATCATGAACAGCCTCAGAGAATCCCGCGACCTTCCGCTTGAGCAGGCCTTGGCGAAGCTGTTTGCCGATTCCAACGCTGCCACGCGGGGCACCGGGCGCCACGACGACACGTCCGTGGTGCTGCTGGAACGCAAGCGGGCCTGATCCTATCGCGGTCCATTCGGCCCGGGCTTGTCGGGGCGAGGGTCAGCGCCGAACCTCAGCGCAAACAAAAAACGTGCGGCCTGCTGGACCGCACGTTTTCAGTTCAATTTCCGGAATCCGGATCAGCTTTGGCCTTCCGCCGGTGCCGAGGCGCTGGATTCAGCCGAGGCCTGCGTCCCATCCGAAAAAGCGGGTTTTTCGCTACGGACGCTCACTCGATCACGCACCCCGACCAGTTCCAGGATCGCCCGGTCGCCCGCATCACCGAGGCGCGGCTTCGCGAGCTTCAACACCCGCGTGTAACCGCCATTCCGATCGGCAAAACGCGGTGCAATCTCTTCAAAAAGAATCTGAACGGCCTGCTTGTCGCCCAGCAACTGCACCGCACGGCGTCGAGCGGCCACCACCGGCCCCCGGGCCTGGCACCACTTCTGCCACGAATCGCTCGCACGCCACTTACGCCACTCGTCGGATCCCCGCTTGGCCTGCGTCGCGAACTGCTCGGCCGCCTTCTCGTGCACAAGCGACTTGCGGGCTAGCGTGATGCAGCGTTCGACCAGCGAACGGGCTTCTTTCGCCTTGGGCAATGTCGTGATCACACGCCCCTTCACCTTCGGCTTGTTGCGGTCATGTTCCGCGTCCCGTTCGGTCAGGAACAGGCTGCTGGCGAGGTTGCGCAGCATGGCGTTAACATGACTCGATGTCCGACTGAATCGCCGCCCTCGTCTGCGGTGTCGCATGGCTGTACCGTTTCAATTGTCTCAGGTGTCTTGAAAAACAGACGTCCCGCGTTGCTCAAACAAAGCCTCAACGGGCGAGTCTGCGAATCTATCAATACCGAGCGGGCTGCCCGGCGGGTACACGCATCCCAAGCCGCAGGCCCAGCTCATTCAATTTTTCGCGGACTTCATTGAGCGTCGTTTCGCCGAAGTTCCGCACTTCAAGCAGTTGATCTTCCGATCGCTGAACCAGGTCGCGCACCGTGTTGATATTCTCGGATTCCAGACAGTTGGAAGCCCGCACCGAAAGCTTCAATTCTGCCAGGCTGAGGCTCAGCTTCGCTTCCATCGCCGGATCAATGGCGCCTGAACCCGTGCGCGGCAGAGCGTGAATCTGCGGCCCGAGTTCCACATACTGCACAAACGGATTGAGGTGCTTGCGGAGGATCTTAGCCGATTCGACCAAGGCCATTTCGGGATGCACCGACCCGTTCGTCCAGATTTCGAGAATCAGCTTGTCGTAGTTTGTCTTCTGGCCGACTCGAGTTTCCTCGATCTCGTACCGAACTCGCGTCACCGGACTGTAGACCGCGTCGATCGGAATGATGCCGATCTCGTGTTCGCCCGCACTGTGCTCCGTGGCCGGCACATAGCCGCGTCCGTTCTCGACGACCATTTCCATCATGAACGGCACATTGTCCGTCAGGGTCGCAAGCACGTGCTTCTTGTTGATGATCTCGACATCCGCGTCGGTCTGAACGTCAGCCCCGGTCACCACACCGGCCTGGTCCTTTTCCACCGTGATCACGCGAGTCGCTTCACTGTGGTTCTTCACAACCAGCGACTTCACGTTCAAAACGATGTCCGTCACATCCTCAAGTACACCCTGGATCGTGGTGAACTCGTGCTGCGCTCCGCGAATCTTGATCTGCGTAACCGCACTGCCTTCCAGGCTGGACAAGAGAATTCGCCGCAGGCTGTTCCCCACGGTGACGCCGAACCCGCGCTCGAACGGTTCCGCCACGAACTTGCCGTAGGTTCCCGTCAGCGTACTCTTGTCACAAACCACTGCGCTGGGCAGTTCTAATCCACGCCATCGAATATGCATCAGCAATCTCCGTAGAAACCCGACCGGCGATGACCATTTCCCGAACGCCGCAACCGGACACTTCTGAATGTCGGGCTACACGCGCCGCTTCTTGCGCGGACGGCAGCCGT
>CAIPEB010000240.1 GCA_903863885.1 uncultured Planctomycetaceae bacterium | reverse complement strand
TCCACTCAGCTCTATCGTATTGTGCAGGAAGCCATCTCCAACGCGATCCGTCACGCCAGGGCCCGCAGCATCCGAATCGCGATGCGGCAGGAACGGGGCGATCTTCTGCTGACGATCGAAGACGACGGTAAAGGCCTGCCTGATGGTCTGCCAATGAGCCACGGCATGGGACTACAGACCATGCGCTATCGCGCCGGAATGCTGGGCGGGACGCTCGAAGTCGGTCCCGCACAGGGTCGCGGGATGCGCGTGGTCTGCCGAGTGCCCGCCGCGATCCAATCATCTCCCACACCAACCGCAGCAAAACGGGACAGCCGATGCCGACGCAAGTCTTAATTGTGGATGACCATCCTGCCGTGCGCGAAGGACTGGCAACCTACCTCGGTTCGCAACCGGACATGGCCGTGTGCGGCGAAGCGGCCGATGTGTGCCAGGCGATGAAGATGCTGGAAGACCATCGCCCCGACGTGGTGATCGTGGATATCCAACTGGCGGACAGCAACGGCCTGGAATTAGTCCAGCGGATCAAGAACCGTGATGAGAAGATCAAGGTACTGGTCTGGTCCAGCTCTCCCGATAGTCTATACGCGCAGCGTGCTCTTCAGGCCGGCGCTTTGGGCTACATCAACAAACGCCACGCGACCAGCCGCATTGCGGAGGCGATCCGACGCGTGCGTGATGGTCGGATTTTTCTGAGCGACGAGACCGCAGATCAATTACTGGCGGTGGCAGCGGGCGGACGCAGACAACTGCGAGTCTGCGGCGTTGAGGGCCTGACGAATCGCGAATTGGAGATCTTTCGCCTGATCGGCCAGGGGCTGACGACTTCGCAGATCGCCGAATCATTGCATCGCAGCGTGAACACCATCGAATCGCACCGCACCAAAATCAAGGAAAAACTCGGGGCAAAGACGGCCAGCGAACTGAACCGCGCCGCCGTGCAGTGGATGCTGGAAAACGGCTGACCACGGTCGCTGCATGACAGCCTCGGGTGGTCGCCGGCCGGGGGCGCAGCGGGCAGGCGTCCCAGTCGTCGATCACCGCCCGCTGGCCGGGATCACGGCTGCAGGAATTCAGTTCGGCTGGCCCCGCACGAATGAGAATGTGCGATTTCCCGGACGATTCCCGGGGTTGTTGGCTGACTCGCAATTCGTGTGTCGGCGGCTGGCCCCCGTACCTGACTGCTTTGATCTACCATCCTGTGGGCGGGTTTCGCGTTTCGAGGCTGTCCCCGTTTCTTGGCAAGGTCAGCGGTTTTCGATACCGTGATGCGTGTTCTGCCACTTTCTCGACGGGCAGGTTTCGGATTTCCGGCAGCGCGTGTCCAATGGACTTTGGGCCGCGCGGCCACGCGAAGTGAGATTCGCTCAGGCGGGAACGCGGTCGGTTTGTTGGTTTGCCCGGTCAGGTCTTTTCAAACGGGAGAAAATATCCATGTACAATACGAAAGCCTATTCAGCCGCCAGTGCGGCATCGCCACTCGCGTCCGCCTCCATTCCTCGTCGCGATCCGACGGAGCGCGATGTTCAGATCGAAATCCTCTACTGCGGCATCTGCCACTCCGATCTGCACATGGTTCACAACGAATGGGCCAGCGTGATGCCCACCGTGTATCCCATCGTCCCCGGCCATGAAATCGTCGGACGAGTCACCAAAGTCGGCTCGGCCGTTACGAAGTTCAAGCCGGGAGATCTGGCTGCTGTCGGATGCCTCGTCGATTCGGACCGGACCTGTCCGAACTGCAAGGCGGGTCTGGAGAACTTCTGCCCGAATTTCACACTTACCTTCAATTCCCCGGACAAGCATGGGACCGCCCCGGTGACCTACGGCGGATACTCGGACAGCATCGTGGTCAACGAGCACTTCGTACTGCGGGTTCCGCCGCACCTGAACCTCGCCGGAGCCGCGCCTTTGCTGTGCGCCGGGATTACCACCTATTCCCCTTTGCGGCGAAACCACGTCGGCAAGGGCAAGAAAGTCGGAGTCGTGGGACTGGGCGGCCTCGGGCACATGGGCGTGAAACTCGCCCATGCTTTCGGTGCTCATGTCGTCGTCTTCACGACCTCTCCCGGCAAGACGGAAGACGCACTGCGACTGGGGGCTGACGAGGTTGTAGTGTCCAGCAATGCCAGCGAGATGATGAAGCATGCATACAGCTTCGACTTTATCCTGAATACCGTGTCGGCCGTCCACGACATCAACCAGTACATCAATCTCCTCGCTATCGACGGGAACCTCACTCTCGTCGGCGGCGTCACCAAGCCGCTCGAACTCTCGCCGTTCGGCCTGATCTTTGGAAACCGCAGCGTGTCCGGTTCGAACATCGGCGGCATCGCCCAGACCCAGGAGATGCTCGACTTCTGCGGACAGCACAACATCACGGCCGACGTCGAGGTCATCCCGATTCAGAAGGTCAACGAGGCCTACCAGCGTCTGGTCAAGTCCGACGTGAAATACCGGTTTGCGATCGACATGGCTTCGCTAAAGAACGAGTGACCTGGGACTCTGCGAGTGACATGCTGTTTTCGTCCCGCTGCAGGTGCAAGTCGATTTGAGGGGCGGAGACCATGGCCGCCGCAGTCATTTACTGCTTGGGCTTTGCGGCGCCCTGATCGGCGGACGGATCCGCCTTGCCAAGTTCCTTGAGCCGCATTTGCGCCAGGCGATAAGTGCTGGTCAGTTCGTCGCCGCCATCTTCCTTGGGTGAGACCCTGGCGTAGGCCTGGCGCGCGTCGTCCAACAGTCCGCAGTGTTCGGCAATCTGTCCGACAACGTACCAATCGGAACTGGCCATGGTTTCGTCCGGATGCGCGGCGACCGCTTTCGTCAGCGACCGTTGCGCATCCTCGATGCGGCCCATTGCCGCCTGGATCGCGGCCAGCGTGTGCAGCGCCGCGGAATTCCGGGGAGCCAGCTTTACAGCACGCTCCGCATCGGTCAACGACTCTGGCGGAAGCGGGGAAGCAAACAGCCCCAGCCAGGCCGCACTATTCAACAAGTCAAACGAAACGTCGGACGATTCGGCCAGCTTGCGGAGCATTGCGCACCCTTCGGACGCGTTGTTGCGAGCGACCGTCAGATTGGCCGCCGCGTACCTTGCCCAATTGGCTTTGGGATGGCGCTCGATCCACTTTCTGGCGAACTCCGCTGCTTCATCGTAGCGTCCGAGACGTCTCAATGTCGCCAATTGCGCGCGTCCCGCATCTTCGTTGTTGGCACTGTATTCAAGCAGCGCGGACGACAGTGCGAGGGCTTTCTCCGCCTGGCCATTGAGCTGGTATGCCAACATCAACGCCCGCTGCAACTGCGGCTTCGGGACATTGGGGGCATTATCGGCCAAGGCCTTTTCGAGAATCGCCACGGCCGGGTCCGGCTTGACGCTGTTGCAGTAAAGCAGTGCGGCGGCAATGCGCAGCGATTCCGGGTTCTCTTTGTTCGCGGTCATCCAGACGCGTTTGAATGGGTGCCCTGTCAGCGCATCGAAAAAACTCCCGAACGGAAGTTCCTCGTTTGCCCAATTGAGCCACTGGCGGGGCGACGCGGTATCGCCCGCATCGAGCCTGGCGAGGGCGTGTTTTCCGAGTTCCGAACAGAGTTGTCCTCGGAGAAGCACTCGCAACTTTCCGTCGATCTCGGCGACGTAGAAGTTCTCTTTCCACGGAGCATCGTTGCTCGCGGTCACTCGGAAGCCCGTCTCCCGCGTGCCGGCGGTCTCGAAATCGGCAAGCAGCAGGATCCGGTCCTTGATCGCGGCACTCAGGAACCCTCCGTCCCGCAAATTGGCCCGCACCGCATGAAACACCTGTTCCCAGCTTTCCAGTTCGGGACTGTCCCAGGCGTCGTTGGCGACCATGCTTCGCAGCCGCTCCGGCTTGATCCCGTAGGCGAAGACTCCCGCAAGCAGCTCCCGGACGGCGCTGCGGGGGTCTTTCTCGTCCAGAGGCGATTCCTCGATTCGCTTCTGCATCGACAGGATCTTGGCGGGGCGATCGTCGAGTCCTGTAATGGACGTCGTTTGTTCACAGAGTTCTTTCGCCAGCGTGTAGTAGCGCGTGGTCTCGAGAAGGTTGATCGCGACCAGTGCGGTTTGACGCCGCGATTCCTTGTCGGCGATGGCGGCCAGCGCGGCCTTGGCGGAGGCCACTCCTTCGGTGACCGCCAGCAGGGCGGTTGGGACGGCTTGACTCGGCAACTTCTGCTGTTTGAGAAAGTCCCGCAATTCGTCCAGCTTCTGCGACTTGAACAGGCAGATGGCCAGCGATTCGGTCAGGTTCGGCGATTGGAACCCCTGCTCGATGATGTGACGGTATTGCTGCTGCGCTTCGTTCAGATCCGCCCCCTCTGCATAACGGTCCCCGTCGCGGTCGTGTTCGAGGAGGATCGCATAATTCCACCGATGCGTTGCGTCGTTCGGGTCCAGGTCGAGGCACTTGCGGTACGCCGCGGCCGCTCCCTCCCAGTCCATGCCGGATTGGAAATGGCGGCCCAGCGGGTCGTGCGTAAGCACCCATCCCAGTTGTCCCTGAGCGGCGGCCACGTCCGGCATGAGTTCGCAGGCACGTCTCGCCACGCGCCTCGCCCCCTCACCCAGCCCGCTCGCCAGCAGCGCCTGCGTGAACCCGTGGTAATGAACCCACTCGTCGGGATTGCTGCGCGTCAACTCGTCGTACAAACGAATCGCTCTCTTCCGATCCCCGTTGACGAATTCCTCGTATGCCGTGTGCACCCAGCGGCAGGCGACGAGCCACTGCGAGAAGTCGCCGTTCGGGGCGAGTTTCGCGAGGGCGGCCCGCAATTCGTCCACTTCCGCCGGTGTGAATCGGCCGTGTCCGCTATCGAAGCGAAATGTCGCGACAATGGCCCGGCCGTCCCGCCGAAACTCCCGCGTTATCGTGGCGGGCCCCAGTTGCTGCGTGGCGTTTTCCGGCAGGTCGCGAGGTTCGTAGCCCTGAGGAGGTGCGACGTGGAAAATCAGCTCCCGCACGTAGGGTCCGCTCAATTGCAGCGGTTGCTTTCGCGGCGACTTCACCAGATCGCTCGACTCGACGCCGGCTTCCTTCGTGAATGGAAGCAGATACCAGGGCAGATCTTCGAAGATCTCGCTCGGGCTGAGCTCGATCGACAGGCCTTCCATCGCCGCCGCGAACTTCGACGACTTTTCACACTGTATCGTGACGCAGAACGGCTCATCCAGTTTCTTCGGGTCGGTGAATTCGAATCCGCTGAGCGCGGCAGCGAATCCAACGCGTGCATATTCCGTCCACGACTTCTGCAGTTCGTCGCGCGCATTCTGTGCGTACGCTTGCCGCGACTCGGCAGCCTGCGTGCCGGTATATTCGATCCGGCAAGTGAGTTTCGAACCGTGCGCCGAGCCGACTTCGATCCGCTGGTGCACCGTATGGCGATTCGCGGCCGACTCGCTGCGCGGCGTTTTCACGAGAGCTTTCGTGTTGCGATCGATGATCAATGCGAACTTGCCCTGGTCGGCCAGCGGCAGTTCGCCGACGGCCGTGAACGGGTCGGTGGGGTCGATCCACAGCGGCGGATCGCCGGCCACGTGGACGATCGCGTGGTTGAAGGAGCTAAGGCCCGGGAGATTCTCCTGCACGGATTCCCGAACTCCCGCGTTGAGCAGGGCCACGCTGGCGGGATGTCCGGCGGCACGAAGCATGGACACCAGCAGAGCCGCCTGGTCCTTGCAGTCTCCGAAGCGGCGCTGAAGGACTTCACGCGGCTCGCAGGGTGTGATCGCCGCGTCGCCGAACTCCAGGCCCGTGTAACGCACCAGTTCGTTCAGCCGGCGGGTGAGTTTGACGGCCGCATTCCGGCGATCGTCGCCTGGAGAAACTGCGTCGCGGACGAGGGCTTCGACGGCCGAACCAACGATCTTCGGCTCGACGATGTCGGCATACGCTGATGACACCGCGGACCACGACTCGCCGCTCGAGAATGCGACGAAGGGAAGAATCGGGATTCCGTCGGGCAGCCAGAAATCGAGTTCCTTGACGCCGGGGTGCGGGCCTGATTCGAATTCCAGATGCCGCATCGAGGCGTCGGTCGTCTCTTGGGGCGAAATCTCGACGCCGCGTGCCATGTGGCTGAGCGGAATGTCGCGCGGAGCTTCAATCACGACGCGGGTCTTTCGCGTCGGGACCACCTGGCCGAGCGGGAAGCGGGCAGATGCGGCGGTTGCGAGGAGCGGTCGCGACTCGCGCCAGACAATCTCGCTTTCGACAATGGCGCCCGCGGCAATCCCCGGCAGAGGAGCTCGCAGCATGCGGGCATCGGTCAGGATGGACGCGTCCAACTGTGTGACCGGCGCTTCGGAGATCGTCTTGGGATCCAGAGTGAAGACCTCGCCGTTCGCGCGAATCACGCGAGCGCGGATCGTGGGCCGTTCTTCGTGCCATGGCGACCAGACCGCTTCGACCAGGCTCCGCTCCTGCGCGGCTGATTCCGTCGCGATGCGAAAAAGGGTCCACGTGCGCCGTTCTAGTTTCCGCTGGGCATCCAGCCGGAACGTGCCCACGTTCAGCAGCACCTCGCAATCGCTGTCCTTGGGAAACGGAGACGATCCGGCCAGACGCAGAATGTCCGCAGGGGGCGTTTCCAGTGGCGTGTCGCATGCCGGTTCCGCGGCGACACACCGCTGCGAGCCTAAGATCGCCATCGCCGCCATGGCCATCGCCAGGCATCGCATTCTCATCGGCAAGTCCTCACGCGTCCTTGGTAAGACGGCTATTCTATCGCCGTCAACGCATCGATGGAACTCAGTGAACGCACTTCATCAGCCAGTATGACGATAGTGCCTGAGCGAGGACTTTTCTGAAGACGGTTTCGTGTTGCGACGAGGAGCATCCGCGTCAGGCATTGGATAACGCCGCTCGGGCAAACGCACCACTACGTCCTGCGCAAAGACGGCAGTGTTCGAGCAACCCGACTGGCGGTTTCGCCAACATCGCCCGTTTGATCGCGGGTCATCTGACTTGGCGAGGCCCCGAATCTCGCGGCGGTACGGTGGCTGGCTTGGGAATCCTGCCGGCGGCCACCAGCTTTTGGTAGTTCTTCAACGCCTGGTCAATCACATTCCGGTCCCGGTCTTGGGTCTGTGACATGGCACCACCTCCTGCCGCTGAACTTCAGACGAAACCTCCATTTAGACGCTCGCTGCGCCGCTTTCGTTTCCTCTGCCGGATGATCCGTCTGCCGGATTCCTGGGATGCCGTTGCGGTGCAACGTCGAGTCCGAGATCCGTCGGACTGCCGCGCGATTCGTGGCATGTACAGGGCGAATCCATGTTGCGAAGAAAAACGGTAATCAGATGGGGAATCTCCCGTGGGTTCCCGCCAAGGAACCGGATTTGTGGATCTTCTTTTGCGACTTTGGAAAAAAACTGTTGTTTTCATCTCAACGCTGGTGCCGGCCGAGCGTCGTCGGGCGATACAAACAGAGAGGCCCGTCACCTCCCTTGAGGTGCAAACTCGCCGAATTCCCGCGCGAGTTGTTAGAGTGTGATTTTGGGTAGATCTGGAAAAATGTGAGGGCGCGTGATACCCTTGACCTAGAGCGCTGTTTATGTCATCTGTATGCCTCACGCTGAGGTGAAGAGCTATCTGCAGGATTGGTGTCGCTGGATGTTGTCACGCTACTTCTGCCGCTGGTGCAAAGAGCCACTGGACCTCCTGTGGCCAGGGTTTATGCAGTGGGTCCTTGGGTTGGGGATCTTTAGGCCGCACCGTTGCCCGCACTGCCGAGCCATCTACTATCGCCCCGTCTGGCCCTGGAAGTGATGCGCATCGGCGCCCTGCCTTCCGCATTTCGGGCTGTGGCGGCGGCGTCGCGCACTTTGCCCGCAACCGCGTCCACGGTCAGTTGAGTGCCGAAAGCACAGCTTCCAGCGCAGGCTTGGGCTGGCCCTGTCGATCGAAGAGAAGCGGGTGGTTGACCCGTTTCCAGGGGAAGTCGTTCAGCCAGCTCTGGCCGTCATGCAGATCCCAGAACGTGACGCGTGCGATCGTATCGGAGTGCCGGCGGAAGATGCGGAACAATTCCGCGTACTGTTCGGCCTGGCGCCTCAGGATTTCCGGCGGGCAGCCGTCCCGATACGGATCGAGCCGCGAGAGTTCCTCGCGGAACTTCCCGCCCTCCGCCCACCATCTTCCGCGCGGAATCACATCGATGTCCAACTCGGAGATAACCACCTTTACCCCCAGCCCGCTCAGCGCGACGATGGTCTCCTCGATTTCCTTGAAGGGAACGCGGTCGATCTCGTAATGTCCCTGCAGACCGACCGCATGGATCGGAACGTTCTTCTCTCGCAGGTAACGCACCAGCCGGATCTGCTTCTCGCGTTTGGCGGGCAACTCGTTATTGTAGTCGTTGTAGATGAGCAACGCGTTCGGGTCGGCTGCGTGCGCGAATTCGAAGGCTCTGGCGATGAAATCCTCGCCGCACGCCCTGGACCATCCGGAGACTCGCAGGTACTCATCGCCGTCGTCCAGTGCCTCGTTGACGACATCCCACATGGCGATGCGGCCGCGGAAACGCGTCACCTCGTTTTCGATGTGCCGCCGCATGCGATCCAGGAGGAGTTCGCGGCCGGCGGTCTTCTCTCCGTCGCGGTAAAACCATGCCGGTGTGCGATCGTCCTTGGCCCAGACCAGGCAATGGCCAACCACCTTCAAGTCGTGCGTGGCGGCGAAATCAACAAAGCGATCGGCCTGGGCGAAGTCCCACTTGCCTTCCTCGGCCTGGATCTTGGCCGGCTTCATGCAGTTCTCCGGAGTGACGCAGCTGAATTGCGCCAGGAGCAGGCGGTGATCCCCGACGCGATCCGCGATGCTGTCTGCAATTCCGACGCCGATGTCGAAGAGCCCCTCGGCCGAGCGTCGGAGGCTCTTTTCAGGCATTTGCTCTGCCGACCGGGCAGACACGACCGGGACCAGTGCAAGGCAGATGATCGGGATGCGGATGCTTCTGTTCATCGTTTCGACTTTCTGCGGGCGATTGCTGCGTGATGCTCCGACTGGCCCATGGTCGCTTTTCGCTCCGTGAAAAGTCAATCGGTCGCAACTTGCGATGAGCCTTTTGCGGAGCGAGAAACGACCATGCAAGCCGATCCGCGAAACCAGGGAAACTGCGGCCGTTGGTTGCAGGCCGCGGATCGGTTCTGCGGTAGAATTGCGGAACTTGTTTCCATTCCTTGAATCGCAGGAGTTGGCCAGTGTACGGTTCGGCTCTGTTGGTCGTGTTGGTGTCGGTACTGCCTGGAGCCACAGTGCTCCAGCCGGTCGCGAATATGTATGCGGAGCCCAACGAGCAGTCCGAGGTGGTTTCGCAGGCGATCTTCGGCAGCAATGTGCAACTGCTCGAGCAGAAGGACGGCTGGGGGCACATCCAAACTGCCGACAAGTACACGGGCTGGATGCCACTCACGTCGCTGCGTGCGGATCACGCCTATGCCGTCGGCGGGCGAATCGCTGAAGTTCGGTGTCTGTTCGCTCATCTCTATCGCGAACCGGATGTGACCAGGCGAGCTCCGCTGGTCACGGTTCCGTTCGAAACAAAGCTCGAGGTGATCGCCGAACAACCCGACAATCCGCGCTGGTTCCAGGTGCGGTTGCCCGACGATCGTATTGCGTGGGCGCAACGGGGCGATCTGGCATTCGACACGAAGCCCTTGAGCATTCCGGACATGATCGAGCTGAGCAAGCGATTCCTGGGGTTGCCGTACACTTGGGGAGGAACCAGCAGTTACGGCTACGATTGCTCGGGGTTCGCACAGATGCTCTGCCGCCGTCGCGGAGTGACCTTGCCTCGCGACAGCGGGCTTCAGGTGAACTGCGACGCCGTAGTGCGCGTGAATCGCGAGGACATGGCGCCGGGCGACTTGCTTTTTTTCGGCAGTTCGGAGAGCAAGGTTTCGCATACCGGTGTTTATCTGGGCGGCGGCAAGTTCATCAACGCCACGACGTATCAGACGCCGACGGTTCGGATCGACGAATTGAAGGATCCGCACTGGGCTGAGCTGCTGGTGGCGGTAAGGAGGTTGCGATGAATCGGCGGGATTTCGTGAAGATCGCGGCTGCTGCGGTGCCGCTGGCGGCGCTTCGCACGCGGGCCGCCGAACCCGGTATGCAGCTGGATGTCGCAATTGTCCGGCTGAATCTGCGGCATGCGTGGACTACCACGATGTCGTCCAGCACGTACCGCGACACGCTGCACATCACGCTGTCGCGCGACGGTATCTCGGGCCACGGGGAAGGCGCGCCGATCGTGCGTTATCACGAGGATGCGGAGGGCGCGCGAAAGGCCGTGGAGTCAGTTCGCGATCTGCTCGTGTCGGGCGATCCCATGCAGTTCACCAAAATTATGGCGAGGGTCGGGCAAACCGTCACCGGCAACTGGGCCGCGAAAGCGGCGATCGATATTGCGCTGATGGACTGGATCGGAAAGAAGCTGGGTGTTCCGCTGTACAAATACTTCGGCCTGGATCCCGCCGATGCCCCGGTTACGACTTTTTCGATCGGCATCGACAAGCCGGAAGTCGTCAGGCAGAAGACACTGCAAGCCGCGGACTTTCCCGTGCTGAAAATCAAGGTGGGACTCGACAGCGATGAAGCGACGATCGAGGCGGTGAGAGGCGTTACCAAGAAGCCGCTGAGGGTCGACGCCAACGAGGGCTGGAAGAACAAGGAAGAAGCGGTTCGCAAGATCAACTGGCTGGAATCGCAGGGTGTCGAGTTTATCGAGCAACCTTTGCCCGCGGACATGATCGACGAGACGCGGTGGGTGCGCAGTCGCGTGCACATCCCGATCATTGCCGACGAGGCGTGTCAGCGTGCCTCCGACATACCGAAATTGAAAGAAGCGTACGACGGCGTGAACGTCAAGCTCGACAAGAGCGGAGGCATGCTCGAGGCATGTAACATGATCCGCATCGCCAGGTCGCTGGGAATGAAAACCATGTTGGGCTGCATGGTTTCCAGTTCAGTTTCTGTGACTGCTGCAGCGCACCTGTCGCCTCTGGTCGACTATGCGGACCTTGACGGCAACCTGCTGATCGACAATGACCCATATCAAGGAGTGCGGGTCGAGAAGGGCAGACTCATTCTGCCGCAAGGTGCCGGATTGGGGCTGACGAAGAACGAATAACGCGAACGCGAATTCTCAGGGGGAGTTCGCGATCAGCAAGCGCGAAGCAATCGTCAGCCGCTCGGCTTTGGTCAACGCCGCCCACTCGTCGCGGATCCGTACGCCGAGACGCGGGTCGCTCGTTATGAGATTGTCCACGCCACGCTTCATCATTCGCATCATTTGGCCCGGTTCGTTCACCGTCCAGACGTGGACCTCCCGGTCGTTGCGATGCGCGGAACGGAGCAGACTGTCCGACAGAAAGTCAGCCCGGACGCTGAAGGCGTCGACGTCGAGTTTGCCGAGGTCCCCGATCGCGTGCGATACGATCAGGCCTGTGCGCACCCGCGGGTTGAGTCGTTTCAATTCGACGAGTGCGTCGTAACTCAGCGAGGTGGCGATGCAGTCCGATTCGAAGTGCTGTTCGCGAATCACGCGGGCTACCTCCCCGGCCAGACTGCGGTCGGCGCCGAAGAACTTCATCTCGATGTTCATCTTGATGCGACCGCGGCAAACCTCGATAGCCTCGTCCAACGTCGGGACTCGCTCGCCGGCAAATGCAGCGTTGAACCAAGTGCCCACGTCGAGTTTCCGCACTTCGGAATAAGGCATCTCGTCGAGTCGCCGCGAATCGTTCGATACCCGCTTGAGGTCGCGATCGTGCAGCAGAACGACAACGCCATCTGCGGTCAATTGCACATCCACCTCGGCGTAGTCGGCTCCGCTTTCGATGGCTTTGCGAATGGCGGCAATCGTATTCTCGGGAGCGGTGCGGGCATCGCCCCGGTGCGCGGTGACTCGCACCATCGGGTGCTCCGGCAGATAACGCAACAGGTTGAACCAGATGGCGAGCGGAGCTAACACGACAAGCAATATGCAGAGCCACGCTGCGTGCCGGTTTCGCTGCGAAGCGGGATCCTGCGGCAGACAAGTCAAAACCAGGGCTGCCGAATGCGAGACACCCGGGTTTTCGCTTTTGAACAGATAAAGCCGACGCAAGATCAGTCCGTGACCGACGACCAGAACGAACGACAAGACTGCGGCAAGCGTTGCCTGAACTACAAGCAGGGCGAGCAGGACTGCGACTCGGTCGCCGACGCTTCGCAGTATCGTGGCTGCAACGAGTTGAAAGCCAGCTTCCAGAGTCGCTCCGATCAGCAGCACACCCGCAAGCC
Source organism: uncultured Planctomycetaceae bacterium (assembly GCA_903863885.1). Taxonomy (GTDB): domain Bacteria; phylum Planctomycetota; class Planctomycetia; order Pirellulales; family Pirellulaceae; genus CAIPEB01. The sequence continues at coordinate 19,495 of CAIPEB010000240.1, read as the reverse complement.
AGCCGAGCAGGGTCAAGCCGATTTGTCGCATGGCTCCGCTCGCTCGCTCGCGACTGATACGCAATGCCGCGGTGGGCGTGTGATTCTCGAACACGACGATCGGCAAGGCGAAAGCCCACCGAACGTGCAGCCACGCCGCGACGGCAAGTGCGCCGAGCAGGATCAGGAGGCCGATGCCCGCGGCGATCCAGAACACAGGTGGCCGTTCTTTCAGGTAGAAATAGATGTCGAATTCAGTCAGCAAGATACGATAGGTTAGGGCTGCGAGCAGAACGAATGGGACAATTGCCAGAGCGAGCATCGCTGCCAAGACGGCGCTCAGTCGTACGACTGGCCACGATTTTCTTGCGAGCATGCCGGGCACCTGACGTAGCGGCGATCGCTCCTTCTTTTCCGCCATTGCGGCCAGCACGATGACGCCGGCTTGTTCGACGAGCCAGAAGGTCATGGCAATTGTGGCGAGCATCGCGCCGTAAAGCAAACCCGAAGGTGTCAGCAGAAAATCGAGAATATCCAGATTGCTGACCGCGGTATGACCGGCCCGGGACAGGACGGCCGCGAGCAGCATCCCGACGACGGGAACGAACAGCCAGGTTTCAGCGAACTTGAACAGAAATTCGTAGGTAACCAGCGAATATCTCGCTCGACGAAACTCGTGCCACGCGGTGGCGAAGAACGCGGAGACGGTGGTTGGTACAGTCATTTGATGGAAAGGGGCATCGTTGATGCCCGCAAGCTCTGTCACGTTTTTTGTTGGCGGATATCAAGCCGTATGTCTTAACATACCGGTCTGTCGACGTAAGGGGTAAGGCGGACCCGGAAGTGAATTCGATCCGTGTTTCATCCGTGCACGTCCGTGGCCTCTTCCCTCTTGGGCTGGAATCGAACCACGGAGGTCACGGAGTGATTGGAATTGTCTTCGTGTCGCGCAAATTGCCTTGTATGAAATGAAAAGGTGTTCGCATGCTGGGTTTGTTCGTTCGCATGACAGTCGGACTGACCGTCGTGCTGTTGGCGGCGGCGGGATCGCGCGGTGCCGAAACGGCGGCGATGGCCGCCGAAGTTCGAATGATTGGCGGGGCTCCGGCGTTTTGCATTGACGGGAAGCCGTACTGCGGATTGTCGTACATGACCTACGCCAATAACTTCACAACTGCCAAGGGAGCGCCCGCGCTGCCGCAATACGTGAAGCTGTTCGCCGATGCGGGCTGTGGACTTTACACGTTCGTTGTCGATCTGGGAGGCTTATACCGTTACACGGACACGGTGTGGCCGGAGCATGAACGATGGGATTTCCAGCAAGTCGACGCGATTGCGCACTTGATCACCGGTGCCGCACCGCCGGACGCGAAATTGATCATTCAGCTCTACGTCGATGTCCCTGAGTGGTGGGCGAAGGAAAATCCCGATGAGTGCTTCCAGTTGAGCGGCGGTTCACGCGACTTCGGAGGCAAACTGTTCGCGCTGCCTCGCAGCGGAAACCTGCCCTCGATTGCCTCGGCAAAGTGGCGGGACGCCGCGCGGCGAATCATCGAGAAAACGATCGACCATGTGCAGGGTTCGGACTACGGATCGCGAGTCATCGGCTACCAGGTTTGCGGCCAGAAGACCGAAGAATGGTACCACTGGAGCATGAACACCGAACCGCTCGGCGATTACAGCCCGCCGATGCTCGCCGAATTCCGCCGTTGGCTGGCGGTTCGATACGGCGATGACGCTCGACTTCAGAACGCGTGGCATCAGCCCGGCGCCAGCCTGGTTGCCGCGGCCATTCCTGACGAGAAGTCGCGATACGGTGACCGGCAGGCGACGTTCCGCGACCCGACGCGCGAGCAGCACGTGCTGGATTTTCATCGATTCTGGTCCGACGTTATGGCCGACACGATCGCGTATTTCGCGCGAGTGGTCAAAGAAAAGACTTCGCGGACGAAAGTGGTCGGTGCCTTCTACGCCTACACATTCGAGTTCGCGGAACTGGGCGAAGACGCGGGACACCTCGCGCTGAGCCGATTGCTGGACTGTCCCGACCTGGACTTCATCATGGCGCCGAGCAGCTACTTTCGGCGCGACTTGAAGGGCGGCCAGAGCTGCTTTCGTCCGCCCGTGCGATCGCTCACCCTGCACGGCAAACTTTTCTGGAACGATTTCGACCCGGCAAGCTTCAAGTTCTATGAGAAAGATCAGAAGGAATTCGCCCAATGGAAGCCGTGGGTTGCCGTGACCGACACGGCCGATGAGTACCGTTGGATGATCCGCCGCGAATTGGGCAATGCGCTGGCCAACGGTGTGAATATGGCCCACTTCGACCACCACGGCGGATACTACGACGATCCGCAGTTGGTCGATGAAGTTCGAAAGGTCCGTGAGATCCGCGAGCAGGCACTTCAAAAGGACCGCCGGTCGCGGGCACAGATCCTGCTCGTAATCGACGAGGATTCGCAGCATTATTTGAGTTTTCGAAATGCGATTTCCACGCAGCTGCTGAGCGGCCAGTTGGCCGAGATGCCCTTTGTCGCGCCGTACGACTGCGTGCTGCTGTCGGACCTGGATAGGCTCGAGACGAGCGACTATCGACTGGTGCTTGTCGTAAACGCGTTCAAGCTGGATGAAGCTCAGCGGAAATCGCTGCTGCGCTTCAAAGGCGACGGCCGCACGATCGTCTGGCTGTACGCTCCGGGACTGTTCCGCGCGAGCGACGGCCCCGCCGATCCGGGCGGGATTCAGGAGACCACGGGTATCCGCGTGGTTTGCGCGGCTCGACCGGCGCCGGGAGTCTCCGCGCAATTCATCGGGCCGGGGCGGGATGGGTTTCCGAAAGTGCCGTTGCTTGCCGGCCAGCAGTTCGCGATCGACGACTCGTCGTGCGAGGTGTTTGCCACGCGCACCGATGATCCGCGACCGACAGTCATTGCGGCTCGAAGCCTCGACGGTTGGACGTCGATCTATTCGGCGGTCGCCCCGCTTCCCCGCGATTTTCTGCGTTACGCGGCACACAGGGCGGGCGTTCATCTGTTCCACGACGACGCTCAAGATGCGGTGTATGCCAATCGGGAGTATTTCACCCTGGCGGCCGGTCCATCGGCCGGGGGACGTACAATCAAGCTGCGCGATAAGGCGACTGTCACGGATCTGGCTGCGGGTGCCGTTGTTGCCAGCGACGCATCGGAATTCACCGTGACGATGAAACCGCATGAAGTTCGCATCTTCTCGCTGAGCGCAGGGCAGTAGGATCGTATCTGTCCGCTCCCACTTGCGACGTTCCTCTCCCGGTAGGACGGATTGCCTAATCCGTCCGGCAGTTCACGATTCCGAAATGACAACACGGGACGGTTCAGGCAAAGCACTTTGTATGGGTGCGAATGCTACTGCGCGGGGCGAGTCGAAAGCTGGCCGGAATCATCGACAGTCAATTGCCATCGCTTGCCGTTGGGTGAGCGGAGAATCACGCCGCTGCCGGCCGAGGGCAATTCGAGGTTTCCGCGATCGCTCACCTCAAGACGCGATTCATCGGGACGGCCATCGATGCTGCTGCTCAGCGCGAAAGTAGAGGAAGCCTGTGGATCGGCGACTCGCACCCCCGCACGCCAGTTCGCCGTGTGGATGGAAGACGCATCGCGCGACTTGCCGATCCATTGAATCCGGTCTGAATCATAGCTGCCGGGAGACTGCGGAGGCGGTTGGTCGATCGTGAGGCTGTCCACGGGGCGTGGGATACCTTGGCGCGCTAGGCCGAGTGCAATAGTGCCCTGCTCCGTCATGCGCATCGCCTCGGCGTAATACGATGGTTCCCCGGGGTTGATGCCGCCCCTGACCACCATGAATACCAGAGGCCGCAGCACTCCGTCGCCGTGAGCTTCAACAATCATGCCGAAAACGCCCTGCGAGCGCGCCAAGGCACTGAGGCTGAGCATCTCCTGCGTGCGCTGCGTCGGAGCGACGCGATGCAGCGTCAGTTCGTCGAGCGCATCCATGTCAGGCTGCTTGCCGCGAGTCGGCAGCAGATCGAGCGCGCATCGCATATAGTCGCCGTTCGGTTGAAGAACCAGGTTTCCTCCCGGCTGAGCACGAATCAGGCCGTTGGCCGGGGGAAGGCCGTTGCCTTCGCCTCCTCCGTGTCCGAGCCGGAGCTTGTCGCTCCAACAGAGCGAACCGCCGGGTTCCACTCGGAATCCTGGAACGGAAATGGCACGCTCGGACTGCGCGCCGCTGGAACCGGCTCCTTGGCTTGCGGGCGGCGGTGAAGCCTCCTGAGCGAAGTTCACGCTCGCAGCGTTCAGCCAACTCAACAGAAGCATCCCGACGATTAGCAAGAAGTCTGCCTGTCGCATTGCGAGGTTCCTCTCTTCGATAGAGTGGGTGTGCGCTTCTCGTCTCGATTCTGACAGACGACCCGCGTTCCGCACATCGCGCTCACGACGAAAATATCGGCCTTTCGCGAAAGTTCCGTGCGACGTTGTGCGCGCCGTCTGTTGTTCCGGGTGAACAAGCCGCCCGTGCCACCCAACGTTAATGCAGTGCGAGCTCTTCTGAGTGGGATCGCCGTGCTTGAATATAGACTTCTCAAACGAAGAGTGAGCCTTCGAAGTTCCGCGATCGCCATTCTCCGCGAAACTCGTCTGTTGCAGTTTCATTTGGGGTTCGAGACAATTCCGTTGATCGTCCGAGAGGTCGTGTGCCGCGGGTTGATGGATCGTCCGCGGTGCGGGAGCATTTGGAAACGGTGTGTCAGTCCGGGAGTCGGAATTGAGATAGAGGTCCCAGCGATGGACAACAAGACAACAAGGCGTCGTTTTCTGGCTCACTCGGCGATTGCGGGCGCTGCATTGGCGGAGCTGGCCGGCGCGCATGAAACGCTGCAGCACAGCAGCGCGGCGGATGATTCGGCGGCAAGCGGCAATAGAGCGGTCAGTCGCGAAATGCCACTGGTAGGCAACGCTTCGCTGTCGAATCCGACTCTGGCCGATTGCCAACTCGCGTTTCGCATCGGACTGGCCCGTCAGCGCACGGCGAGTTATCCGTGCGATTCAATGGACTTCATCATGATGGACCTCGAGCGGCCGGACGGTTGTACTCGTCATGCGCATTGGTGCACGGGGGATCTGACCGGTCGTCTGCTCGAGTTTCTCAGCTGCGCGGAAGGTCTTGACGGAAAGCACGATCCGCGATTGAAGACGCTGTTTGACCGGATTCTCAAGCAGCGACGGCCCTCGGGCCTGTTCGGACGGTACGCGCCCAATCCGAACAATACCGAGCCCGAGCAAGATCCCTGGAATGGCGCGAATCGCCTGTTCTGCGGTCTGGTCCGCTACTTTGAGATCACGGGTGACCCGCGCGCTTTGGAGTCGGCGGAAGGCGTCGCGAGGCGATTGGATTCGTGCAAGGACGCGTGGCGCGAGCGATTGAAATCGTCGAGCGGGCGATTCATCGAGGCCTGGGCCACCGAGCCGTTCGCGCGCCTGTACGGGATCACTCGCGATCCGCGATGGCTCGGTTTCTGCGGAATGGTGAAAGAGCATCTCGGAACGTGCGAGGGGTATTGTCACGCACACGGATTCATGAGCACGCTTCGCGGCCTGCAGACCGCCGCGCTGGCAACGGGCGACATGTCGTGGAACGAGAAGCCGGAAATCAACCGGCGTCTCATCCGTGAGAAGCGATTGGAGATGCCCGACGGATCGACTCCGGAAGCTTTTCCGGGCAATTTCCGGAACGAAGGCTGCTCGATCGCCGACTGGCTGATGTTGAACCTCAATGCCGGCCTGCTGACGGGCGATGACGCGGCATACGAGAAAGCCGAGCGGATTTTTTGGAATGCGCTGGCGTTCAATCAGTGGGTCACGGGCGGATTCGGACATCGCGGCCTGATGGCCAACGGCTATGCGATGAACTGTTTCGAGGAAGCCTGGTGGTGTTGCGTTCACGAAGCGGGCATGGCGATGACGGAGTATGCGCGCCACGCGGTCACGCTCCGCGAGGGCGCGGTCCGAGTGAATCTGCTGGTTCCGGGCAAGTTCGAATTGCGGCTGCCCGGCGGAAATACGGCCGAGGTCACGATCGCGACTCGGTGGCCGGCTGCTGCGGAGGCGACGATTACTGCCAAGGGTCTTGCGGCGGACGTGCCCGTTTTGCTGCGCACGCCCGGCTGCGTTGTTGCACCGAAGGTCGATCAGACCCGCGAAGGGGACGTTTCGCGTGTCGTTTTCACCGGAAAGATCGGCCACCGTCTTGCGGATTGCCAGCCGGGGACGATGGTGATGTACGGTCCGCTGGTGCTGGCCCCGTCAACATACGGCTGGAATCTGGCGCGGGCTCAAAACGCCGCCGACTCGGCGGTGCCGCCGGGGTATATCCCCGAGTCGCTGCCTGCGGGAACGCCTTCGATCGAGCCCGAATCGCCGGCGGACAGCGAGGGCTTTGTGCATTTCGCGGCGAAGCCGCTGCCAGAGTGGAGTTACTTCGACGAAGGGCCCGGAGCGCGGTGCTGGGTTGAAGGCGCTGCGGTGAATGTTCCGCTGAAGTTCCCCAACGGCGAAACCAAGGCGGTGCGATTCTCGCCCTTGTGCTTCAATACATCCAATCTCACGCTGTGCGAGACGCCGCTCGTCTTTCGGCCGCGCGAAAAATGACGCCGCGAAAGCTGCCGTCATGCGAACACGGTGCTCAGACCAACTCGCTCAACCACGTCCGGGCCAGGGCCGTGTCCTTGAACACGCGCAGCGTCATACCCCGGTTCACGACGATATTCTCGAAAAAGATCGCGTCTTCGATGTCGTGCGGATTGCACACAATGGCGACCCGGCCGTTTGCGGCGATTTCCGGAGCGTTTTCGACAATGGACTCGGCCGCCGCGAAGGTGTCGAACGTCATGAGTCGGTACTGAAGCTCCAACTCGTCGCACAGCACTTTCCGGACGCCGGTCTTCACGGTCTCGCGGATGATGGCCATTCCGTATTGCTCTACCTCGGCCAGGCTTTCGTCAAATCCCGAGGTTTTCACAATAAGAACGCCATCGTCGACGGTCATGGTGTAACTGATTGCCATCCGCGCAGCCCTGCTTCTCTGAAGTTGCGATTCTGACCATGCGTCTGGGATCCCGGACGCGCGGCAACGCGAACTGCGATGGCGCCACCGCCATGCGTTTCCGACCACTGACTCCACACCATCCTAATTCATCAGCAGCGCATTCTGAAAGTGCGCGCTGCTTCGATGCAGCAATTCAGCCGGCGGGTCCAGCAAGCCCGGATCGATCGCCCATCAAGGAACTGGGAAATGGGCTGCCGCAGCGGTAAGATGGTCGCGCAAAGGAGCTTGACATGAACTCGTCGCTTGTAACTTTCGCCGTGGCTTGCTGCTGGCTGATCTGCGCAGACGCTGCGGAGTTGCCGGTGCAACCCGGCGTGACCTGTGTGTTCTTCAACGAATCGGTGCTGCAGCGTCCGGCCGACTGCGGCGTTCAGCCGCAGATCCGCATGGAAACCAAGGGAGCGGATTTTGGGTGGCTCTGGTTCGGGAAGATCCGATTTCCGCAGACGGCGGAAGTCACCATGTCGGCGGTCGCCGACGACGGACTGCGGTTGTTCGTGGGCGATTCGCTTGTCATCGACGGTCCCGATAGTCGCGGCAACCGCGAAGCGAAACTCCAGGTGACGGCCGGCGAGACGCGTTCGTTCTGGCTTGAGTATTACCAGCGAGGCGGCGACGCGAAGTGCGAGTTGTTCTGGCAGTGGGCCGGACATCCGCGCGAAGCCGTGCCCGCGTCGGCTTTGTTTCATGACCAGCGCGACGCGCGACTCGCCCAGGCGATTCTCGAGGGGAAGGCCAGCGGGATGCGCGGAGTGCCGACGGTCGTGCAGGCGCCGGCCGGAGACGAGGCGGACAACTCGCATATTTACCGACCCGGCGGCGGCCGGCCGGCGGAAGGCAATCCGATTCGGTTGGGGCCGGGCCCGCATATGTTTCTTGATGATTATCTGATCGCCGAGAGCCGGAACCTGGAACGCCGCGTGCATCGGCCGCAACGCGATTCTCGAATTCCCAATCCCCTGATCACGGGAAAGGAGGACGAGTGCAACGGACCGTATATGACAGTCATCCGCGATCCGGCGGGCGGCATGTATCGCATCTGGTACAACACGAACAAGGTGAAGTTCCAGGACGGCAGTTCGCACGTTGCCACGATGCAATCCCAGGACGGCATTCATTGGATCCGGCCTCACCGCGTGCTTGCGGATCCGGGTGCTTTCGATTTCGGCAGTTCGGTGCTTGACGAGGGTCCTGGCGTTTCCGATCCGTCCTCGCGATACAAGTTGGCCTGGTATTCGGGTGGCGGCTTGCGATTGGCCGTGTCTCCCGACGGTTTGGACTGGAAGCCCTGGAAATCGTATGCCGTAATCCGGCACAGTCACGACATCACCAATATTTTCTACGACGGCGCGCGGCGGCGGTATCTCGCGACGATCTCGGTGTACAACACCGGGCCGAATTACTCGGGCCAGCGCCGGTGCACGATGCAGACGGCGAGCACGGATCTGCTCAACTGGGAAAAGCCCTGGTATGTGCTTCGCCCGGACGACCGCATAGAAAAGGACCAGACGCAGTTCTATGCGATGTGCGGCTATCTGCAACGCGGCGACCTGCTGATCGGTCTGGTCAAGGTTCTGCATGACGATTGGAAGGCGGCCGGCACGCCGGAGGGAGCTTACGGCATGGGATACACGTCGCTCGCCTGGAGTCGCGACGCCGTGCATTGGACTCGCGATCTCGAACCGTTCTTCGAGCCCGATCCCAACGTCGATGCGTGGGACCACGCGCACGCCTGGATCGATCAACAACTGCCCGTCGGCGATGACGTGTATCTCTACTACGGCGGATACAAATTCGGTCACAAGATGGACCGCTGGGAAGGCCGTCAGATCGGCATGGTCAAAATGCAACGGGACCGCTACGTGTCACGGGCCGCTGGCAGGGTTGGCGGCACGCTTCGAACACCTGCAGTATTGCTGACCGGTCAGGGCATGTCGGTCAACGCAAATATCCGCGGCGAGTTGCGTGCGGCGTTGCTTTCGCAGGACGGCAAACCGATTCCCGGATTCTCGTCCGAGGAATGCCAGCCTGTGAGCGGCGACAGCCTGGCTCACGAGATTCACTGGAAGAACTCGATAACCGACATTGCGGACAAGGCAGTGCGAATCGAGTTCAGCATGCGCGACGGCGAACTTTACAGTTTCGATCTACGTTAGATCATTCGCTGCGCGAACGGAAACGTGCAGGAAGCAATCAAGCGGGAGGCACACCGTGGACGTGGCAAAACAACCGCAGGAAGTTGCGCAGCCAGTGCAAGCAGGCGCCGAGAGGACAACGATCAAGGCGGCGCCCCAGTATCCGGCCACATTAACTCCGGGTAGATCGTCTGTTGACGAACTGCTGCAACGGATTCACACGAGGCAATGGTGGACCAATCTCTGGCTGGCGGTGTTGGCGGTGCCGCTTGCGCTGACATTTAGCCTGGTTTGCCTCACGGTCATTGTCCCGATGGTCGCAGGTCTTTCACAAGAGTATCTGAGCGGCGCTCGCGAAGCAGCGACGCCCGCGCCGCCTGCGGCCGGAGCTGGGCCGTTGCCAACGTTCGTCGCACCCGAACTGCAACTTCAGCCCACGCCTTACGCTGCGCCTGCGGCTTCGAAGTCTGCGGAACTTGCTCCCTTGTTCTCTCCGGAGCCCGCTTCCAAATCGGTCAGTGAGAAATGAAGTGACTTGCGGATGCAACGACAGGAGTTACAGCCAGTCGAATCAACGCGAGCGAATTGGCCTTTCCGTTCATTCACCGCTGTCATCACTCGCCGTGGCGAGGCGACCAATCCAGTTCGTAGAAACTGTAACGGCCCGGTGTCATGCCCATGGCTTCGTAGGTGTGCCGCGCTGCGCGGTTCTCGTGTTCGACGTAAAGACGCAGGCCGCACACATCGGGCTTGGACCGGGCTTCCAGCAGCACGTGTTGGTACAGACGGTGGAACACGCCGCGCCGTCGATGGTCGGCGCGGACAAAGACACTTTGAATCCACCAGAAATACGAGTCGCGCCAATCGCTCCACTCGAAGGTGATCATGAGGCAGCCCACGACCTGGCCGCCGATTTCGGCAACGCGATAGAATCCATCTCCCGGCCGATCGAGCATATGCCGGACGCCCCGCAGCACCACCTCGGGATCGAGATGCTTGTCCTCGGTTTCACGCGCCAGCTGCACGTTGAATTGTGCGAGGGTGCGGCAATCGTCGCCGGTCGCAGGGCGGATGATGATGCTTGAATTCATGTTGAAGAACTCGCCGGCCGCGTGACGTGCTGCAGCGCGGCCATCGGCCCCTCGCGGCGCAGTTCCTCGAGTTGTCTCCGGTCATGCACCAGAAACGTGCCTGCGAAAGCCAGTGCGTTGAGCGAGATCGAACCGAAGAACTCGCGGGTTCTCGGAACGATCAGCATCCATTGCCGCGTGACGAGCAGGTTATAGGGCGATGGTCGGCGCGAACGGGATTGGATGCCTGTTGCCGCGAGCAGCGCGTTGTAGCCGTCCAACGATGCTCGGGCTGCGGCACGGAACGATTGGCGCGGCGTCCAGCCGGTTTGAAGCACTGCGTGCTCGAACGCGAAGGCGGGAATGCGCCCCAGACCGTTCCGATAACGCACGGCGGCCAGCAACGGATCGATCGGCAATGCCAGACCGCTCGGCGCCAGCGGAAGCGGAACGAGCTGCAGGTGCTTGTGGGGCTGGCTTGCTCCGGCGGACGCCCCGGAATTGTAAAAGCCGAGGCCCTCGAATTCGGCCATTCCCGACCAGAGTGCGGCGAAGTCGGAAAGCGTGAGTCGCGTCTCCTGGTGGCGGAACTGACGCGTCACGATCAATACGTGATTCTCGACAACGTTGTACTTGTTGAGCAGGCAAACGTGCGTTCCCGAAACGTTAGCCACGAACATTTCCGGATGGTACGGGAGGAAAGGGTTGCTGTGATCGGCGGCGTCGCGATTCGGACGCAACAGGTTGCCTTTGCGGGCGAGCGCCCGGACGACGCGGATAATGAACTGCGTCCCCTGCTCTTCCGCCATTTCGCACTCGGTGGGGATGGGCTGCAATTCACCGCTTTCCAGCGCGCGCGCGGTCGCCGTTCGGATCGAAGACCACAAGCTGCCGCGCTGGAACATGCTCCCCCCTTTCTGTTAATTGGATCTTAATCAGAATTGCGATTATGCGTGCGGCGATGACCTTTTCTTTCGTGCGGACCGGGTCGGCCGAAATCCGCTCTCCCGCCCGGTTGGCAGGACGCCGACGGGATCGGCGCACGGAGATCCTGCCACGCATCGAACAACATCGGCAGGTTTCCTGGCGAATTGTTGCGGAAAAACGGGACGGAAAGTCCGAACCGACCGAAGGAGTTCGAGTCGAAGCAGTCCAGTGTGCCGATCTTGCGGGCGATTGTCCTGCAGGACGGCAAGAACCGGGAGGGATGCCGTGAGTGTCATGACGCGGTTTATCGAACGGGCTCGCAGCCGGCAGGGGCGAGTCGTGTTTCCCGAGGGCCATGACGAGCGGATCGTGAGTGCGGCGCGGCAACTGGTCGAGCAACAGGCTGCCCGTCCCATTGTGCTGGGAAAGCGAGAGGACATCGAGATGCTCGCCCAAGAACATGCGATTTGTCTGGACGGCATCGAGATCGTGAATCCGCTCGAGTGGCCGAAATTGAACGATTATGCCGCTGATTACGCGCGGCGAAGGCATATGGAAGACAGGATCGCATTGCGTCTCGTCAAGAAACCGCCCGTATTCGGCGGCATGCTGGTAGCCCAGGGCGACGCCGATACCATGGTCGCCGGCGTGGAGCATGCGACGGCGACGGTAATCCAGGCAGCCGTGCTCACCGTGGGGTATGCCCCGGGAATCAGAACCGTGTCGAGTTTCTTCCTGATGGTGCTGCCCGCCTTCGAGGGCCGCTCCGAAGTTCCTCTGATGTTCGCCGATTGCGGGGTCAACATTCAACCGACTGCCGAACAACTGGCCGACATCGCCCTATCCACCTACGCAACGGCCGAAAGGTTGATGCCGGAACCACCGCGTCTGGCGATGCTGTCCTTTTCGACGCTTGGCTCTGCGGCTCACGACGACGTGCACAAGGTTACTCGCGCGCTGGAATTGGCGAGGCAGCGGCGTCCGGATGCGGCCATTGACGGCGAGTTTCAGGCCGACGCGGCACTCGTTGCGCGTGTCGCGGCCAAGAAGGTCAAACGCGACAGTCCCGTTGCGGGGCGCGCCAACGTGCTGGTCTTTCCTGACCTGGACTCGGGCAATATCGCCTACAAATTGACACAATACCTTGCCGGCGCACGTGCCTTCGGGCCGGTGCTGCAGGGGTTCGCCCGCCCGGTGAGCGACCTGTCGCGCGGTGCGACTGCGGACGACATCTTCGCGACGAGCCTCATCTGTCTGGCCCAGCTCTGAGTTTGGCCGGGCAGTTGAGAATGGCCCGCTTTGCGTTTGACTGAGACCGGATTTGGCTCAGAATTAACTGAGCGTCCGGTGGAGTTGCGAGACTGTCCGGGTTCGGCCCGCTGCCATGAAGATCCTGGTTGTCAACTGCGGCAGTTCTTCGATCAAGTATCAGCTGTTTCTGATGCCGGAAAAAATGGTGCTGGCGAAGGGACTGCTGGAACGGATCGGCGAAGCCGAGCCCTCGCTGCTGCACACCGCGCGCGGTCTGAGTCATCGCTCGTTCGTCGATGCGCCCACGCACGAAAGCGGGATCGACTTGATCCTCACGACTCTGACGTCAGGGCCCAACCCGGCGCTGGCGAAGATCGAAGAGATCAACGCAGTCGGGCATCGCGTGGTGCACGGCGCTGCGGAATTTACCGACTCGGTCCTGATCGATGACGGAGTATTGAGCACGATCGAGCGCATGGCCGATCTGGCGCCGCTGCACAATCCGCCGAATCTTGTCGGCATACGCGCCACGATGCGGTTTCTGCCGGGGATTCCCCAGGTCGCCAGTTTCGATACGGCTTTTCACGCCACTCTTCCGTCGGCCGCCCACAGTTACTCGCTGCCTTACGAACTTTGCGAGCGGCTCGGAGTGCGGCGTTTTGGTTTCCACGGGACGTCGCACCGTTATGTATCCTGGCGAGCCGCCGAACTGCTGGGAATCAACAGGAGCGAAATTCACTGCATCACCTGCCACCTCGGCAACGGCTGTTCGATGACCGCCGTGCGTAACGGTCGCAGCGTGGACACATCGATGGGACTTACTCCTCTGGAAGGGCTCGTGATGGGGACCCGCTGCGGCGATATCGACCCCGCGATCCTGCTCTATCTGATGGGGCACGGATTTTCTGCCGCGGCCTTGAACAAAATGTGCAACAAGGAGAGTGGTCTCCTGGGGATTTCGGGTTCCTCGAACGACATGCGCGAGCTTGAGGAAAGAGCATCGGCCGGGGACCGCCGCGCCCGGCTGGCGATCGACATCTTCTGTTACCGGGTGAAGAAATACATCGGGGCGTATGCCGCAGTGCTCGGACGCGTCGACGCCGTCGTGTTTACCGGAGGCATCGGAGAGAACGAGGCCGGAGTGCGAGCTCAGTGCTGCTCGGACCTGTTGCTGCTGGGCATCGAGATTGATCCTGACCGGAACGTGTTGACGAGGGGGCGTGAAGGAGAAATCCAGTCCGATCGGAGCCGGGTGAAACTGCTTGTTGTTCCCACCGACGAAGAAGGGGCAATTGCCGGCGACACGTACCAATTGGTGCGTCGCAATTAAGAACGTGTCTGCAGATCCAATTCACCCTCCTGCAATGCGGGAGGGTCGGACGCGAAAGCGTCCGGGGAGGGGCATTCTCCCCCTCTCCGGCCCTGGCGGGCCGACTCTCCCCAAGGGGCGAGTGAATTGTGAAACCGGTTCCTCGACCTTTCAGCAGCGCAGTTCGCGTCAGTGCGAGTGCGAACCGCCGCATCCGCCGCTGCAGCCGCCTCCGCCTCCGCATCCGCCGCCTGAGCCAAGGAAGTTTCTGGCGAAGGCCAGAGCGCCGGTCGGGCAGGCCTCAATGCACTCGTTGGCCACCTTCTGCAGTGCCTCGTCCATGGTTCCCTGGAAAGGCACCCGCAGGCGAACATCGAATCCGCGTCCGACGAAGGTCAGGCCGAGCGGTTCGCCGCCGTGCGCTGCGATCCGCACGCACAGTTCGCACTTGATGCACTTGCCCGGCTCGAAGATCACGCCGCCGCCGCGCCCGATTACTTCATAGGCCCGCCGCTGCGAGCCGAAGCGGCCTGTTTCGGCGCCGTACATGTCGGCGTAGCGTTCGAGCCGGCAGTTGCCGTGAGCGCGGCACGCGCAAGCCATGCACCGGTGCGACTGGTCGCGGGCGTCGAGGTCCGAGTAGTTCGAGTGCACGACCGGGTCTTCGCGCGGCGCGTCGCCGGCTCCCGCTACGAAAGTGGCCATTTCGTCCGAATCGATGCGTCCCATGCGCGACGAGAAGGGTTTGCCCTGCGCTCGGATTGGCCCGCCGGACAGAAAATCCGCGATGCAGGCGGCGGCTTCTTTGCCGTCGGCCGCACTGCGAACCACCATCGACTTGCCGCGAATCAGGCTGCCCGCCGCAAAGAGTCCCCGGCGGTCTGTCTGATAGGTCTCCTTGCTCACCTCGAGTCCGCGCCGTCCGACTTTCAGGCCCCAGTCCGTCAGCAGTTCATTCGGGGTGGTTCCGCAGCAGAGCAGCACTGCGTCGAACTCGTCGAGCAGTTGTTCGAATTGGTCGCGTGTCGCCACGGCTTGTCCGGCGCGCAATTCGACGCCCAGTCGCACGATCTGAGCGACTTCGCCATCCAGCACGCTGCGCGGCAGTTCCTCTTCGCTGCTGCTCCGCATCCGGCCGCCCGCTTCCTGTTGCCGCTCGATCATCACGCAGGCGTGTCCTTCCTGACGCAGATAATAGGCGGCCGCAAGGCCTGTCGGCCCGGCGCCGATCAAGGCGACTCGCTTTCCGGTATCGGGCTTGCAATCGGGAAGGTACGGATCGGCCGAGGCGAGGTCGAGGTCCGCGACATAACGCTTGAGATCGCAGACAGCGACGGGATTGTCGGCCGAATTGCGCCGACAGCCTTTCTCGCACGGTTTGGGGCAGATGCGTCCGAGCACGGCGGGGAATGCAATGTCGCGTTTGATCGTGGCGATTGCGAGCCGGTTTTCCTGGTCGCCGATCTGCTGCAGCATGACCGGAATGTCCATGTGCGCCGGGCAGGCGAAGTAACAGGGAGCCAGACAGTCGCCGACGTGTTCGCTGAGCAGCAGTTCCAGCGCGGTGCGCCGGATGGCATGCACGTCTTCGGTCTCGCTGTCGAACTCCATCCCGTCCTGGACCTTCGTGGCGCAGGCGGGCACGAGCTGCCGGGTCTTGCGGTTCCGCACGAGGCACACCTGGCACGATGTCGACGGCTCGTAGCCTTTCAAGAAGCAGAGCGTCGGGATCTCGATCCCCAACTGCTCGGCCGCATCGAGCACCGTGCTCCCGGCGGGCACTTCCGCCGTCTTGCCGTCGATCATGATTGTCGTCATGGCCGGATCTCGGGTTGTTCTCGCATCGGTGATTTCAAACGGAAAAGGCCGCCTGATCGGCAACCGCGGGGACGGGCTGCGGGGCGACCACGGCCACCCTGCCCTTTCGCGAAACGATCTGAACCGCGTCCTCGGGGCAGACCTGCAGGCAAGTGTCGCAGTTGGTGCATTTCTCGGTCTCGATCACGTGACGGCGGTAAGGCGTCAGCGGGATGGCATTGACCGGGCACTGCTGAGAACAAAGCGTACAGCCGATGCAGCGGTCGGTGATCTCGTAAGCGATCAGGTCCTTGCAGCGGCCGGCCGGGCAGACGCCGTCAAGGTGCGCTTCGTATTCGTGGCGGAAGTAACGCAGTGTGGAGAGCACCGGGTTGGGGGCCGTCTTGCCCAGTCCGCAGAGGCTGCCGGCGGTCACCATTCGCGACAGCGATTCCAGCTCGTCGAGGTCTCCCTTCCGCGCCGCGCCGCCGCAGATGCGGTCGAGAATATCAAGCATGCGCTTGGTGCCGACGCGGCAGAACGTACACTTGCCGCACGATTGATCCTGGGTGAAGCGGAGGAAGTAGCGGGCGATATCCACCATGCAGTCGGAGTCGTCCAGCACGACGAGTCCGCCGCTGCCCATGATCGCGCCGACCGCTGTGAGAGCTTCGTAGTCCACGGGCGTATGCGCCAGATTGGCCGGAACGCAGCCGCCGGACGGGCCGCCCACCTGGACTGCCTTGAAACGGCGGCCTGCATTCGCGCCGCCACCGATTTGTTCGACAATCTCGCGAAGCGTGACGCCCATCGGAACTTCGATCAGTCCGCCTCGCTGCACTTTGCCGGCCAGCGCGAAGACCTTCGTTCCTTTGCTTTTCTCGGTGCCCATCGCCGCGAAGGCCTCGCCGCCCTGGCGGATGATCCAGGGGACGAGCGTGAGTGTTTCGACGTTGTTGATCAGCGTGGGACGGTTCCACAGTCCGGACTCGGCCGGATAGGGCGGCCTCAGGCGCGGCGTACCCCGCTCGCCTTCGATCGAGTGGATCAGGGCCGTTTCCTCGCCGCAGATGAAAGCGCCCGCCCCTTCCTTGATCGTCAGTTCGAATTCGAACGGTTTGCCGTCTTTTCCCGTCCCTTTGAGCAGCCCGCGGTCGTTGCAACGGTGTATCGATTCGCGGATCCGGTCCAGAGCCAGCGGGTATTCGGCGCGGATGTAAAAGATGCCTCGGCGGGCTCCCACCGCGTAGGCCGCGATGGCCATGCCCTCGATCACGCGATACGGGAACGACTCGAGCAGCATGCGATCCATGAACGCCCCCGGATCGCCCTCGTCGCCGTTGCAGATCAGGTATTTTTCTTCGCTGCCCGACGAACGCACCATCGACCATTTCACGTGAGTCGGAAAACCGGCGCCGCCGCGGCCGCGCAGTCCGCTGATGCGGATCTGTTCGATGACCTCTTCCGGAGTGTATTGGTCCAGACACTTCTGAATCGCGGTGAAACCGCGGTGGCGGCGGTACTCGTCCAGATCGAGCGGATCGATATCGCCGCAGAACTCGGTCGCAATACGCTGCTGCGGTCCGAGGAATTCGCAGACCGGACCCTCCTTGGGTTTCAAGGCCTCGCAGGGGATCTCAGGCTCCTCGCCGCTCGAATAGAGCCGGTCGAGCAGTTTCGACGCGCCGTGGCGCAGACGCCGCAACAGGCCCCGCGGACGAAAATGCCGCAACACCAGTTCTTCGACGTGCTCGGCCTGGACGTGCGAATAGAGTTGCGTCGTCCCGTCCGGGTGCACCATCTCCATCAGCGGTGTCTGGTGGCACATACCCACGCAGCCCACGCGTTTGATGTGGGCGTCGACTCCCGAGCGAGCAACCAGCTCGGTCAACGTGTCGTACACGTTGTCGCTCCCCTGAGCCACGCAGCAGGACCCGAGGCCGATGCGGATCTCCGCCGTCGATTGACTCTCGCCGTCCGAGGCGACCGTGGCCCTGTGTTTCACGGGACGCCGATGCTCGAACTCGCGCAAGACGCCCGGCACGCCCTGCGGCGTCAATCGGCCGTAGGTGGCATCGTCGATCTGGACCACGGGGGCCAGCGTGCAGCAACCAAGACACGCCACCGGCTCCAGCGTGTATTCGCCCGCCGCGTCCGTGTCCTCGCCCGGTGCCAGATGAAGCTGGTGCGCGAATGCATCGTGCACCAGGTCCGCTCCCTTTACGTGGCACGCGGTGCCGCGACAGACCTGAATGCGGTGCTTGCCGATCGGCCGATGCCGAAAACGCGTATAGAACGTCGACACCCCGGTGATCGTCGCCGGCGTGATCTGGGTCAGTTCGCAGACCCGCTGCAGCGATTCCTCGGGCAGGTACTGGTAGTGGTCCTGGATCGCCTGCAGGATCGGTATCACCGCATCCGGAGTGCGGCCGATCCTCGCGACTGCTTCGTCGACAAAGCTCAAGTCGTGTTCCGACATGAATAATCCCAGGCTGGATACGTTGGTGTTATGAGCTGATTCGAGTATTAGTCGGAGAGGGACGGCCGCCTGCTTGTCTGTCCACGTCCGTGCCCAACCGCGGCCTCTTTTCCCTCCGTCGCCGCATCTACTTCGTTTCACCCAGGCAGATCAGGTTCTCCTTGCCGCGAATGTAAATGCGCCCTCCGACAATCGCGGGGCTGGTCACGCAGCCTTCGCCGAGGTCGTTTTCGGATACCCGTTCGCATTTGTCGCGGCCTGGTTTGACGACCCACGATTTACCGGTCTCGAAAAACAGATAGACGTGGTCTCCTGCCAAAGCCGGGGAACTGCGGATGTTTTCGTTGAATTCCTCCTGCCACAGTGCATCGCCGCCTTTCAGCGCGTCGTAACAGGTCAGGGTCCCGAAGGACGCCTGCAGCAGCACGAGGTCGCCGACGACCAGGGGGCTGCACGTGTCCGGCACGCCGTTGTCGGTGAACCATGCGACGTGCGTGGACGTCACGTCACCCTGGCCGCCCAGTTTGATGACGGACATGCCGGGGAATTCGTTGGCGGCGAAGACGAGTCCTCCCGCGACCACCGGCGAAGGACCGACGTCCTGGCGAAGGCACTTGACCCGCCACAGTTCCTTGCCGTCCTGCAGGCTGTAGCCGATGACCCAGGGATCGCCGCACGTCACTGCGATCCACTTGCCCTCATGTTCGGTGACTGCGGGCGTGGACCACGAGTTGGGCGTTTCGCGCGGAGTCTCCCAGATCGTCTCGCCCGACTCCGGATTGAATGCCATCAGCTTGGAGAGCTTCTGCGTCTTGTTGCCCTGGTCGAATTGCAGAATGAGCTTGCCGTCGCCGACGGCCAGGGATGTCGCGTGTCCGTAGGTATTCTTGGGATTTCCGAAACGCCGCAGCCAGACCTGTTTTCCCGAGAAGTCCGCAGCGCCGAGATCGCCGTTGGCGAACATCGCAAAAATGCGGGTGCCGTCGGTTGCGGCAGTTGGCGCCGCCAGTCCCGTGTCCTCGGTCACTTCCGGCGGCTCAGCCGCGTTCTCGCCGGCCGGGAGAGTCCACGTCCAACGCAGCGTTCCCTTTTCGGCATCAAAACAGTAGACCGCCCGCTGAGTTTCGTCGGCCCCCGTCAGGAAAACCGCATCACCCCAGACGACCGGCGAACTGTTGCCCGGCAGCGGTACCGGCGTCTTCCAGATCACTCCCTTGCCCGACGGAACGTCCCAGGCCGTGCAGGTAACCGGGACCTTTGCAATGCCCGAGCCGCCCGGACCACGAAACCGCGGCCAGCTGTCCGGCGAGTCCAAAGGCGGTTTGGCCGCCGGGGCCGCGACAGGAGCCGGAGTCGTCGGATTGGGAGTCGTCGGATTGGGAGTCGTCGGATTGGGAGTCGTCGGAGTGGGAGTCGTCGGATTGGGAGTCGTCGGATTGGGAGT
>CAIPEB010000239.1 GCA_903863885.1 uncultured Planctomycetaceae bacterium | reverse complement strand
CCGCCCGAAAACTAACATCGGCCTTCGCTTGTTTAAGGGCTAGCCACCAGAGAGCGGCGGGCCGCCATGGTCGCCGCAGCCTAACGTCATCACGAAACGACCCTTCTTCAACAGGCTGTCGTGCAGTTATCTTCTGGTCGACCGTAATAGGTGTGGGAGCCGCACAGAGACCACGCGGTTTACAGCTCACCAGCTATCGAACAGCTACCAGCGATCTGTGCTACCATTTTGGTCCGCCCTTTTGCTGATACCACATGAGGAGACTCGTACCGCACCAGGCCGCGAGGGCAGCGGCTGAGTTCTGCTGGATTGGTGTTAGCCGGCTCCACTCTCTTAGGAGGCATTGCCGCATCCAAGGGTGGCGATTTTGCCCCAAGTTCGGAGGTGCCATCGCATCGCACAGATCATGAAGGCTTTGGTATAGGTAATACGCACCACGGCATGCGACCAGGCCGCATGCGCCGGCAACAGGCGCGATAATCTGTCCACTCGGGTCCTGTAGTTCGAGCGGTTTATTGACACAGTAACGGTATAGGTCGAAATCCCCACCCTTATAACCTATTGCGTCTCTACTCCCGAACCTGCCCAACTCGGCCTCGTAGCTGCGATGCCGGTAGTGATACAGCCCGGTTTCGGCGTCGCGTTCCCGACCCGTGTACAGCACGACGTTGGCATAGTTGGAGGCGTTGCGGGTGTTACTCCAGGCCCCATCATACACGGTGACGCGGCCGTAGGCGTCGTACAGATACCGCTCGACCGCCTCGCCGTTCGTGTCCACCAGCGTGGTCACGTTGAAGTTGGCATCGTTCAGATAATACAACCGCTCGTCGTCGCACGCCCCGTCGGCGTCCGTGTTCCCGTCCCGCAGCACGGCCGCGTCAACATACCGCGGCGACCAGACGTACTGGTACTTGGGCTGCAGATTCTCGGGTTGGTCGTTTTCGCCGGCGGTCTGGCGGGTCTCCAGCGTCTGCCAGGCCGAGTTGTAGTAGTAATGGAGGTAGGTATCCACGCCGTTAGGCGAATCCGGCGCCTGGCTGTCCACGTGCCGCTTGACGCGGCGCTGCAGTCCGTCGAACTCGTAGACGCCGATCACCGTCTGCCCGTCCCGGGCCTCCACCAGCCGGTTCCAGGCGTCCCACTTCAAGGTCAGACTGCCGGCCAGTGACGCCGGCTTGGGCGCGCTGGTCATGTTTCCCGCTCGATCCTGCGCCGGCGTGGCCCAGGCCGTGCCCACCGTCTCCGAGATGTCGGTAATCTCGTTGACCTTGTTGTGGGTGCGCTCCTGGTTGAGCGCCGTGGAACCGGCCGTCTTCTGCACGTACCCGGACCAGTTGCCCGTCATGTCCAGGTTCCAGTCCTCCTCGCGGACCGGCGTGCCGGAGACGGCCGTCCGGGCTTCGTTCAGGTCGCCCCGGTCCAGGTTGACCAGGCGGTTCACGCCGTCATACCAGGTATGCTCGGAAGGGAGCTTTGATCGTTGTGCCGCTGGGGAGGGCGTCTGTTTGACAGGGGCGATCCTGCGAGCTTTGGTTGCATAACCGGGTTGTGGACCGCTGG
>CAIPEB010000238.1 GCA_903863885.1 uncultured Planctomycetaceae bacterium | reverse complement strand
GCGTGATCGCCGGCAACCAGCAGCGCAGCTTCCCCGGCGTGTTGCAGCCGGGCGTCTGGCAGCACGTGGCCGTCGTCGTCGACCGCGGCCTCCCGCGCGTGTTTCTCGACGGGCAATTGGTGCCCTGACCTCGTCACGAGGGCAATCGGTGTCCGCCGCACCCGCGGCGTGCCATGCAGGAAGCCCAGTTCCGCCTTCGGCGCGGCATCCGCTCCTTCGGTGGTTGCTCACGAGTTTCGCCGGAGTTATTCTGAGTCGTCCCTGAGAATTGGCGTTCACGAGCGTTCATCCGCGGCTACTCCCCAGCGAGACGGTTTGTTGCCGGGTCGAATAAGGGTCTCCATCGGATGCCGAAGAAAGATCCGCCGCAAGTCGTCGAATTGTTCTGCCAGATTGCGGAACTTGTGCCGCGAGCGATCACGCTAAACGAGATCGTTGTCAGGTCGGCGGGTACGAGATACGCCAATGAAGAGGATTTCCTGTCGGGGCGTGGCGCCGCGAGGCACGGCGGGCGCTGGAATCGACAAGGACTACGCGCGGTTTATGCCTCGTTGGACCTCATCACCGCGACCTACGAAGCGTATCAGAACTTTCTGGATTACGGCTTCTCGCTCTCGGCGATCCGCCCGCGCGTGACGGCCGGAGCACTGGCCAAACTCGGCACCGTACTGGATCTGACCGATTCGGCCATTCGGCGGAAGATCGGATTCACGCTGACCGAACTGCTCGACGAGGACTGGGAAGCGATTCAGGCCCGTGGCGAAGAATCCTGGACACAAGCCATCGGGCGCGGATCTCGCCAGGCGGGATTCGAGGCAATCTTGGTGCCCTCTGCTCGCCACCGCGGCGGCAGGAACATCGTGATTTTTCCGGACGGACTGGCGCCTGGCAGTTCGCTCGCACTGCTTGCGCCCCGCGACTTGCCGCCTCATCCGTCCGACTGGCCATCGTAGCATGCATTTTTGCAGGCTTTGTTGCTTGTCGCGTTTCGGTTGTTACGATAGAATTGCAGTGCAGGCAGAAGATCCGGAGTCCGACCGATGGCAACGAAAACGAGAATAGTAGCGAGCCCTAGGAAGGCCAAACCGGCGATCACGGTCGTCCGCGTGAACGGGCTTCAGGGGAAAGGGCTAATTCAGCTTGGCAAGGAGTCGCGTTTGGAGCTGCGCGACCTGCTCCAGATGCCGCGCGTGGTGTTTGGGCGTGTCGTCAACGTGTCAGAACGAACGATCGCCAAGGTGGAAGCGGAGGCCGAGCAAGTCGAAAAACTGCGCCGGCCGTACAACGAAGTCTATCGGTTGTGCGAGGCCTTGAGCGAAGTGGTCGATCCCGATTCACTGGGAGGCTGGTTCGTGGCTCCCAACGACGCCTTCGACGGGCTGAAACCCATCGAAGTGATCGAACGCGGCGAGATTGACCGGCTCTGGGAAATGGTCTTTCGCCTGCGCAGCGGAATGCCAGGATGACGTCGGACCGTGCCTCGGTGGAAGCAGCGACGCTCGAAGCGGCGGCATTTCACCGGGTTGTGCGTATTTCCCAAACCCCATTCCGCCCACGCGACCTTCGGCGCGGTGCTGGCCCTGGACGGAACCGCCCAGCGGCGAGCCACGCAGACGGCCAACGGCAAGCGGACGTTCCTCAAGCGGGCGCAGGAGGCAACAGAGGGAACGGAGAAGGAGAGCCGGAGCTGGCTCTTCCTGCTTCCCTGAGTCACTCGAAACTGGCTCCGGGAAGAATCAGCCGGGATATTCCGTCGGTCAGCCTGAGAACGTTGATTGGTCCCGGGAAGCCCCAGCGTCGACAGAAGGAAACAGAGGTAACGGAGCGGCGCTATCCTCTCTGTGTTCACCGTTGCCTCCTGTTCGAAACTCGAACGATCTGCAGTTCGCCAACATGGTGGCCGCCAAGATCCAGTCGTGCTACACGATCCTCTGCGAAATGGACGCCGGAGCCCCGACGCCGCCGTTCGCCGGCGGCGGGGACCACAGCGAGACCACGGAGACCCGGCCGGACGGCGAGACGCGGACCCTGAGCGACATCGCGTCCGGGTTCGAGATCTACGGGTACAAGGGCGAGAAGCTGCGGGGTTTCGTCCCGACGCTGCCGGGGCTGCAATTTTTCGAGCACAGCAACCTGCTGCGGGGCATCCTGGCCGTGAACCTGGACCTGCCGCTGTGCGTGTTCCTGCTGGACGCCAGCGAGACGAGGAGCTGCTCTACAGCCAGCCGGTGGACGACGCGACGGCCGACATCCTGCAGGCCAAGAGGCTGTTGTCTTCGCCTCGCCGGCTGGCGCGCTCGCGCGGCACCGGCTTTGGCGACCTGAGGGAAGAGATCGTCGCCGACCACGGGGCGCGGATTCAAAGGGCGCACGCCAAGGCGGAAGAGTTGAACAAGCGATTAGGCCTTGATCATTCGCGGTTGGATACCTGATCTAGCGCCGTTCCGCTCCCGAGCCGCGGTCTTAGCCTTGCAGACGCACTACGCCCTCTTCCGCTCCAGCGCGGCGAGCCGGGACAGGTTTTGCAGGTCGCGCTCGTAGATCTGGCAGGCCGCTTCGTACGAGGCCGTCGTTTTCGTACAGACCAACGTGTGGGGACTGCCGCGGTGCTCGGTGGCGTGGGTGCAGTCGCAATGATTCGAGTCGATGATGCTGTGCAGATGGCGGCGGCGTTCCTTGGCCATCGGAAAGCGGGCCTGCTGGCGATTCGGATCTGCCAGAAAGACGCTCAACGCGCGACAGTCGGCACACTTGCACGACAGCTTGTCGGCCCGCCGGTAGTCCGTCGGCTCCTGCGGCGCCCGGGCTGTGCGGTTTTCCAACTCGCGGCGGCAGGCGGCCAGCCACCGCGAAACGGCCGTGTCGCCCCCGGGCAGTTTGGCCAGTCGGGATTCCAGCGCGAAGATCGCGGCCAGGTGCGCCGCGGTCAAGTCGTACTTGCCGCACGCCAGGGCGTGGTCGAGCAGTTGCGACAGCGACGACTCGGCGCCGACGGCGGTCAGGGCCGTGACGAGCGAACTCAGCAAGGCCGCCCGGTCGATTCCCTGCCACTCCCAATCACGATTGCCGGGTTGTTGATCCTGCGCAGCCAACGCCTGGACCGCACGTTCGGACAACCGCCGGCAGAGCTGGATTCGCTCCGCGTTCTTGTCGCGTGAGACACATAACGCCTGCAGGAGTTCCGCGTTGCGAATGGCGGTCGCGGCCGTCATGGTTTCGAGCACCGTCGCGATTTCCGCCGCGAAGTTCGCCCAGCCCTGCTGTTGGCAGAACTTGACGAACGATTTGCCCACTTGAACGGTGCCGTCGGCGGGCATGACTTTCATCAGAAACCGCTGCACGAGTTCCACGTCGCCCAATTGGCAAAGCAGTTCCGGGAAGATGTTGCGGTCGACGCGGTCCGCCTTGTCCGGCGGGGCGGCGCGGTAGCCACGGTGGCCGGG
>CAIPEB010000237.1 GCA_903863885.1 uncultured Planctomycetaceae bacterium | reverse complement strand
TTCCATGGCGTAACCGTCCCCCAATAGTTGCCAATTGCCTCGCTCGAGTTCCGTGGCGTGCGCCAGGCGTGGGTACCATTCGATCGGAACCGACAGACACCGACCGTCGGTGAGCCCCACCGTCAGCATATTGCCGGAAAAGGTCACCGCTGCCGCCAAGGGCTCGTGCTCAAGCGTCAAAGTACTCATGCCACGCCCCAATCAGGAATACTCGATATTCCCTGACAAGTCTCTCGATCTCGTTCACTTCATGGTTGGCAAATCCAAGGTTCTTGGCAAGGTCATCCAGCCAGTTCGATGCAGCGGAGTTCGCCGCCTGGGACCTGTCGAGCACCACTGGAAGCACCAGACCATGTTTCACTCGCCGCAAGTCCTTACTCAATTTTGACTTTGAGCGATCTTGCCTTCGGCCTCCGGAGCCGAAGGTTACAGGTTCAAATCCTGTCGGGGATACTTACAATAAATCTCGTCGTAACCCCTGACGCCGCAAGCTTAAACGCCTGCGGCGTCTTGCTTTAGGCGACCTAACTCTAGACGACGTCGCCACAAGCGTCGGCCCCGGAGGCCGAAGCTCACCCCCCTGTTTTCCCCCGCCGGCGAGGGGTTTTTCGGCCCGATTCGATGCAAGTTCTCCCAAACCGGCCTTCTGAGTGGCAGAAATCGGAAAACTGTATAGCACCACTGGAGACACCAGAGCACCCTGGAGAGCACCAAAAGATGCGGGGAGGTGCGGGGGGGTAAGCGCCGGGCTGGCAAGCTGAACGGCGCGGAACCCGAAGGTCTTTTCGTGGTGACGATAAGTGACTGCGACGTGCGAGTCCTCATGTCCGGAGGGGCAGAGTAGAATGCAGTGATCCCGTTTTCATCGCGTGCCGTGTCATTGCGACATCGTTGCAGGACTGGCGCCGGACGCCTGGATACACAGTTTCGTCGCGGAATTGGAGCCCCGATGAGTTCAATCACCAATTACCCTCACATCAGGGTGAACGAGGACGGCTCCGCCCGCATTGGCAGCACTCGGTACAAGGTGATTCACTTGGCGGCCGAGCATTACCATTACGGCTGGAGCGCCGAAGAGTTGCTGCGACAGCACCCCGACCTGAAGCCGGAGGAGGTGTACGCGGCGCTGACGTATTTTTATGACCATCACGAACAGATGGTCGCCGAGATGGGGAAGGCAACCGAGTTTGAGGAACGACTCCGCCTTGGCACTGCTTCCTTGTCTCGCTCGGAACTGCTTGCGAGGCGCATCGGGAGTCAAGACGACCGGGAGCGGTCGTAAATGACTCGGCGCTAGTACATGGACGTCCACGTGCCGTCTGTCATTACCGAGAGCTTGCGGCGTCGCGACATCGACGTTCTGACAAGTCAGGACGACGGCACTCGGGAAGCAGATGACGAGAGCTTGCTGCAGCGTGCGACTGATCTGGGACGGATTCTGTTCTCGCAAGATACCGATCTTCTGCGCATCGTCCATCGATGGCAGAGGGAAGGAAGACCATTTGCGGGCCGCATCTTTGCACGCCAGCAACCAACGAGCATCGGAACCTGTGCCAAAGATCTGGAATTGATCGCCAAATGCTGCACAGCCAGCGAATTGGCCGATCGAGTCATCTTCCTGCCGCTCGACTAACGGAGACGCCCCCCCCTCCGTCTTGCCCGCGCGCCGTCTCTGCATCCCTTGTGGGAAAACTCCCCGACAGAATGCGGGCGGTTGCCGGTGTATGATGGTCGGCGGTGAGCGAAGAAGTTGACACGCGGGTCAGCTGAGATGCCCTGTGACAATCGTCACCGATAGCTTCCCAACGGCAACAATATGAGCCTATCATGGCCCGCGGCGGCAGAGTGCTCCAAGCTGGCTTTGTTCGGGCTTTGTGCTCGGCTGGCCTCTCTGGGGTTACCCCAGGGAATCGTGAAGGGTTAGCATTTCGTCGCGTGAGCCTGGATGCGCATTGCGCATGATTGCTCACGCCGGACCGGACTCGTTGGGGTACTCTGTCGCCTG
>CAIPEB010000236.1 GCA_903863885.1 uncultured Planctomycetaceae bacterium | reverse complement strand
CGACAAACACGAACCCCACCCGCCGCAAAGCGATGCCGGCCCGCTGAAAGTTCGCGCCGACTTTTTCGCGCGACCCGCCCGAAAACTAACATCGGCCTTCGCTTGTTTAAGGGCTAGACTCCTTCCTTCCGCTTCGCCATAGGCAACCGCACGGTGGCAGTCGTGCCCTTGCCACGCACACCGCGAATCAGCACCTCGCCGCCCAGGCCGGCAACGCGTTCGCGAATCCCAAGCAACCCCAGAGCCGCCGGATCATTGGCGTCGCGCACGGAAATGCCGCAACCGTCGTCGCAGACCTGCAATTCCAGACAATCCTCGGCAGCCCGCAGCCGGATTTCGACCCTGCGTGCGCGCGCGTGGCGGGCCACGTTGGCCAGCAATTCCTGCAAAATACGGTATAGGGCAGTTGCCCGCGCTGGCTCGAGCGGCGGCACCTGCGGCAGTTTCAGACGACAGCAAATGCGAGTGCGCATCTGGAAATCCGCAGCCAGCCATTCCATAGCCGGCACCAGACCGACCGTGTCGAGCAGTGCCGGACGCAATTCACCCGCAATCCGCCGAACGGACTCCATTTCTGTTTCCGCACGTCGGCTCATCGCCGCGATCTTGCGCCCCACAGCGGTCCGCCCGCTGATGCCTGCGTCGGCCAACTGTTGGCCAAGCCAAACTAAGTCCATTTTCCAATCGGTCAGCGCGTGGCCGAACGTGTCATGGATCTCCCGCGCCAAGTGCAAGCGTTCTTGCTCGCGCTGCTCTTCCCGCCGTGCGGTGAGCGCCCGTGAGGCCTTTCGAGATCGGACCAGTTCTTCCTCGGCCCGCTTGCGCTCGGTGATATCCAGCGTGATGCCCCGCACCCCCAAGTACTCCCCCGTGGCACTGAAGTGCTTACTCCCCCGAATCTCGGCGTCATACTCCTGACCGTCTTTGCGTCGACCACGCACCTGGATGCGCGGATCCGGCATACCAGCCTGCAGCCAGTCGCGAAAGATGTGTTCGCGATCCTCCGCAAGGAGCCCGGCGGGGGTTTTCCCGAGGTACTCCTCGGGGGAATATCCCGTCAATTCCTGAAACCTGGGAGAAAGGTAGGTGAAGCGTCCGAGAGCATCGAGTTCCCAGATGCACTCGCTGATGTTCTCGACTCGCGCGCGAAACTGGTCTTCATTGGTCCGAAATGCTTCATCTGCTGTATTTCGCTCGGCGATCTCCTCGATCATGTAAAGGTGTCGCCCACCCTCTCCGCACGTTGATTGCAGCGGCGCAATCGTCGCGCTGATCAAGAATGACGACCCATTCGGGCGGACGCACCGATAATCCATCCGAATGCCCCCAGCCTCTGTGCCGATCAGCCTGGTCATGCTCTCACGGTCCGGCGCGATTTCATCCGAGTGCATAACGGTTGTCCAGTCGACACCAACCAATTCCTCGCGAGTCCGGCCGACCATTTCAGCGAAACGCAGGTTTACTTCGCAAACCCTGCCCGTCAGTGAATCGACGATAACCATCCCCAGCGGAGCTTGCTCAAAGATAGTGCGGTAGCGTGACTCGGTTGCGGCCAAACGCTCGGCCGCTTGCGCAATGCGAGTCTGCTCGACCTTCAGTTCCGCCGTGCGGATCGCCACGGTGCGTTCCAGTTCCAGTTCGGCCTGCTTACGGTCCGTGATATCCAGCACCATGACGGCAAAGCTCCGAGGCACATTCGCGGAATCGCGGATCACCACGGCCGAAATGCTTCCCCAACCGAGATCGCCGCCCTTGCGGCGGAAACGCATCTCTGAAATCTCCGCTTTGCCAAGCCGCAGTGCCGTTTCCCATACCGCTCGGTCGAGATCCCCATCCGAGGGGACCATCAAGTCAGAAAACCGCATCCCGCAAAGCTCTTCAGCCGAGTACCCCGTGATTTCGCACAGGCGGTCGTTCACAAACTGATGCCGGCCGTTGAGTTCGAGTTCTGCCACCCCGGCAACGGACTGTTCTATAACCGCTCTTAGACGCTGATCGCTCGTTAATGGTGCTGACGATGCATCGATTTTGCCCAGATTGGACTTCTGCATCGCTTGTGTTCCGGCGATCGTCAACGGCTGTCGACATATGATTACTGAATCCACAACACACATGGGTCAAACACCCATGTCGACATCGCTGCATTAAACCGAAGCGGCACGCCGACTTCAAGACGCTCCCTCGTCCTTTTCGGTGTGGGGCGACCGACCAGTCACGCCAAGTACCAACTGCGTATGATGTTCGGGCATGAAACGATCGGCGGGAGTTTCTATGGAGAGCAAAAGCCTTGGCCCCCCCAGACAGGCCAGCAACACCTCAACGCAATGGTCTATCGCATGTCAAAATCGGACGCCACTTGCCTGGCAGCGACATCGCCAAGTTGGAGGGGCAGGAATGCGATCCTCAGCGCGCGAAAACCACCTGCAGCGGCAAGCCTGAGAGCAGATCCGCAGCGGGGCCGAAGAGGTCGGCCCGGCGCAGCGCAAATGGCGGTCGAAATGGGTGGCAATGAAGCAAACCAGCACGGCGGCCGAAAAACGTCGCGACGTGGCCACATTACGCACTGTCCAGTGCCATCTGGTGCTGCAGCCACGTACCACATCAGGGGGAGCCGCAGTGCCCGGCCTCTCAGTCCTGACTACGGCTCTGGTCTTTCCGGTGGCAACCAGTTGTTCAAGGCCTCGATCAACGTCTGCGGTGACACCGGCTTGCTCACGTAGTCGTTCATGCCGGCCGCCAGACAGATTTCCCGGTCGCCCGGCATGGCGTTCGCGGTCATTGCAATCACTGGGATCAGATGGTTCAGCACCGCCGAGTTCGGATCCCGGATGACGCGGGTGGCTTCCAGTCCATCCATTTCCGGCATCTGCATATCCATCAGCACCAAGTCATAGGGCAGAGTTGTCAGTGATTCGATGGCTTCCAGTCCATCTGCCACCGCTTCGGCCTGGAATCCCAACTTGCGCAGAATGCCGAGAGCCACTTCCTGATTGACCACGTTGTCTTCAGCAACCAGGACCCTTGCACGGGTCCGCCGCAGTTTGGGCAGCTCAGGCCGTATCGGACGGCCTGCATCAGCCGCGGCCTTGTTGACCGGGAACTTCCGAGTCATGCGGCGCAGGCGCACCGTGCACCAGAATTCCGAGCCGACTCCCGCCTGACTGGTCATCCCGATCTCCCCGCCCATCAACTCCGTTAGTTCCTTAGCGATGGCCAACCCCAGACCGCTTCCGCCAAAACGGCGAGTTGACGAGTTATCGACCTGGGAAAACCGTTCAAAGAGCCTGCCCTGCTTTTCGGCAGGAATGCCGATACCGGTATCCCGGACCGTGAAGCGGACCAGTGCATCGTCGTCCGTTTCAGCAGATAGACTGACCTGCACCGAAATCAGGCCGCGGTCGGTGAACTTGATGGCGTTGCCCACGAGATTGCCCAGGATCTGCCGCAAACGCCCCGCATCGCCGCAGACTCGGGCGGGCACTTCCGGTGCCGCGGACCAGGTGAACTCCAGGCCCTTTGCTCGGGCCGTTGCAGCCAGCGGAGCGGCAAACTCGTCCAGCAGGGAGCGCAAATCAAAATCGAGCGTCTCCAGCCTGAGTTTGCCCGCCTCGATCCTGGATATGTCGAGTATGTCGTTGATCAGGGTGAGCATCGCTTCGCCGCTGGCTCGAATCGTCTCCGCAAAGCGACGCTGCTCCAAGGTCAACTCGGTATCCAAAAGCAGCCCCGTCATTCCAAGCACGCCGTTCATGGGCGTGCGAATCTCATGACTCATGCTGGCCAGGAACTCACTCTTTGCGGAGTTGGCAGCGACGAGTTCGGCGGTGCGTTCGGCAACCTTGCGTTCCAGTTCAGTATTCCATTGACGAAGCTGTTCCTCCATGGCTCTTCGCTCGGTAATGTCGAGCGTGACGCCCATAAACCGCATCAGCTTGCCGTTCTCATCAAAGTACGGCTGCGCCCTGTTGTGGACGAACCGCACCGTTCCGTCGGGCCAGACGATGCGGTTTTCGCTCTCAAAGGTTTTGCCGTGCTGGATCGCGTTGCGGGAAATCCGATCCAGTTCCGCCGCGTCCGCCGGGTGGATATGACGGCGGAGCATCTCTTCGTAATTCGGTGAGGGCTGATGCGGAGCCAGTCCGAAAATGCGTTTCTCTTCGTCCGACCAGATGGTCTCCTGGGTGGCCACGACAAATTCCCAGCTGCCGAGGTGCGCGATCCGCTGCCCTTCATCCAGCAGACTTCGTGCCCGGTGCAGTTCGAGTTCCGCTTGCTTGCGCTCGGTGATATCCAGCAGAACGCCAACCATCCGCGCCGGCCTCCCGTCAGGTCCGCAATACACGCGGCCCAGCGTCCTGATCCAGTGTTCCGATCCATCGGGCCAGAGTACGCGGTACTCCTCGCGGTAATCGCTGAGATCGTGCAGGGAACGACGCTTCGCACGATTGACCGCATCGATGTCCTCCGGATGCACTGCGGCTTCCCACTTGCCATAGGTCATCTCGGTACCCGGAGGAAGACCGAACAGAGCGAGGCTGGTATCCGAAAAATCCAAGCTCCCGGTCCGCACGTCCCAGTGCCAGATTCCCAAATGCGCGCCATCGATGGCCAGTCGCAGTCGCTCTTCGGCCTGTTTCTGCTGTGTGATGTCCAGTATCGCTCCCACTCCTCCAACGACTCGTCCTTCACAGTCGTGCAGCGGAGTTGCGCTGATCAGTGAGGTCCAGCATCGGCCGCTGGCGAGTCTCGCCTCGATCTCCATGGGGGGCACCTCGCGATTCCCGAACACGGCCATCTGCACCGGCTGTTCTTCGGGCTTGAGTTCGCATCCCTGATGGAAAAAGCGATTCGACAGCGATGTGGCAGCCGAACTCGAGACGTTGGTCTCCGTGGCCGTCTCGAACATGCGGGCGGCGGCGGGATTCGCATGGATGACGCGGCACGAAGCGTCTTCCGCAACGACGACGCCGATCGGAAGTGCGTTCAGCAGCTGCTGCAGGCGTTCATTGGCGTGAGTCAGTTCAGACGTGCGGTCCGCGACCTGTTTTTCCAGTTCCGCGTGAGCTTGGGCCAGAGCCGTTTGCGCCAGCTTCCGCTCCGTAATGTCCCGGGCAATCCCGATGGTCCCGGTGACGCGGCCTGTCGAATCGATTAGCGGGATCTTGTAGGTCTCAAACGTGCGGAGGCTGCCCTGCCGATCGGACATGCTCTCTTCGGCGCGACTCGGCTGCCCTGTCTCGGCTACCCTCCGTTCTTCTTCGCGAAACTGAGCAGCTGTTGCCGGCGGAAACAACTCCGCGTCGGACTTGCCGACTGCTTCGTCTCGCGCCAACCCGGTGAATACGCACCACGCTTCGTTCACCGCCTCGAAACGACCTTCCAGGCTCTTTGCCCAGGCCGGGTCGGGAATGTTGTCGAGGATCGCTCGCTGCAACAACTGGCCTTTCCGCAGAGCTTCCTCGACCTCCGCATGGCGAGCCAGCTTGGACGCCAGTTCACCATAGGCCTCTCGCAACTCAATGAGTTCGACCAGCAGTTGTTGCCTGGACTTGTTCTGGTCGTTCATGATGCAGCCGCCTTGCGCGATTCCTGAGGCATGGGATCGTTTGTCGCAGCGCAAGCTGTGGAAAACAGCGGCAGCAGGAACACCATGGCGTGCGACCAATTGCCGGCAACGTCCCCAGGACCATGTTCGTCACCGGCTACTGCCCAAACCGCGATCTCCTTCCGATCGGTCCACCCTTTGCGGTGCGCGCGATTGTATCGATGTCGCAGATGTTGACAGTCCCTGAACGTAATTTGACACGGACGCGGTGTTTCATCAATTGCCCGCTTGGACACTCGGCGACATGCGTCGCACTGTAATCGTGAGACGGTGTTCATCAGTCTGTCCCCGCGGTGGCTCGTTTCGAACAGACGTCTCGCATTCCCGCGGTCACCGGAACACCCCGCCGTTTCTGAGTATTCTATTCGGGAGTTGGACGAGCGATCTGACAAAGTGCGGATGACAATCTGAGGCTGCGGCAAGGATCGAATCTGCATTTGAATTTGCGCATTTGTCCGGGCGGTGATGCGTCAATAGAGTGTCATAGCTATGAACGGTGCGACACTTAACGCGTGCAGTTCGGTGGTGGAATGGGTGAGCCATTGCCCCCAGGTGCTGGATCTCCTTGGCGACGGCTGCCGAGACTGCTGCCGAATCGGCCGTCACTCTCTGCAAGAAGTCTGCTGGCTTCACGGCCTGGATGTGGGACGAGTGTGCTTCCGACTGGCGACCGCGGATGAGCCGATCGCGGCTTTCGACGCGGACGAATTCGCGGCATTATCTCTCGCACGACTCTGCGATCTTATTGAACACGAGTACCACTTTCGGCTTCGCGACGATTTGACTCGCGGCGCACGCGCCCTGGATCGACTGTTAATGATGCACGGCAGTTCGCCCTTGAGGCTGAACGTCGTGGCAACTGCGTTTGCGGACTTGCGAGACCGGATCGTGCTGCACCTGCTGCGCGAGGAAGCTGTGGTATTTCCCGGGATTCGCGCCATGGAGCGAGCCGGAATGCTGCCGCGTCTGCGGGGCGCCCCGATGGAACATCCCCTGCTCACATTGAAACGCGAACACCGCCTGTTCGAGGATGTGCTGCAGCAACTCCGGGAACTCGGTTACGACTGCGCCCGGGAGTTGAGGGACTGCGCGGACTACGTCGGTCTGATCTCCACATTACACCGCCTGGAAAAGTGGGTTCGCCGCAGCAATGCAATTGAGGCCCGATGCCTGTTTCCTCGCACACTCGCGTTGGAAGCCCGGTTGTCCAGTCCGTCGTCAGGCAACAATTCCTGACGGCACTGCGTCTCCTGTGGCTGATCACCTGCAGTTGCGGTGCGATCGACTGGCTTCACCCGGACGCCCTGGCTGCGGCCCGGAGCGATGTCTCCTCGGCACGCGGCCGGAGCGGCCCATCAGTGAAGACGTTTCTGTCTTGCTCAAGATGTCGGCGTCGGCAACGACGTTCACCGAGTGCGGCAAGCGGGGCCGGCGACTCTTGGCGTGAGTTCAAGCTCGCCACACGCGATCGATGCGCAGGAATCCAATGACCGCCACAAAGAGCGTTCCGCCGATGATCGACCAGATGATGGGAAACCGCTGGCTGCCGATCGTCAGTGTGAACATCTCGGGCAATTGCAGCCATCGCGCCAGGTACGAGCCGACAATGGCCCCGACGAACCCGAGGGCGATCGATACCAGGCACCCGCGTCGCGAGTACCCCACAATCGTCTGTGCCAAAGTCCCGCAGATGCCGGCCACCACCAGCAGAACGAAGAAATCGATCAGGGTCATAGGGTCTCTCCTTTTAGGCAACTCGCCCGCCAGGACCGACAGCCAAACCTCGCATCGCATTTCCAACCGACAATTGCCGCCGGGTGGAATCTGCCGCCCGGTGGAATCGTATCGGGATCTGCGTCGCCGGACCAGAGTTCGCAAGCTCGATGCGGAACTTGTCCGCGGCTTCGACCGGCAATAAAGTGCAACACAGTTGCCCACCATGGGCAACCAGGCAGCGAAGCGAAAGACCTGCCGTGTTCAGTTCACAGGCAGGACTGTTCTTTGACTCCACGTTGAGTGGGGCAGCGCGGATCGCTGACACATCCTTCCGCACACCAGGTTTCCGGAGCGGAGACGCACGCTCTGTCGGCGGTGTGGCAACTCTCCCGTTCCGGACGACGCCCCACGGTGGCGATTTTCAGCCACCCTCCACGAGTAGTGCAATCGTGCTGTAAACGGCTGCAACAGGAGATGTGCCATGAAGAAACTACTTGCTTTGACGATTCTGATCATTGCTCTCGGTAGCGTGGTCTTTGCTTCCACCGGCGTGATCTCGATCCAGAACACGACAGACAAGACGAGCGTCACGATCGACAAGAAGGAGTTGAAGGATCCGGCCGGACGAGTGCTGGAGAAAACGGGAGAAGTGGGCAGTACGATCCTCAACAAAACCAATGAGGTGCTGGAGAAGGCAGCGGCGAAAAGTTCCAGCAGCGGAACGCAGGACAAGCCGCAAGACCCGCAGTCGCCCAACGACGCGAGGAAGGACAATACCGGCGAGAAGGACGAAGGCAAGACACTGCTGCCGGGAAGCGGACTGAAGTCGCAGTAGCCGGCAGCGTGAACTTGCTGGCACTGCTTTGGAAGGCTCCGGCGATGAGCAAGGGAGAACTACAATGACCTTACAAACAATCTTCAAACGATGCGCGATCGTCGCGTTATTGATTCCGATATGGGGCTTTAGCTTGGGCAGAGCCTACTGTGCACAACCGGGCGGGGCCGATGTCAAGGAAGCAGGGCAAGTGCTCACGCGCGGCCCGGTCCACGAGGCATTCGCAGAAACGCTGGCTTTTGATCCGCAGCCGGGCATCGTGGTGCCGACCCCGCCGCCTGCTGATATCGAAGAACTGCCGCCCGACCAGAAGCCCGAGGGGGAAAACGTTGCGTGGGTTCCAGGCTACTGGGGCTGGGACGACGAACGGAACGACTTCGTGTGGATCAGCGGCATCTGGCGCGTTCTGCCGCCAGGTCGCCAATGGGTCCCCGGATACTGGGGCAAGTCCGGGAATGGCTTTCAGTGGACTTCCGGCTATTGGGCAGACTCCAACGCGAGCGAGGTGGAGTATTTGCCTGAACCGCCGGAGTCCGCTGAAGCCGGGCCGAATGTTCCTGCGCCTTCCGTGAACAGCACCTGGCTGCCGGGTTGTTGGATCTGGCATGAGAACCGCTACGCTTGGCGTCCCGGTTTCTGGGCCGACGTGCAGCCGAATTGGGTGTGGATTCCCGATCATTACGTGTGGGCCCCGCGCGGCTACGTCTTCGTCAACGGCTATTGGGATTATGCGATCGGCCGGCGCGGCGTGCTGTTCGCGCCCGTCTATTTCGATCGCGGTCTCTACGCGCGGCCCGGGTTTTCCTTCTCGCCCGCAATTGTGATCGACCTCAATGTCTTCGCCAACCATCTGTTCTTACGTCCGAAATTCCAGCACTATTACTTCGGCGACTATTACGCTGCGAGCTATCAGAACGTGGGGTTCGTCCCCTGGTTTTTGTTCCTGTCCAGTCGCCGCGGTTACGATCCGATCTACGCGCACCAGCGCTGGCAATTTCGAAATGACCCGCAATGGGAGCATCGAGTGGCAGCTTCCTTCCGGCTCCGTCGCGACCAAGAGGACGCGCGTCCACCGCGTACCTTGGCAGCCCAAAGAAGTCTCATCGCACGAGGCGTGAATCTGACTGAAAGAGGGTTTGTCATGGCCGAGCCTCTGGAACAACAGGTTTCGAGCAAAGACAATTTGCGGCGATTCCAGACGCTCGATACGGAATCACGGCAGCAACTCGCCCATTCGCGGCATGAAGTCGAGCGAATCCGCGAGGAGCGGCGAAAGATGGAATTTACAAACGAAGGTCGGATTATCGAAAAGCCCTCCAGGGAATCGGTGCCCGTAAAGGTTGAACTGCCCGACTCGCCGATCACGGCGAGGCGACTCTCTGAGCCAGGCCCGGAGGGCGTTCCTCCGAAGATCCGCGGTGTTCCGCAGCCGGATCTCCAGGTCGCCCCAAAGCCGCGTCGCGAATTGAAAGACAAGGCCGACGGAGTATTGAGGGGCAAAGCCAGCGATGAATTGAAAGACAAGGCCGACGGAGTATTGAGGGGCAAAGCCAGCGATGAATTGAAAGGCGAGGCCAGCGGTGAATTGAAGGGCAAAGCCGGCGGTGAATTGAAGGGCAAAGCCGGCGGTGAATCGAAGGGCAAAGCCGGCGGTGAATCGAAGGGCAAAGCCAGCGGTGAATCGAAGGGCAAAGCCAGCGGTGAATTGAAGGGCAGGGCCGGCGGTGAATTGAAGGGCAGGGCCGGCGGTGAATTGAAGGGCAGGGCCGGCGGTGAATTCAAGGGCAAAGCCGGCGGTGAATTCAAGGGCAAAGCCGGCGGTGAATTCAAGGGCAAAGCCGGCGGTGAATTCAAGGGCAAAGCCGGCGGTGAATTCAAGG
>CAIPEB010000235.1 GCA_903863885.1 uncultured Planctomycetaceae bacterium | reverse complement strand
GGAACTGGCCCACGAAATCCAACTCACGTGCTACGCGTATCTGCTGCATCAGGCGACGGGACTGCGGGAATCGAGCCTCGAAATCCGCAGCCTCATCAAGACCAAGACGCCGCAGGTTGCGTTTCACGCGTTCGAGCCCCGCAAGCCCCGCCATTTCCGGCGGCTGTTTGCGGTGATCCAAGCGTACCTCGACGACTTGGATCAGCAGCGGTTCATCTACCGGCCGGGGTGGACGTGCGGGATGTGTGAGTTTTCAGAAAACCTCTGTAGGACATCGGTGTTCGCAAATTGAAAGTCGAACAAATCAGATCTTGGTCATCGCCGGTCTTTCGTTCCAAGATCGATCCGACTGCCTTCAACAACGGTCTTACCCTAACAACCTCGACGGTCACCGGCCATGATACGCTTACGTGTCTGGCTGGATGAACAGTCATTGGGCGACCGCCCCGCATTAGGGGTATTCTGGCGATCCCTCGCGGGGTTGGTCGCCTTTGTCGTTCCCGAACATCTGCCGCTCGCAACTCCGAAACATGCACTCTCAACCTACCGGCACTCCTCCACCCGCCGAGAGCACCCTGCCGCAGGCTCTGCGATTCGCTCACTCAACACAAACCCAAGACTCAACAAGTTACCAACACCGGCACGATAGTCTGTCACCTCTTGCTTACACCGTTCGGTAATCCCAGTCGGTTCCCAATACGGCCCCCAACATACCCGCCCGCCACGAAGAACAGGGCGTACCCACCCCATAACCAACTTGAGGTCTCTTCGTAAAGAAAATTGTAAACTCGGCTAGATGATTTCTCGGGATCCCTTAGCTTCTGCATTTCTTCGTTTAGCTTTTGTATAGATTTATCTACCTCTTGCAGGACCTTCCCTTCCAGTTGCCTGTACTCTTCGCTTTGCAGGTATTCCGAGGAAGCACCTCGTTTCTCAAGCTCCTCACGCAACTCACGCACCCTCTTCTCACGCACCTCTGACAGACTCTTCTCATCCTCCTCAAAACGCTTACTGATTGTCTTGGCAAAACCTTCATTGTTCACCAACATGCGTGCGAACGACCGAAACGAAACATCAATTGCTGCCGCCGCAAACGAGAGCCCGAGGATGGCACCAAACAACGAGCATGCGAGGACCAGCGGTAGAACTGTGTTTGCGCTCGCTTGTTCAGCCATCGCCGACTGGGTTTTCTCTACTGCAAGTTCGCGAAACACTAACTGCGGCACGTCGCCGGCACGTACCCATTGATCTGTGCCAACAAAGCTGATAAGGTCCTGTGCCCCTAACTGCCCGTTAGTCGCCATCTCCTGTAAACTTGCTTCCGGAAATGGTCCCGTCACAGCCGTGCCTCGCAGAAGATTCCACGCTCCGCGGTTCATATAATCCCCCTCTTGTAACTTCTATTCGCTCGGCTCTGCCAAACATCGCTGTACAACAAGTTGCACCTGCTCAGTTCACGCCACTACACTTTGGGCGAGGTCACGCAAGTTCGTGTGTTGCATCCGACGTCACGATCTAATCCGGTTTCGGCGGCCAAGCGTTCCTGCGACCAACCTCGTCTCTTTCGGAGGTCGCGGACTCGCTGTCCGATCTTCTCGCAAATGTCGCCCGTGGCACGTATTCCGTCGACTGTGCACGATCGACGACTTTTAGGCTACGGTCGATGGGTTGCTGTCTTTGTGGCTTTATGCGTTACGTTTCGAGCCGAGACATGCCTGCGTGTGTCGACTTTGTGTCGGCGGCTTTTTCGATTGTAGACAATAGTCGACAGACAAGACAGCTATTGCGGACTACTTTCGCGGCATGCTGGGAGACGAGCTGCGAAGAGCCCGCGAACGAGCCGACATGACGCAGGAGGCATTGTCCTTCGAGGCGGGCGTGGACCGTACGTACATCAGCCAACTTGAGCACGACAAGAAGTCACCCACTGTCGACGTGCTGTTCCGTCTCTGCGATGCGATGGGAGTCCGGGCCTCCCAGCTGATCGCTCGCGTCGAGAAGTCACGCTGATGGAAACAGGGAAGATTGCGAGTTCTGTTCGGAGGGAAACTGCAACCGACCAGGCTTCCACGTCACCCTGACGGGGATTGGGATGTCGGGGAATTTCCTACTCGGTCCATTCAAGGTGGGACGCGACGGGTCGTGTGATCAAGCTCTACACTCCGACTGACAAGCACCCGGCATTCCGGCCCCCAGCAGTTTCAGGTTGAGCGATCCGCCGCTGAAGAGCATTTCGTTCAGGGCATTGTCCAAATCCGCGTGGCTGACGTCACCTGCTCCGTCCCGTTCGATGTGGAACTGGACCGTGCGTCGCATCAACTCTTTGATAAAGGCAGCACTGACACTCTCGGTGCGACGAACCGCTTCTTCCATCACGGCTTCTGGGATGGGAACTCCCTGAGAGTACAGTGCGACCAGCTTTCGGCGGCCCGGCTCATCGGGCAGCGGGAATTCGATGGCTTGGTCGATGCGGCCGGGCCGGGACGCCAACGCCACCTCCAGTTGCTCGGGACGGTTCGTCGTCAGGATGAATAGGATATCCGTGTTTTCCTTGAGACCGTCCATCTCGTTGAGCAGCTTGTTCAGCAACACTTCCTCGCACGGGTTACTCATGGTCGTGCGGTCCCTGGCAATCAGATCCACGTCCTCAAGAATCACCAGGCTTGGTTGCAAGAGCCTTGCCAGCGTCATGTACTCGCCCAGCAACCCGACCTGCTCGGCCGAGATCAGCAATGTGGTGTGTCCCTCAAGGGCCTTGGCGAGGTAATGAATCGTGTGCGTCTTCCCGGTTCCCGGTGGACCATAGAACAGGAGCCCCTTCTTGGTTGCCTGCTGGAACTGAGATAACCGTTCACGCTGTCGTACGAACTGGAGGACATTGCGGTCGAGCAATCGCAGCGTGGATTCAGGGAGAATCACTTGCTCCCGTTCGACAGTCCGAAGCCGGTGAACGACGATCCCGCTGGACTTGCCCGAGTACGAGTGATCCTGCTTATCGAGGGACAGGATCTTACCGCGGTAGGATTCCGCTTTCAGGACTGACTCCTCAAGATGCCGGAAGAACCTTTGCGTGATGTTGGCACCCTCGGTATGGTTCGGGACGGCGATTTGAAACTGTATGCCCGGTGATTCGTCGAAATGCCCGGTGGGGGCCAGCAGCACAGCGAAGTGAGTGCCGCCCTGCTCCAGCAACCACAATCCGTTCTTCAATGCCCGCACCGGCTCCGTATCCCCGATGTCGATCTCTTCGTACTCGGCGGGGATCGCGACCGCCCAGTGATGCTCGCTGTCCACGAGACAGCCGGAGAGCGTGAGGCCCTCCGGCGAAAATTCCCTGCGAATTCCACAGAAGTGAACCACGCGAGTCTCTTCCGCGAAGAGCTGGTCAATGGCCCGTTGCAGGTCGGCTCGCACCCGGTAGGGAAACTGTCGCCCTGAAATCGTGGTCTCACCTATGGCAAGCGGATGGAAGTGGTTTGCGAGAAGACCGGATACCGGTTGCTGACCATTCGATCGGCGACCCATGGATCCCAGCCTGCGAGTGATGCCGATGGTGATTCCTCCGCCAAGAAGCAATCCGACGAACAGCCAACCAAGATACGCCATGCCTGTACCCTCATCGTATTGTGACAGTGGTATCCGATGTCGTGAGCGTACGTCCGCTTGGTGATGGCAAGCCCTCATTCATCCGAGCACCTCACCGCCTCTGTCCGCTGCCCCCAAGCTCAATTCCCGGATGATTACGATTTGACTTGGGCAACCTGGTTCTGCTGCAGTGCACTTCCGAGATCACCCGACACACTGAACAGCCCTTTCACCGACGGACGCATCAGCACAATGATCGTGAACACACCCAAGACCGTTCCAAAGGGCATGAAGATGCACAAGACTCCCGCCATCACCAGGCAGAACGTGTAGTGGCGGTGCCTAGCAAGAGATCGACCCGCCACGATCACGCAGACGGCAAAGGACCACCCGAACAGAATCATGATCGCCGAGAACACGGTGAACATCACTCCCATGAACACCGCCATCTCCGGGGGCATGTGCTGTTGCGGATGAGGCCCTTCCAGCACCTGGGGAGCCACCAGCAACATGATTCCGACAGCGAGATGTATCAACGGGAAGCAGGCGAACAGTCCCGCCAGGCAGCCGACGACGTAGTGAAATATCGACAGTAATCGAAGATGTTGTTCGTCGTCGTTCATGTTTCCAAATTCGGAATGAGCCCTGCTGCTTTGCGGATAACACCGAATCCCGGGAACGCTCCAGGACCGACTGGCAGCGGATTCTACTTCTTCTTGGCCGCCGGTACAGCGGAGCGTCCGAGCTTGTCGGTCGTGATAACGCCACTGCCAAAAGGGCGAGTGCTGCTGTTCGATCCGTCGGAACGAGACGTGATCGTCCCGGAACCGAAAGCCCGCGTGGTCCCGGTTACCGTCTGGCCGTTCTTGCCACGTTCCGTAGTGATGTATCCGCTCCCGAATGGACGCGTCTGTGTCGTCGTTCCGTTCGACCATCGGGTAATCGACCCGGAGCCGAACTTCTGCGTCGTCCCCGTGATGACTTTGCCGCTCGTGTCACGCTCCGTCGTAATCGAACCGCTTCCAAATGGCCGCGTCGTGCTGCTCGAACCATCCGAGCGACTCGTGATCGTCCCCGACCCGAACGCACGAGACGTCCCGGTCCGCGATTTGTTGATCGTACCGCTGGGTGGCTCAACAGCGAGAGTGTTGCTCGATACAAGCACGATTCCCAGCGTGGCGGCGAGAAGCAAACGTATTCTGCCCATGGTCCCCTCCCGTGCCGGGCATTCAGTCGGCAATTGACGGTCCACGATCGTGAAGTTCACAGAAATGAATGGCCGCTGACTGTCAGTTTACCAAGAACGACATGCAATGGATCTTGCGAGACGCTGCCAGTCGCGGTGAAATCACGAAGAGAGCCAGCCAGTGGACTCCACGCGGATGGCCGCGTGATCCAGCACGCACTACAGTATCGCGGCAATCCCCCATGCCAACGAACAGTCAGATCAACCCGTATGAATCGCCAGCAGCAATGCAGAGCGACGGCGGGAAGTCGACGTCCCAGCGAATGATCACCGTCGAAGGCCAGCCGACGTTTGACGATTACCGGCGTGCCCAGCGATCCCATGGCCGCGTGCGGACCGTCATCGTTTCAGGAGTGCTCGTGGCGATGGCACTCTTCATGTGGGTTGTTTCTCAAAGCATCGTCTTCTCGTCGATCGTCGTGCTTTATGTCTTCGTAATGCGGCCGCTCTTCGTCCGCTACCGGCTGAAACGGCAGTGGCAGCAGACGCCCTCGGTTCATCAAGGACAACGGACGTACGGCCTCGACGAAGCAGGCTTTCATTCCCGGGATGATGAGGGCCGTCCAACGCTCCTGCACTGGAGCCGATTTCTGAAGTTCCGGGAATCGAAGGACACGTTTCTGTTGTACTTGGCCCCGAACATGTACGTTTTCTTGCCGAAGCGATTCATCAGCCTGCAAGACCAGGACGGAATCCGATCCCTGTTGAAGACCAAGCACAATCGATCTGTTCAGGGCAGGAACTAATCGCATGTTGTGGCCTTGTGTCCTGCCCGCCGAAATCACGTTCGTTGTCCTCGCGGTCTTGGTTGCCGCGGCGACCGTTCTCGCACCACGGTTTCGAGCGACTCGCGGCGGGACATTGGCACTCTCGACGTTGACTGCCCTGCTGGTGTTCCTTCCGTCGTGCACCGTCGTGATGAACGTGCTGGATCGTCATCGCTTCGGCGTATTCAGCTACGCCGATTTCGCTGCCGTGCATGATTTTCGCGTGGAGCGATTTCTGCCGGAGTCAGCCACCGAAATCACCGTCGACAAGTACCCGCAGGGATACCGAGCGAGATTCAGGATCAGCCAACGGTC
>CAIPEB010000234.1 GCA_903863885.1 uncultured Planctomycetaceae bacterium | reverse complement strand
CGCACGGTCTTGAGGCTCGCGCGCACTTCCTTGGCGAATGCTTCCACGTTCAGGCCGTTGAACGACAGGGCGCAGTCCATGGCCATCCACCGCTGAATGATGTCGAGCGCGTTGTTCATGGTAAGCAGTAACTAGCCATTGATTTCGTTCTGCCAAGGCCACTTCGGCTGGCATTGTAATGTCCGACTCGCCGAGGGGACTCCTCGGTCACTTGGTCGATGCATAAAATCTGACGTTGGCCACGCTGGAGCTGGCCCAATGCCCGAAACTCAGGAATTCACGACGTGAGAATCCGCTATTGCACGGTCTGCTGGAGTCGAATCAACGACTCGGTCTACGAACAGGCGCGCCGAGCGAGCGGTGATTCGCTGGATGCGTCGGCGACCTCCCGCTACTGCTACGACTGTTACTGCAAGATGGTCGGGGAACCGCTGAAAGTAACGGCAGGTGCCGCATCGTCAGAGCCGGTGTCAGCAACCACCCGCCGAAAGCCGAAATGACGTTTGTCGCCACTCTCGGCGGTTCACGATTGTGGGTGACGGTTGTTTTCCACGGGGGCCGCGCTCGGTCGCCCGATTTCCGGAAAAATTGTCGTCAGCTTGGTCATAGGCTGACCAGTCTGGGAATTAGACTGTGCCGCGTCGACCGTAAACTGTGCCGCGTCGGAAAAATGGACATTGTTTTCTCAGGTTTCCAGTCTTGACGATGGTGCTAGCGGACGATATACATATGTGCATGTACCTAAGCCGCACCGTGCGGTGGAACCCAGTTCGCCAGCTCTGTTAAGCTGGACTCCCGATGGCGGAGTACAAGCCATGACTGGTTCCTGCCTTTTTTCGGCTCGGCAGGCGACCGGCAAGGATGCCAAGCAGCTTTCTCTCAGGATTCGCGGCTACCAATCGACAATTCAATGGGCTCGATTAGCGCTTCCCAACTGCGGAAGCGCCGCGTTGAGTTTCGCGCTCCCCACGATCGCGGTACACCTGCGTTCGTCCCGTGCGCGCCCGCAACCTCACTCGCCGCTGAATAGCTCATAGCCGGACCGGCAGTCCGCTGCTGCCTGTCTCTTCACCGTGTCTTTGCCCCCCACGCTCACGCTGCGCTCGGACTGCGCGCTCCTGCGCGCATGTCCCGGCGCGGATCTGCATCTTGAGGTATGCGCCATGAGTAATTCTGCCAACAACGAACCCCAGATTCGAACCGCCCACCGCCGATTTGCCGCCTTCGGTCTGATTCCGTTCCCGATGCCATCGGACAACGCTTCGTCCACGTACCGCCCGCCGGCTGTAGCTTGCGCAGCGATCTGGACGTCCGATGCGCATCGCCCAACTTATTGGTACGGCACCAGCGGCTCGGATGAATTCGCGCCGCAACTACAGCGTCGTGACGTTCGCCGGTTTGTCCATCAACTCAGCGAGTTGGCCGAACGCGGCTACACGCTGCTCACATGGGATGCCATGCGCAGCGATTGGGATCTGCTGGCCAGCCAGTCCCAGGATCGCGTGTTCTGCCGGCAGTTGGCCTCGCAACATGTCGACATGGTGTTTCACGTCGTGTGCGCTCGCGGCCACCGGCTGAGTTTGGAGCACGCTGCTTATGGGATGGAGCTCACGTTGCAGCGTCCGGACGCCCACCGCACCACCGCGTCGCAGCGCTGGTCCGGAAAGAACTATCGTCCCGCCCTGGAAGCTCTGTCGCAACACGTG
Organism: uncultured Planctomycetaceae bacterium; assembly: GCA_903863885.1. Classification (GTDB taxonomy): domain Bacteria; phylum Planctomycetota; class Planctomycetia; order Pirellulales; family Pirellulaceae; genus CAIPEB01. The sequence goes on along the minus strand of CAIPEB010000234.1, from coordinate 911 downwards.
CGTCTGACACTCGACTTGGCGCACGTCTGCCAAGAGCCGGGCCTGGTGGCGTGGGAATCGAATAGCGGACGGCGCACGCAACTGGAATTACCCGAAGGCTGGCTGACCGTTGAGCAGGCTCTGCAACTGCCGACCCCGGACGTCAGCGGATTGGATCGGCCCCTATGCCGCAAGACGTTCACAGCTTGGATGTCGGGGCCGCAACGGCCTCGCCCCCCACGTCCGCTCAGCACTCCTGCTCGGAAACCCCGTTCGTAATTCGCAACTCGTTTCGTCGCCACATGCATGTCGCATGGGCTCCTCGCACCAAGAAGGTCCTTCACCATGACGCGCCACTTTTCCCTCCGCAAAGTGCTCAGTAACACGCCGAAATGTCTGCTCCGCGAATTCTTCGACAAGATCGGGCACCAGCCGCTGTCTCTTGACTGGAATCGTCTGCCCGGTCGGAAGCCCGAGCCCCTCATGCTGGCCATTAGCTTGATGGATCCGGTGGTGCAGGCCCACATTGAAACGGAACTCGCCCGAGTCTTCGAACTTGCCTGTACCAGTGGAATCCAAACGTATCTCGAAGCGGCACGCAACGCGGGATTCTCTGGCACGCCTCCGGGATTTCCCACGAACGTCACCGCTTACCACCAGGCCATGTGGGCCTGGCTGCACTACCCCGAGATCGTGGACCGTGCGACCACGATGCAGCAGGTGGACAACCTGACTCGCTGGCGGCATCGCAACGGAATTCCTCGTGTGGAACCACGCACGACACCTCAGACGCTGGATGACTTCGGCAAAGGTCTGTCCAACTTTCTGCGGCAGTACGATGGCCGAGGAGATCGATGCACGGTGAAACATTTTCGCCGTGAGGATGGCATCGACTACTTTGTGGCCAATCCGGATGACTACTGGCAGGAGTT
>CAIPEB010000233.1 GCA_903863885.1 uncultured Planctomycetaceae bacterium | reverse complement strand
CGGCGCACGAGAAGATGCTTCCCGTGCGCCGGAGTGATGAAATGGCGGAGACGCGAATATGGGTGTGCTACGTATCCGTCAGGAACGACTCCGCCGACGCGGTTGGGCAACCTTGGATTCCGATTCACAAATCACAGCCGTGAGATTTGGCGCGCCAGTCATCCGCTTGCCCCGTTTCTGGGCGTTGTTTTTCTGTAGTTTGAGGCGGATGAGGAGGATGGCCCCGTCCTTCTTGACCGTAGACGTCACGACGCGGCTGTGAACTGCCTCGCGCCGAATTAGTACAGGTGGCCGCACGTTCGGACTCGCAGACTTCATCGACCGCCACCATTGATCTTGTTCCAGGCAGAGGACGTAGCTGTAGTCGCTGCGCTTTCTTATCCATTCCACAATCATCCTGGAGAATGCCGGATACGTTCCCCACGTTTCGGGTGCCGGCCTGTGGTCAGTAAACTCCTCGACGATTTCCACGCCTTGCGTCTGAGCCCAGCTGCGGAGCGTTCGTCGCTGCTTCGCGAGGGCTTGTTCGTCGCACTCGGCGGTTGGACGAAGAAAGTAGGCGGCGGCTCGCACACTACCGTTCGCTTGGCAATCGCTCATCGTGATTTCTCCCCAAGACAAGGAAACGAGAACTGCGAGCACTTTGCGCGCAGTTTGTCAGGGGACGACAGTTACGTTAAGCGGCCAGCAGGGATCAAGCGTTGAGGGGGAGGGAAAAGAACCAACGGACATTGGCAGCGGCAGACGGTGTTTAGCGTTTTCGGTCCGATCGCCGCTGCTTGCGCTGGCCGAATGTGGCAATGCCTTCCCTTGTTCGCCCGAGGTCATTCCCGTCTCCAGGGCACACGATAGCGAGGGTCACTCCGCGTCGGCGGAACTTGTGGAAGAGTCGTGCCTGATCGCAGCCTTTGCGCGCGAGTCGATCCAACGATTCGACCACGACGCAATCAAGGTGGCCTGCCGCGATATCAGCCAGAAGCTGTTGGAGGGCCGGTCGGTTCAGGTGGCTGCCAATGGGGGTTGCGTCCTGGTAGGTCCTGACGCATGTCCACCCGTGCCGCTCTCTTTGGGCGATAAACACGCGGGCCGCCATACGTTGGATGATATGCAACTCGGTCTGGGTCGTATCGGAACCAGCGTGCGTACTCGTGTAGATGGCGCAGCGAATCATCGAACATCTCCCGATTAGTGCGGACAACGAGATACCAGATGACGACAGTTACGTAACCGGCGAACAAGGATCAATCGCCGGCATAGAGGAATCCCCACTGCAAGATGTCAATCGGACCCGAAGCGACGGTCACCAGCGTGACGCCGTAGTGTTGAAATCCCGATGCCAGTTGGTGGAGGTTGGTCATCGATCGTGAGAGACGATCCAGCGATTCGATCACGACGCAGTCGATCTGGCCGGATGCGATATCCGCCAGCATCTGTTTCAGAGCGGGGCGGGTCAGATGGCCAGCCGAGTAACCGACATCCTGGTACGTCCCGACGCAGGTCCAGCCATGCACCTCTCGTTCGGCAATGTAGGCAGAGACCGCCTGTCGCTGGCGAAGATGCAACTCTTCGTGATTGATGTCGTTGCCGACGTTGGTACGCGTGTAGATGGCACATCGAACCATGGGTGTCTCCTTGGTTGGGTGTGAAGAAGGGGGTACCAAGTGACGACCGTTACGCTAAGCGGCCAGCAGGGATCAAGCGTTGATGCGATGGGAATTCGCGCGTCGCGTCAGGAACGCAAAAAAGGGGCACGCAGGCGGAGGACCCATCCTGCGCACCCCCGACAACGGGAGTCGCTCTCCCATGTCGCAGTTAGCGGTTTGAAGCGACCGACGCCTCGTGCAACGCTTCACTGGCCGTCCGCGGATGCAGTTGATCCCACTGGTTGACCAGTTGCAGGTAGACCAGGCGGATCGTTCCGGATCCGTTCAGGTTGACCATCGTGACGTGGCCCACGCGATCTTGCCGTCGAACACGGAAAGGAGCCTCACGTCGTCGCCGCATGCGCAGCGCGAGTACGTACAGGATCTCGTTTCCCTGCGGCGACCACTGGCGTAGCATCTCGTCGAGTTCGCAGTGTCGAACTTGCGAGTAGCCCACCTGTGAAAACTCCCGCATGATCTCGATGTCGTGCTCGGCAGCCCACTCTTGGATGGCTTGCCGCTGCTGGCCGACCGAGAACACAAACGGGTCCTCGATCGATTGAAAGTAGTAGGCCACGGCTCGGATGCGAGGAGGCTCCTCAGCCATTCTTGGAAACATCTCCCGTGTCATCGTCTGTCTCCCGTTATCTGTGTCTTCGGG
>CAIPEB010000232.1 GCA_903863885.1 uncultured Planctomycetaceae bacterium | reverse complement strand
GTCTGGAGTCTGGAGTCTGGAGTCTGGAGTCTGGAGTCTGGAGTCTGGAGTCTGGAGTCTGGAGTCTGGAGTCTGGAGTCTGGAGTCTGGAGTCTGGAGTCTGGGGTCTGCGAACAGTCGCCGTCCGAATGTATCCGTGCCGTTCCATGGCCTCCCTTTTGGGCATCTCGCATCCGTGTGGTCATTTTGCACACAGACGGCAATAAACTCAACTCCTGAAAAGACTACGGAATTGCCCGCCTGCGTGAGGCACGCCTTTTCGTCGCGGGCCGACGGTTTCTCCCCATAGCCATACCGGCCAATTCCGAGGGGACCGGTGTCGGGGATCTTCGGCGCCGGAGCGGACCGGACTGGACCACTGCCAAACTGACAGACAGCGCGGGCAGGGGCCTGGGTTTTCTGTCAGGAATTCCGAGTCCGAATCGGGCTCGATTGCACAAACGCTTCTGCGGAAAGTATTTACAGATTATCTGAACCGTTTGGCGCGCGACTTGCCCATAAAGGCCGGCCTACTGTCGAAGTGCGCAAATCTGACAGGCGGCGGATCGCTTAGTCGAGCGGTTTGCGGCCTTACCAATTTTGTGCGGAATGTTTCACGTCGGAGGTGTAAGAGAGATGGCGACGGCGACCAAGACCAAGTCGAAGATCAAGCTCCAGCCGCTGAATGACCGCGTGGTGGTCGAGCGTGAGGAATCGCAAGAGAAGACGGCGGGAGGGATTCTGCTGCCGGATACGGCCAAGGACAAGCCGGCGCGCGGCCGCGTGGTCAGCGTAGGCACTGGTCGTCTGCTGGACGACGGCACGCGTGGAGCGCTGCAGGTGCAAGTCGGCGACCGGGTGATCTTCAGCAGCTACGCGGGCGAGACCTTCAAGGTCGAGGAACGCGAACTGTTGCTGATGCGTGAGGACGATATTCTGGCGGTGATCGAAGGCTAGCAAGCAAACTCCCACAGGGAGCGGCGCGGGGACGAAGCCTCACCGCAGCCGCTAGATACGGCAAGGAGATTTCAACCAATGGCGAAGATGATTGCATTTGACCAGGAAGCCCGTGAAGCGATTCGGCGCGGCGTGTCCAAGCTGGCGCGGGCGGTCAAGGTCACGCTGGGTCCGAAGGGTCGAAACGTCATTCTCCAGAAAAGCTTTGGCTCCCCGACCGTTACGAAGGACGGTGTGACTGTCGCCAAAGAAATCGACCTCGAGGACGTGTACGAGAACATGGGCGCACGCATGGTGCGCGAAGTGGCGAGCAAGACGAGCGACGTGGCGGGTGACGGAACCACCACCGCGACGGTGCTTGCCGAAGCGATCTACAACGAAGGCCTCCGCGCCGTCGTCTCGGGCGTGAACCCCGTGATGATGAAGCAGGGGATCGAGAAGGCCGTGCAGGACATCACCGAGAAACTGCACAAGATGTCGATCAAGGTCAAGGAAAAGTCCGACATGGCCAATGTCGGCTCGATCGCGGCCAACAACGACCGCGAGATTGGCGAGAAGATCGCCGATGCGATGGAGAAGGTCGGCAAGGACGGCGTGATCACGGTGGACGAGGGCAAGGGTTTCGAGACGGAAATCGAATGGGTCGAGGGTATGCAGTTCGACCGCGGTTACCTGTCGCCCTACTTCGTTACCGACTCCAACACGATGCAGTGCGTGCTGGAAGACGCTTACATTCTCGTCTACGAGAAGAAGATCACGGGCATCAAGGACCTGGTTCCGCTGCTCGAGGCCGTCGTCCAGCAGGGCAAGCCGTTGGTGATCGTGGCCGAAGAGGTCGAAGGCGAAGCGCTCGCTACGCTCGTCATCAACCGTCTGCGCGGCACGTTCCAGTGCTGTGCGGTGAAGGCGCCGGGCTACGGCGACCGCCGCAAGGCGATGCTCGAGGACATCGCGATTCTGACCGGCGGAACGGCCGTGTTTGAGGCGTTGGGCGTGAAGCTCGAGTCCCTGCCGCTGTCGGACCTGGGCCGTGCCAAGAAGGTCATCATCGACAAGGACAACACGACGATCATCGAAGGTGCCGGCCGCAGCAGCGACATCAAGGCCCGCATCGACCAGATCCGTCGCGAGATCGAGAACACGTCGAGCGACTACGATCGCGAGAAGCTGGAAGAGCGTCTTGCGAAGTTGGCCGGCGGCGTTGCCAAGATCAACGTCGGTGCCGCGACCGAAACCGAGATGAAGGAAAAGAAAGCCCGCGTCGAGGACGCGCTGCATGCGACTCGCGCCGCGGTTGAAGAAGGCATTCTGCCCGGCGGCGGCGTGGCTCTGCTGCGTGCCGTTTCGTCCCTGAAGGCCGCCGAAGGCCTCAGCGGCGACGAGCAGGTCGGCTACAACATCGTGCTCCGCGCCTGCCGCGCTCCGCTGAACTGGATCGCCGAAAACGCCGGCCAGGACGGTGGAATCGTCTGCGAACGAGTGGCCGAAAACAAGGGCAATTTCGGTTACAACGCCCTTACCGACACGTATGAAGACATGGTGAAAGCCGGTGTCATCGACCCGACGAAAGTCACCCGCACGGCTCTGGCGAACGCCGCAAGCGTTTCGACGCTGCTGTTGACGAGTGACGCCCTGGTGGCCGACAAGCCCAAGAAGGAAGAGAAGGCCAAGAAGCCCGGGCACGGTGGCGACTACGACATGTATTGATCAGCGGGGATGCCGGGACCGCCCTCAGCGGTTACCGATCCTACGCTCGCCATACGACCTGCACGGAGCCCGTCGAAACTCATATTTCGGCGGGCTTCGGCCTTTTCGAAGCCTCGCAATCGGCGACCGGTTCCGTATACTGGAATTGTCGAGATGATGGACTGCAGCGGCGGCGCGGCGGACAATCCCCGTGCATTGCTGCTGGAGTCCGGCGACTCGACATGGACAGGGGCACGAGTCAGGAGCCGTGCACATGGGCAAAGTGCGAGGCGTGGGCCTGCTGGCGGTCATCCACTTTCTGGCGTGGACCGGCGCGGCGCGGGCCGATGTGTTTGTACTCAATCAGGGCGGGCGAATCGAAGGCGTCTGGCTGAATCCGGACGAGTCGCCGCGCATTTCTTATCAGGTCCAAACGGGCTTCGGCGGCCGACTGACGCTGCAGAGCGAGCAGGTCGAGCGCGTCATGGTCAAATCGGAAGCGGAGCGGAAATACGAGGCGTTCCTGCCCAAGGTTCCCGACACCGCCGAGGGCCATTGGGACGCGGCGCAACGCTGCATCAAGGCCGGCCTGGACGCTCAACGGGACTTCCATCTGGAACAAGTCCTGCGTCTCGACCCCAACCATGCCGAGGCCCGCAAACTGCTCGGCTACCATCAGTCCGATGGCCACTGGGTCCGGCAGCAGGACGTGATGACCCAGCGCGGCTACATCCGGCAGGGCGGAAACTGGAAACTGCCGCAGGAGATTGAACTCGAAAAATTCGCCGGCGGCCATGAACAGGCCACGGGCGAATACCGCAAGAAACTCAAACTCTGGGCCGAGTGGATCACCAAGGCCCGCGGCAAACAGGCTGAAGGCGAAGCGGCCATCCGCGGCATCAAGGATCCCGAGGCCTCCGAAGCGCTGCTCGAGATGTTGCTCGACCAGAAACAGCCGCGCCCGCTGCGACTGTTGTATCTCGAGGTGCTCTCGCAGATGCCCAACAATGCGAGCCAAGTGGCCTGCTCCCGGATCGCCATTGAAGACCCGGACGCCACCTTGCGCGACCATTGCCTCGACTACCTGAGCGAGCGGCATTCCCAGTACGCATTGAAGTACTTCATCCAGATGCTGAAGAACGAGCAGAACGCGACGGTGCATCGCGCGGCCTTCGCGCTGGCCAAACTCAAGGATCCGGCCGCCACGATGCCGCTGATCGACGCGCTGATCACCGAACACAAGGAGGTCGTGGGCGGCGGGGGAATCAATCCTTCGTTCTCGAACCAGGGAGGCGGCCTTTCGATGGGCGGCAGTCCGAAGGTCGTGAAACGCAAGATCCAGAACGACCCGGTGCTGGGCGCGCTCACGGTGCTCTATCCCGGCGTGAACTTTCAGTTCGACCAGCAAGCCTGGCGACGCTGGTACTCCGAGCAATTCACGCCCAAACAAGTGAACCTGCGCCGCAGCGACTGATCGGCTGCCGACTGCGTCGTCTTCACGCGCACGATCGGGTCATTTTTCGCCCATGACTTCCATGATGAAGTCATAATCGGGCTGTCCCCCGCCGCGGATCGCCTTGCCGCGCTGCAAGGCCGCATAGCGGAGCGGCTCCTTCTGCTCGGGCACGCGGATGTTGTCACCCTTCTGCAGAATCGGGCGGTATTCGACCATGCCGCCGAAATCGCGGGAGCCGGCCGCCTGACACGGGAACCAGTGCCCGTTTCCCTCCTCGTCCTCGAGATAGAACTCCGGATAGCAGTGGTTCGGGATCCAGACGCAACGCGCGGGAACCCCGTTCACGCGGCAGAAGGCGACAAACAGGGAGGTCAGCTCTTCGCAGTCTCCCTTGCCGTCGCGCATCGCGGCCAGCGCGCCTTTCAGACTGCTGTTCTCGTACTTCACATTCGCACGCACCCAGTCGTATATCGCCTCGACTTTCTCCCACGCGCCTTCTTTGTCCTGCGCGACTTCCTTGGCCTTGGCCTTGATGCGGGGATCGCTGATCTCGATCAGCGGACTTGCCGCGAGATACCTCCGCAGCTCCTTCGAAATGTTCTTGGGAATCACGAATTTGCTGGTATCTTCCGGCGGGAAAATCGGAGTCCTCGTTACCTCGAAGACCACGATGGCCGACGCCGTCTCGCCTGTCTGAAGCGTCGGGATCGTGATCACCATCTGCTTCACGTCACCCTCCAGCTCGCGGTACTTCAATTCGGTCACCTGGGGCGTCAGTTTCTCTTCAATGACCTTGACCGTCTGCTCGGGCCAATCCACCGGCACCGGCATCGTGCCCAGAATATTGCCGCAGGAACTTCCCTTGGCGCGGAACTGAAGCCCGATCTTCCATCGCTGCACCATCGGCTGCACGCCCCCCACGACAGTGCCGGCCGCTGATGTGCCCCCTGTTGATGTGCTCGGCGACAACGGCTCCCTGGTCCCGAGCCTGTCGAATGCCCCGCCACCCGACGGCATCGCGGTGGTGCCGGCAGCTCCTGCGGCGTCCGCCGCGGCCGCTGCACCTGCAGATCCGACCGTGCCGGCCTTTTCGGCTTTCGCGCCCTTGTCCGTCTTCCTGGTTTTCTTGGCCTTCTCGATCCGCTCGGTCTTCTTGGGAACAGGACTCGTCGTCGAGGGAGTGCTCGGTTCGAACTGTGCCCGCGCGGGCGAAACGAGACAGAAACAGAGGCAGCAGAGCGATGCCGCAAGCAAGCGTTTCACGGTCGTGCGTCTCCAATCAACGGGTCGCGGATCAGACAGTCGCAGGCGGGGACTCGGGCGTGGAGCAATCTCCCCCGTCTCCGCATCCCCTTTCAGTCTAATTCAAATTCGAGAACTGCCGCGCAAGAGAAACGCCTGTGCGGGGAACTCGGGCGGGATCGCTCGAGACACCCGAACAGGCGCTCTCATCAAACCATGCAATTCGCGAGGAGGAGCGAAGATCAGGTTCAGGTCACGGGGCCGCTGGCGCGCCGACCGGGCCGGGCATGGTTTCCTGGCAGCAGTTGCCGGGCATGCCGGACGACATGACGGGTGTGCCTTCCATCATGTACGGCGCAGCCTCGCTGTTGGGGTATGCGGAGCACTCGTCGCCCCGGAACATCCAGCACCGTGGCCAAGAGCGGTTGCAGCCGCTCAGCAAACCAGCGCTGATTACGAGCATCGAAAGTACGAACAGCCTCTTCATGGCAAATAATCTCCGGATAGGCGACGGGTCCTGTCACAACATTTCATGCAACGATTCATGTTGGCCAGGAAACTCTACAACACGCTAAATGATGTGCAAACGCAACGGTGGCGTTTTTGCCTCATCGTCACGTTTTTTTCCAACTCGCCACGTTTCGCAACCGCCACACTCGACCGGCGCGCCCTCGCAATCGTCAAAATCGCTGCAAACCGTCCGAATTCCCGCAGCGCGGCCTGCACCTGCGGTGCGAAATCACTAGGATTGTGGGATCAGCATCGCGCCAGAGTGAAAAGTCAAAACCGCGCCGACGTAACGAGCGCTGAGGAAACAAGAGCGCGAACACAGGATCATCGTCGCACGCATCAACACAGGATTCCGGTCGGCTCATGCCCACTCCGCTCGCGTACTTCAACGGTCGACTTGTTCCCGAACACGAGATTTGCGTTCCTGTCTGGGATGCCGGGTTCATCCAAGGCGTAACGGTCGCAGAGCAGATGCGCACGTTCAAAGGAAAACTGTTCCGACTTCCGCAGCACCTTCAGAGACTCGGGCATTCACTCGAAATCGTGGGAATCGATCTCGGCGCCGAGTTCGGAAGGCTGGCCGAGGCCGCCGAGGATCTGGCCGCGCGGAACCACTCTCTGCTGGCTCCCGAAGACGACCTTGTTCTCTCGCTGTTCGTGACGCCGGGCCTCTATGCCACCGTGGCCGCATCGCACGAGCCACGGCCGACCATCGGCATGCACACGCATCCGCTGCCCTTCCGCCTGTGGGCCGATAAGTACGAAACCGGACAGCGTTTGATGGTCAGCGATGTGCGGCAGGTACCCTTGAACTGCTGGCCCGCGGAATTGAAATGCCGGAGCCGCATGCACTATTACCTCGCGGACCGTCAGGCCCAGAAACTGGATCCCGGCTCCCGGGCCCTGCTGCTCGACCAGCAGAACCGCGTCATGGAGGCCTCAACGGCCAACGTCGTGCTCTACCGCCGCGCCGAGGGACTCGTGCTGCCGCAGGCCGAACATATCCTGCCGGGCGTAAGCATGGGTGTGCTGCTCGAACTCGCCGACCGGCTCGACATCCCGTGCGTGCATCGCGACCTTTCGGTGGACGATGTAACCAGCGCCGACGAAGTGCTGTTGTGCAGCACGTCCCCGTGCCTGCTGCCCGTCGTGGCCGTGAATCGTCAGCCGATCAGCGACGGAACTCCGGGCCCCGTGTTCAAACGGGCCCTTTCCCAATGGAGCCAGTTCATCGGTGTGGACATCCAGGCGCAGGCACACCGGTTTGCCCTCCGCAGCTGAGCTCGAGCGAAGGAAGAACCTGTACAATTCCGCGGATGTTTGTGAGCAAACGGTAAGTTACAGAAACCGAACGGTGTGCCACTGGCTTTGCCAGTGCTGTAGGACAGCACTCAGGACCAAACCTCCTGAATTGGAAATGCGACAATTCAAGT
>CAIPEB010000231.1 GCA_903863885.1 uncultured Planctomycetaceae bacterium | reverse complement strand
TGGCCGCACGCACATCCCGGTTTCTCGGAGTCCGAAACCAGCCATTGGTATTGAACGTCATTCCGGAGAATGAGTTAATCGCTCTTGTCCGACATTTCGATCAACCGTTTGCTGATTCCAGTGCGATCCCGACGCTCGCGGTGTCTCGACTGGCCGGGCAGTACGTTACCGTGGCACTGAATGGAGACGGAGGCGATGAGGTTTTCGGCGGATACCGTCGTCACATGGCAGCCCGCTGGCGTGGCATCTTCAGTCATTTGCCCTCAGGTCTATGCAATGCACTCTCGCGAAGTTTCCGTCATCTCAGCGACTACAGGCGATCGCCTTTGGGGTTTGCTGGGCGTTTCTTTCGCGGTGTTTCACTCCCGTTTGCCGACCGTTACTTGCATTGGGGGTTCGATCTCCTGAAGGATGACGTGAAGAGAGAACTCTGGAAACGCCAACCGCAACGTCAAACTGAAGCGTGGTTGGACGATTCGCGCCCGCCTGCGTCATCCGACCTTAAGCAGCAGATGCTCATGGATCAACGGGTGATCCTCCTGAGCGCCCTGTTGGTCAAAATGGACATGTCGACCATGGCCGCGTCGATCGAAGGGCGCTCACCGCTCCTGGACCACCACTTGGTCGAATTCACGATGTCACTTCCCGACTCTTTTCTTGTTCGCGGGCGGCAGTCGAAGCGATTACTGCGAGATGCTTATCGGCCGTTTCTGCCGTCCGAGGTCATCGATGGCTCGAAGCGCGGCTTCGAGATACCCCTCGCAAAATGGCTGCGTCACTCACTTCGTCCAATGCTGCTCGATTCTCTCAGCTCGCCCAATGCGTGCCTGCGGCACTGGATCGATGGTGATTTCCTCGACCACATCCTGAGCCATCCAGCGCCCCGCGATTTCAACTCCGATTCGCTCTTGTACTCGCTCCTTGTCTTGGAACTATGGCTGCAACAACACAACGAACTTACTGTTTCAAGTGAAATTCACGGTCAATTGGCGGCATGAAGCCTATTCGTCGCCATTCGGGTACTTCTTGTCTCAGTCTTACCGTTGCCTCCCCGCCATGAGAAGATACCGTCCCCAGTATTGGCCACATCCAAACGACGACGAGCCATCTTGTCGCTTGGTATATGTTGCGACCGACCCAACGGCCATTGAGCGGCAACAGGGTCCGCAACTCGCGTTCTTTCGGGAATTGGGGTTCCACGTCACTGCAATTGCATCTCCCGGCCCCGAACTCTGGCGCGCCGCAGATTCCCAGCAAATAACTGCCCGCGCAATCCCCATTCCCCGGGAAATCAATCCAACGCGAGATCTTATTGCACTATTTAGGATGCATCGCGTTCTTCGGCAAATCCGACCTGATATCGTCAACGCCGGCACCCCTAAAGCCGGACTCTTGGGCATGCTGGCGGCACGGCTTTCGCAAGTCCCGGTGAGAATCTACACTCAGAGGGGCTTGCGTCTTGAAACAGTCTCCGGTCTGAAGCAGCGTGTACTCACTTTGGCCGAGCGGAGAGCTTGTGACTCGGCCCACCGAGTGGTGTGCGTGAGCAACAGTCTGCGACGTCAATCTCTTTGTCGCAAGCTCACGACGCCGGAAAAAGCGGTGGTACTGGCCAACGGTTCGTCTTCCGGTGTGGATGCGCAGCGTTTCGGGACACCACCCCAGTCGAATGTACTGAAATCGCTGAGAGAGCGGTTTCGGCTGCCGTTCGGCGCACCTGTCGTGGGGTTCGTTGGGCGTCTGACCCGCGACAAGGGCATCGCCGAGTTGTACCGTGCGGTAAATCAACTGCGTCAGTCCCACCCTGAAACCCGTCTGCTGCTTGTTGGCGAATTTGAGGCCGGCGACCCGGTCGATGCCCAAACCGTTCAGAGCCTTCGGCAAGATGCGCGAACCTCGATAACGGGAACGGTTGCTGATGCTTCACCGTTTTACCACTTGATGACCGTGCTGGGATTCCCGTCTTTTCGCGAAGGATTCCCCAACGCTCCCCTGGAGGCAGCGTGCGCCGGCGTTCCATCCGTTGCCTTTGCGGCAACCGGCACGGTGGATGCCATTCAAGATGAGGTGACCGGGGCCCTGGTTCCTTTCGGCAACGTCACTCTTTTCGCGAACGCCCTCAAACGTTATCTCGACAATTCGGAAATCCGCTTACTTCATGGCCGAGCAGCTATGAGACGCGCCACGACAGAATTCGCGCCGCAACTCATTTGGACGAATCTGTTGACCTTGTATATATCGCTCCTCCGTTCGAACGGCATGGCAGACCGTATTCCGCGGCAGGCACTCGCTTACCTCCGCGACCAATCTGCGGCAAAGCTCGCCGCGTAGGCAATCGATCCCATCCGTCGGCGAAGATCAACTCAATTATGGTGCCTCACATGACACATGTCACTGCAAACGGCAGGCCGCGTTTTGCCGCGATGGCGATCGTTCGCCCGTTTCCGCGAACTGGCGTGCGAAGGGCCGCGTGACTTTGCCGAGGAGAACTGCATGGATCATTCACAGAATGAACATCCCCTTGTCGTCGTGACGGGCGCGCGAGGTTTCCTCGGCAGCAAGGTCGTAAAACTGCTGGTCGAGGGCGGACAACTCGTTCGGGCAACCGACCGCATCGCCACGGCCGCCGACTGCGGCGCCGAGTTCATTGAGGCAGACATCTGCGATCCCGAAACTCTGGCTCCCGCGTTTCGCAACGCAGACACCCTCATCCATGCGGCCGGTTTGGCGCATGTATTCGACCAGCGTCCGGATGCCGCCGGGGAATTCGATCGAGTCAACGTCCAGGGAACCGTTGCGACGGCGGAAGCCGCTGTCCGCGCCGGCGTCAAAACCATGGTGCTGGTCAGTTCCGTGTCGGTGTACGGTCGCCACGGAATGCGCGCCGTGGACGAGTCCGTTCCATGCCGGCCGGAGGGCCCCTACGCGGTGAGCAAGTACCTCGCGGAAAAGCGCGCAATCGAGATCGCACACTCCAGCGGAATGAACTTGACCATCCTGCGTCTGACCACACTCTACGGAGAGGGCGATCCCGGCAACATCAATCGGCTCTTCCGGGCAATCGACCGCCGGCGGTTCCTCTGGATCGGCGACGGTTCGAACCGCAAGAGCCTGATTCACCGGGACGACGCTGCCGCCGCAGTCGTTGCCGCCGCGATGGCCAGCCTGCCCGGGCTCCACGTCTTCAACGTCGCATCCCATGCCGCCACCGTGCGCCAGATCGTGGAAACGATCGCCGGAGAGTTGAACCGCCCTGTCCCCAAATGGCGGATACCCGGCAGACCCGCGTTGAGAGTCTTCCGCCTCACGTCCGCGGCAAAAATCGGCGGCAAACGCATCAAAAAGGCCGCAGACACCTTGTCAAAATGGCTTGCTGATGACGTTTACGACGGCAGTCGGTTCGCCGCCACCGTTCCCCTTCCCAAGACCGTCGGCCTTTCGGAGGGCATTCGACGGCAGGCAGTCTGGTTCCAGAACAAGAAAGCAGCTTGACGAGAATGTCCCGTCTGTTCGTGTCCCGCAGAGGTGACAGTATGAGCGCCTGCGAAAGTGCATTTGATAGCGAACCGCGGATCCTCTCCTTCAAGACGGTCAATACTCGACCGGTAATCTCGAAGCGCCTTCTCGATGCCACGCTCGCAACTGTTCTCATGATTGTGTTTCTTCCCTGCATGATGGCCATCGCCGCCGCGATCGTGTTGACGTCCCGAGGGCGCGCGATTTACTGGTCCAGCCGCGTTGGACGCGACAACAGACTGTTCCCGATGCCAAAATTCCGAACCATGCGCAGCGACGCGCCGCAACTGGCCACACACCTTCTGACCAACTCACAAAACTGGATTACTCCCCTGGGCAAATTCCTGCGCAAGACCAGCCTGGACGAGCTCCCCCAACTCTGGAGCATCGTGACGGGCAAGATGAGCTTTGTCGGCCCGCGTCCGGCGCTGTTCAATCAGGCGGATCTTGTTTCGTTACGCACATCGGTCGGCGTGCACCGACTCCCGCCCGGATTGACCGGGTGGGCACAGATTCACGGGCGCGATGAACTCTCGATCAAGCAGAAAGTCGAGTTCGATCGGTACTACCTCGAACACCAATCCCTGATGCTCGATCTCCGCATCATGGCCGCCACCGTGATCCGCGTTCTCAAGCAGGATGGAATCCGACAGGCAGGCGATGCGGCCTTCGACACGCGTCCCAGACGGGCCGCATGAATGGAGACCGCATTTCAAGTCCGATCCCCGGCGCAGACCAGATAGAACGGCGAAGACCGGGAATCCATTCAGACCCTGCCGGACACAGCCCGCACAGTCCAGGCAATCTGGCGGGATTATTCCTGAAGGTCCGGCTGTTCGGGTTCTGCCGGTCATTCGAACACTCGATACGCGCGATAATCCGCTGATCGCGGAAGTAATTCTCAACCGAAAATGGATTATGGCAGACCAATTGTGTTCCGAGACGGGCCAATTGAATTCCGAGGCGGGATGCGCCCAACCGGCAGCAGACCGGTGCGAGGCAATTCCCTCGAAGCTCGGGGAACCGTCCGTCGCTCGCCATACTCACGCTTGAAGCGCGAAACGGGAAGCGACTGAGCCTCTTGCAAAAGGACTTGCAATCTTGAAACAGGCGGGGTGGATCCGTTCAACGTACCTCACGCGTTTTTCGCAGCCTGCCCAAGACCGAGTCATTTACCAGACGCTTTGCCAAAAAAGCGTGAAATCGGTTCTGGAAATCGGCATCGCTGCGGGTGTGCGCACCGGTCGCATCATCGAACTGGCGTTGACCAAGGTCAGCGCAGGCGATTTTCGCTATGCGGGAATCGATCTGTTCGAGGCCCGCGGAAAAGGCCAGCCGTGCCTGACGCTGAAGCAGGCTCATCAGATGCTCACCGGACTCCGCATCGCCCACCGGCTCGTGCCGGGCGATCCCCAAACCGCACTCGCCCGATCGGCCAATAACCTGGGCCCGGTCGACCTGGTGATCATCAGCGCGGATCAAGATCCTGAGGCCACGCGCCGCGCCTGGTTCTACCTGCCCCGACTGCTGCACGCCGACTCGCTCGTCCTGCTCGAAGAGCGACAGGGCACCGCCGAACCCCGGTTCCGCGTTGTGAAACTCGATGAAGTGAAGACGCGTGCCGATGCTGCCAATCCGGCGCGACGGCAAGCTGCCTGACGCTGCTCGGCCAGATCGCTCAGTTGCGGCCGTGACAAGCGCACCGGCTGCGCTGCCTGAACCGCCCCCCTTCCGTGTCGCCTCACCGAACGTGTCGCCTCACCGAACGTGTCGTCACTCGGATTGTGTCACGTCCGCCGGTGCTCGCTGCTAGCACTGCTCGATCTTCCACGGGCTGATCTTGCCGTGAGGAGCGGTTTTCGCCACACTACGCCGCCCCTACTCCAGGAAGACTCGATGAGAGCCGCTTTCGGGACTGCGTGTTGCGTCCTTCTGCTGTCCGGCTGCAACCATAACATGGTTTCGTCGCCGGCAGTGCCGAATGCTGCGCCCGCTCCCGTCGAAATGACGAACCCGATCACCGTTCCGGCTATGGATACCGAGTACCTCTGGAACCAGGTGGTCGACACGGTCGACGACTATTTCAAGATCCAGCACGAAGAGCGTGTGCGGGTCATCAGCGGCATGCTGACCGCCGGACGCATCGATACCTTCCCCGTGGTCGGCGCCACGATTCTCGAACCGTGGCGAAAAGACTCGACGCACGGGTTCGAGCGACTCCACAGCACGCTGCAATCCGTGAGGCGTCGCAGCATCATCCATGTCGTGCCGATTGAGCAGGGATTCTCCATCGAAGTGATCGTGCTAAAGGAACTCGAGAACCTCGAGTACCCCGAGAATTCTGCCGTGGGATCCACCACGCCCGATCGACACGATGGAACATTGCGGCAGGACAAGAATCAGGACAGGCCGCCGGGGCCGCCGATTCTCGGCTGGATTCCGCAGGGCCGGGACCTCTCGCTCGAGCAGCGCATGATCGCTCAAATCCGCGGCCGATTGGCCGAAGTGCCGCCGACCGGTCCTCGCTGATCCCGGCGGTCGCGCGGAACTGCCCGCATCAGGGGAAACCCGCGTCAGGTGGAGACAGGCGGGGAGCTCATCGGAGCGATCGTACTCACCGGCGCGACGACAGCCGTGCTCTCGCGCTTCCGGGCAACCGGCAGTTTGATGGTGAACGAGGTTCCTTTGCCGACGGCGCTTTCGACCCGTATGCGGCCGTGGTGCGACTCGATGATATTCCGGCACGCCGCCAATCCCAACCCCGTGCCTCCCTTGCCGGTTTCGTCCGGCCCGGACTTGGTGCTGAAAAACGGATCGAAGATCCGCTGCAGCTTGTCCACGGGAATTCCGCATCCGGTGTCGCGCACCGTCAGATCCACCATGTCCGATTGGGTGTCGTGTTCAACGCGGATCGTTACCTGACCGCCGCGCGGCATGGCCTGTCTGGCGTTGATCAACAGGTTCAACAGAACCTGCTGGATCTGGTTTCCATTTGCCCAGGCCTCCGGAGCGGCCTGCATGTGCGTCTCGACTCGAATCCGGTACTTCGAGAATTCCCGTTCGAGCAGCACGAGTGATTCGTCGACAATGGCGGCCAGGTTGGTCGGCTCAAAAGAGTCCGACCGATTTCTGGCCATGCCCAGAACCGAGTTTGTGATCTTCGCGGCACGCTGACCGGCGGCCAGGATCTTTTCGAATGCCTTGTTCCGCGCAGCTTCATCGGTCTGCCTCATGCCCATCTTGGAGTAATTGATGATGGTCATGAGAACGTTGTTGAACTCGTGAGTCGTCGTGCTGACAAGCTCGCCGAGCGCCGTCATCTTCTGCGCCCGCTGCAACTGCTGCTTGAGCGATTCGATCTGCTGCTGCAACGCGTGGACGTCAGTCGTGGGCGTACTCATAGTTGTTGTCGCCGAGCTTCTCGGAGGGTTCCTCGTGTGGCGAAGCGGTCCGCGTGCCTGCGTCGTTTTCTGGCGGCAAAAGGCAGACGCAACTCGAGCAAATACGATTCGGCGAGATACTATTTCCGTTGTGCAAGGAACTCCCGCAGCCAGCGGTATCCCGTCGCGGAAACATCACGCCTCAGGCACCCAACCGGCTCAGAT
Source organism: uncultured Planctomycetaceae bacterium (assembly GCA_903863885.1). GTDB lineage: Bacteria > Planctomycetota > Planctomycetia > Pirellulales > Pirellulaceae > CAIPEB01. Next base: position 12,841 of record CAIPEB010000231.1, on the reverse strand, counting down.
TCGCTCGCTTGCCGTATCCCAGCCGTCTTTCTGCCTTACCTCAACCACTCGCCTTAAAGCCATGTGATCAAGCACGTTAAGACACTTGTTGGTATCGTCGAATCGAACTGTTCAACTGTAGTTCAACCCGCTATAATCCCCCCCTCTTTCAACTGGGGCAAGCCACGGAACGGCAGAGACTGGATAAGCCAGGATGCATACTGTTGAAGTACTTGACCGAGCCCTCACGGTTGCCGAATCGCTGAGTTACCGAATTCGCCACGAATGGCTTGGGGGAAGCGGTGGCGGCGCGTGCGAGTTCGCTGGACGCAAGTGGATTTTTGTCGATCTGGCTCTGACCGTTACCGAGCAGCTCGATCAGGTTCTGGAAGCGTTGCGATCCGAACCGGCGATCCACACGGTATCCATGCCCGCCGAGATCCGGCGCCTGCTGGATCGCAAGCTGGCTGCTTGAGCGCAGCGGTCAGGCAAACCGCGGGAATCGCCGCGGGAAAGCGATCGGGTCACTCTTCGTACCAGCACCGGATGAACTGATGCCAGTGGCTGGGCATTTCGCCGCTCGTCCCCAGAGCCACATCGCTGGAACCTTCTTCCCACCGGCTCCAGATATTCGGCAGCACCACCGTTTCGACATTCACCAGTCGCACTTTTTCGGCGCGAAGCCAATCGTTCATCGCCTCCAGGGCCGTGTCGAACGACTCGTAATCTCCCGAGCGAAAGAGGCCGGGGGCCTGGAGCATGTGCGGTACGAAATCGCGGTAGCGGATCATGGCTTGCGACGAATGCCTTTCTTGCGGCGGGTTCCGAGTCTTCCCTGAAATCAACGGCAAACCGAGCATCGCGGACTGCGGGCCGACCGGCTCGACTCCCGGCCGGAATCAGCTCAACGGTACAGCGAATGCGTTTCAATGTACTTTTCGACCGCGCGAGGCGTATGGTAGCGGATGCTGAGCCCCTGCTGTACGCGTTGCCGGATTTCGCTGCTGCTGAACCCGACGAGCGGCATTTCCACCTGGCATCGCTTTACGTCCTCGAGCCGTCGATCGTCTGCAACGCCGTTCAACAGCGAAAAGTCGGGCTCCGGCGAACCGGCCCGGCGCACGGCGACGGGAATGGCTTCGCGGCAGATTTCGCCGGGATGCCTCCACAGCGGAAGATCGACGAGCGAATCGGCGCCCATCAGCAGGTACAATTCGGCGTGAGGCTGCTGGCGGCGGATCTCGCGGATCGTGTCGATGGTGTAGCTTACTCCGCCGCGATCGATTTCCACGGTGGACAGTTCAAAGCCCTCATGGCCTCCGATGGCCAGCCGGAGCATTTCCACCCGGTGCGCCGGCGAGGACAATTCCCGCTGGAGTTTGTGCGGCGGCGCGGCCGCCGGAATGAACCAGACGCGATCCAGACCGCACTGCTCGCGACAGGATTCGGCCAGCACCAGATGTCCATAATGCACAGGATCAAAAGAACCGCCAAACAGCCCCAGTCGCATCGCACGCTCCACCACCGGACACAAATTGAAGCGAACACCTATTGAACGGGAGATCGAATGGAACCGGAGGTGCCGTTGAAGCGGCTTGACCCCGGTCCAACAATTACGGGTCCGCAAGCTCAGGATCCGTAGCTTAAGATATGGTCGGCGAAAGGCGAAGTGGAGCGTGATGAAGCAGCAGAACTTGTTTGATACGGCACCTCCGCCCTGGGAATCCGACGACGCGGAAGACCGCATGTTCGCGACGGTCGTTCTGCCCGAGACCCCGTACGGCCCGTACGACTACGTGATTCCCCCGGATCTGCGCGACCGTGTGGAACCCGGTCGGCGCGTGAAGGTCCCGCTCGGCCATGGCAATCGATCCGTCGTCGCCTACTGCGTCAAAGTGTATGCGCAAAACGCCAGTGAACCTGCCGAGGCGCGGCGAAACTGGAAAGAGATCCGCGCCGTGCTCGATACCCGGCCGCTGCTGAGCGGCAAGATGCTGCGTCTGACCGAGTGGATGTCGGAATATTACCTCTGTCCGTGGGGCCAGGTGCTCGAGGCCGTACTGCCGCTGGGCGTGCGCACCCAGGCGGGCACCCGCCAGGTGAGGCTGTACAGCGTCGACCCGGCGATCGCCGAGCAAATCGAAACACTGACGCTGACACCGAAGCAGCGGCAGATACTGCGGCACGTGGCGTCGTCACCCCAGCCGCTGTCGATCGCCGACATTCGCGCCGCGGTGGGCTGCGCGGAACAGCCGATTCGGAACCTCGAGCGCAAGAGGATGCTCGTTGCGCAGACGGAACGCATCTACCGTTCGAAGCTCGAGGAAAAGTCGGTCCCCCGGCTGGACCGTCATTCACTGAACGAGGATCAGCAGCGGGCGCTGCAGAGTGTCATGGTGGCCGTGCACTCGCAGCAGCCGGCCGTATTGCTGGTGCACGGCGTCACGGGCAGCGGCAAGACCGAACTGTACATGCGGGCGATCGACGAAGTGCTGCATTTCGGCCGGCAGGCGATCGTGCTCGTACCCGAAATCAGCCTTACTCCGCAGACCGTCGCCCGGTTCCGCGGCCGTTTCGAACGCGTGGCCGTGCTGCACAGCCACCTCAGCCCGATCGAGCGGAACGCGCACTGGCAGCGGATCGCCGCGGGAGAGATCCAGGTGGTAGTGGGAGCGCGCAGCGCCGTCTTCGCGCCGACTCCGCATCTGGGCCTGATCGTGCTGGACGAAGAGCACGATGCTTCGTTCAAGCAGGATCTTGTCCCGCGTTATCACGCGCGCGACGTCGCGTTGCAGCGGGCCCGAATGGACAATGTCCCCGTCATTCTCGGCTCGGCCACGCCCGCATTGGAATCCTGGCAGCGAGCCTGCGAGGGGAGTTACCAGCTGATTGAACTCCCGCGGCGCATCCTGGGTTTCCCCTTGCCCGATGTGGGGATCATCGATTTGCGGACCGAGACTCGCAACCGCTACTCGAGCGGTTCGATCAGCCGGCCTCTGCGCCAGGCGATGCAGGATTCGCTGAGAGACGGCGGCCAGATCATTCTGCTGCTCAACCGGCGAGGCTACTCGACCACGATCCAATGCCCGGCCTGCGGACTCGTGGTGAAGTGCCCGGAGTGCGATCTGGCGCTGACCCATCACCGGTCCGAAGAAATTGCCGTGTGCCATTACTGCGACCATCAGCGGCCATCGCCGCCGGTTTGCCCCGATTGCGGATTTGACGGCATCCGGTACTCCGGCACGGGGACCGAGCGACTGGAAGCCGAAGTGCGGAGGGCTTTCCCCGACACGAGTTGCCTGCGCATGGACAGCGATTCGATGCGCAAGCCGGGCAGCCACGAGCAGGCGTTTCAGAAATTCCGCGACGGAGAGATCCAGATTCTTCTCGGCACTCAGATGATCGCGAAGGGACTGGACTTTCCCAACGTCACGCTGGTGGGTGTGATCAACGCGGACGTCGCACTGCATTTTCCGGATTTTCGCGCGGCGGAACGCGTGTTTCAGCTGGTCACCCAGGTTGCCGGGCGCACCGGGCGAGGACCGCGCGGAGGCCGCGTGCTCGTCCAGACCTACAGCCCGGATCATCCGTCGATCATCGCCAGTTCGCGACACGACTTCGCGAGGTTCGCCTCCGTCGAACTGCCGATCCGCCGCGAGCACGCCTATCCGCCATTTGCCAGCATGATCCGGATCATCGCGCGAGGCGAAGAAGAGCTTCCCACGGAGGCGTTCGCTCAGGAGTTTGCCGGGCTCATGCGCAGCGCAGCCGAGGAGAGGAAACTCGAGATGCGGCTGCTCGGTCCGGCTCCGGCTCCGATCGCGCGTCTGCGAGGCAAATTCCGCTTCCACATCCTCGCTTCCAGTCTCAACGGAGCCGGCCTTCGCGAAGTCGTGCGCGCCGCGGCGTCGAAAGCGGTCCAGCCCGACAATGTGCTGTGGGTCGCCGACACCGATCCGATCGAAATGCTGTAGGACGTGCGGAAGCGGCGAATCGCTAACGCAGGTACTTCTGATAGGCGGCCACGGCCAGTTCGTCGCAGCGGTCGTTTTCCGGATGACCGCTGTGCCCCGCGACTCGCTGGTAGGTCAAATGGTGCGAGCTGACGAGTTCGTCGAGGCGCCGCCAGAGGTCGTCGTTCTTGACCGGTTTCCAGGACTGGCCCTCGCGGCGTCTCCAGCCGTTGGCTTTCCAGGTCCGCATCCATTCCGAGAGGCCTTTGCCGACGTACACGCTGTCCGTGTACAGCACGACGTCGCACGGCCGCTTCAAGGCTTCGAGCCCTCGCACGACGGCGATCAGTTCCATGCGGTTGTTGGTCGTCTCGCGTTCGGCGCCCGATTCGACAAGCTCCTTGCCGGTGGCCACATGGCGCAGGATGAAGGCCCAGCCGCCCGGTCCGGGATTGCCGCTGCATCCCCCGTCCGTAAAGAGATGAACGCTCGAACGGGGAGTTGTCATGTAACGCCGCCTTCCGCGGGAAATCTCGGCCGATCCGTCAACCTCCAGGGCAGCGTCACCTTGAAAGTGCTGCCCTGCCCCAACTCGCTTTCAAAGGTCACTTCGCCGCCAAGCAGTTTCGACAGTTCCTTGACGATGGACAACCCGAGCCCGGTTCCCGAGTATTCGCGTGTCAGGTTATCGGTCCCGAGAACCGACCGGCTTTGCCGGAACTTCTCAAAAATGATCTCCCGGTCCTCTTCGGGAATTCCGACTCCCGTGTCCGCTACGGTGATCTCCAGCTGATCATCGAGTCCGCGCCTGGCAGCTACGGTGATGCGTCCGCCTTCGGGAGTGAACTTGATGGCGTTGGACAAAAGGTTGGTCAAAATCTGCTGCACTTTGTTCTGATCCTGGAGCACCGGCGGCAGATGATCCGCTTCAACCGCGGTCAGATCGATGTTCTTTTCCTCGGTCAGGGAACGTACCATGTCGCACTGGGCCGCCAGAATCGCATCGATGCGAAACTCGGTGGGCCGGACTTCCATCTTGCCCGCTTCCAGTTTCGCCAGATCGAGAATGTCGTTGATCATCTCCAGCAGAACGCGGCCCGATTTCTGGATGTTCCGCGCATAGCGCTTCTGCTTCTCCGTCAGGGAATCGACATTCTCAAGCACATCCGAGAAGCCGATGATGCTGTTGAGCGGCGTGCGCAGCTCGTGGCTCATGTTGGCGAGGAAGTCGCTTTTCAAACGGTTCATCTCGTAGAGACGCATGTTCAGCTGCGCGAGTTCATCGACCTTCGTGTCGAGGCTGACATTGACGGTGCGCAGTTCGGCCTGGGCCTCGGTCAGATGCCGCAACATGCGATTGAACGCGTCGGCCAGTTCCTGGAACTCGTCGTTCGTGCGGATCTCGGCACGCAGTTCCGTGTTGCCCCGGCTGATCTCTTCGCTCACGTCGCGCAGATGCTTGAGCGGCTTGACGATCACGTAGCGGACGATCACGTAGAGCATGACCATGGCCACGAAGACGGTGAGAATCGCGGCCGTGATCAGCACAGCCCGCGTGCTGTTGACTGCCAGCCGCGTTTCTTCGTAGGGGATGATCAGCTTCATCACGCGGAAGGGCGGCGTGAGTTCCTTGGCCGTGCCCACCTCGGAAGCCGGCATGACGCCCGCAATCGGACCGTGGCAGTACTTGCAGCTCTTGCCCCAGTAGATGGGCTGGTAGAAACAGTGTTTGCCCTCGGAAGGAAACGTCAGCGTCTTGACGGTCGGAGCGACGGTTTCCTCGGTGCTGCTCAGCTGCTCTTTCCATTTTTCCCGCAGTTCACCCAGCAGCTTCTGCTCGGCCTGGTTCTCGGGCCCTTTCGCGTCGGGAACGTACTGCCAGGGCAGTTCGTCCGGCCCGAGCGACAGCAGCGTCCACTTGTAACTCTCGGGCAACAGTTCGCTCGTCATCTCCTGCAGCAGCGGCCGGCGTTTCTCGTCGGTCTCCCACACCATCCAGTGGAGGTGGAACAGAGACACCTTGACCCAGTCGCGGCCGATCTGGTCGGTATTCTGGTTGATGAGCTTTTCGCCAATGCGATCCACCCACAGAAACGCGCCGAAGATCAGCAGCCCGAGGCACACGCCGAAGAGCAGGCGGCACTTGCGCTCGAGATTGGTTTCGCCGAAAGCGCGTTTGAAGGTGCGGTAGCTCATGAAGACGATGACTTGCGGCCGCGAATGGGAGACAAACGCTCGAATTCTAAGCGGTTTCCGCCGGGTGAACCACCCCGGAACCCGCCTTGGTGTTGCCCCCGTTGCCACCCCCGTTGCGGCGTCTGAACGGGCCTGCAGGCTGGATCCTCCCCGTGCTACACTTCAGGCTCGAACACGGAGGCGGATGTCGAGATGGATATCGAGAGATTGGAGGAATCCCCGAAATCGGCCGCCGAGCAATTGGCGGTCGAGACGCAATTGCTGCCCGGCGTGGGCCCGCAGCGAGCGATGCTGCTCGAGCGGCTCGGACTGCGGACTGCCGGCGATCTGCTTTTCTTCTTTCCGCGGGATTACCAGGACCTCAGCGAACTGAAACGCGTCGATCAATTCGTGGAGGGCGGCAACGCGAGCGTCTGCGGTGTGATCGAGGAAATCGACCTGCGCAATACGGGGGCGGGTCGCACCCTGCTGGCGATCCTGGTGCGACAGAACCTGAACCACTTCCGGGCTATCTGGTTCGACCAGGCGTTCCTCCGCGAGAAGTTCTCGGTCGGCCAGCGAGTCCTGTTGTCGGGCCGGACGAAGAACCGGGGCTTGCGGTGGGAGATGTTCCACCCGCGGTTTCAATTGCTCTCCAGCGACGAAGAACCGGCCTCGGGCCAGATCGTGCCGGTCTATCCGCTGACCGACGGCATCAACCAGGGGCTGATGCGGCGCATCCTGCGGCAGGTTGTCGAGCAGTATGCAGCGGTGCCGGACGAGGCCTTTCCCCCCGAGCTGCTCGAAAAATTCGGCCTGTGCCCGATTCAAACGGCCATTCGCCAGATTCACCTGCCGTCGTCTCTCGCCGAACTGGATGCGGCGCGCTACCGGCTTGTCTTCCAGGAACTGCTGGTTCTTCAGCTGGCCCTGGGGTGGAGGAGAAACCGCGTCACGCGGGCTTCGCGGGCGCCGTCTCTGCCGGCCACGGCCAAGATCGACTCCCGGATCATGCGGCTGTTTCCGTTCGAACTGACGGACGACCAGCGGCAGGCCATTCGCGAGATCGCCGACGACATGCAGCGCGAGGTTCCGATGAACCGGCTGCTGCACGGCGATGTCGGTGCAGGCAAGACGGCCGTGGCCCAGTACGCAATGTTGCTCGCAGTCGCCCACCGCTACCAGGCCGTGCTGATGGCGCCGACCGAGATCCTCGCCAGGCAGCATGCGCGCAATCTGACAAAGAGCCTGAAGCAAAGCCAGGTGCGGATCGGACTGCTCACCGGATCGCTGTCCGCATCGCAGCGAGACGGACTGCTCGAGGATATCGCCGAACACCGAATCGACCTCGTGGTCGGCACCCACGCAGTGCTGCAGCCCGAGGTCCGTTTCCCGCAACTGGGACTGGTGGTAATTGATGAACAGCACCGCTTTGGAGTCCGGCAGCGGGCCGCGCTTCGCCGGGCCGGCATCGACCCGCACTACCTCGTCATGACCGCGACTCCGATTCCGCGCACGGTGACAATGACCCTTTTCGGCGACCTGGATGTCTCGACGATCAAGCAACTGCCGCCGGGACGACCGCCCGTTCACACCTATCTTGTTCCGCAAACCCAGCGGACGCGCTGGTGGGAGTTCTTCCGCAAGAAGCTGCGCGAGGGACGCCAGGGCTACGTCATCACGCCGCTGGTCGATGAAGGCAAGTCCGAATCCATCGCCAGTGTCGAGAGGAGTTTCGAGCAGTTGGTCAATGAGGAACTCGAGGCGTTCCGCGTCGATATCGTGCACGGGCGGCAAAAGTCGGCGGAGCGAGACGCGGCGATGGAGAAATTCCGCGAAGGACAAACGCAGGTGCTTGTGGCCACGTCGGTCGTGGAAGTCGGCGTCGACGTTCCCAACGCCACGATGATGACCATCGAGAACGGCGAGCGATTCGGCCTCGCTCAACTGCACCAGTTGCGGGGCCGGATCAGCCGGGGGCTGCATGCCGGGTATGTCGGGCTGTTTGCCAGCCCGGCGAGCGAAGAGTCCCAGAAGCGTCTCGACGCGTTCTGCTCCGTTTCCGACGGTTTTGAACTGGCGGAGATCGACTTTCAGCTTCGCGGCCCCGGCGATCTGTTCAGCGGCCAACAGCACGGCATGCCGCCGCTGCGGATCGCCGATCTGCAGCGCGACGGCGAAATCGTGCCGAGGGCTCGAGCCGCTGCGCAGTCGATTCTGCAGGATGCCCCGGAACTCGAGGATCCATCGCTGGCACGACTGCGCCGCCTGGTGCTGGCTCGGTATGGCCGCGTTCTCGAATTGAGCGACGTGGGCTGACGACGGCGGACCGCTCGACCGGAGCCTTCAATGCTGCTTGTCCGGCTCAAAACGCAGCTTCAACAGCAGGATATTGCCGTAGGTCGCGAGGCGAACGCGCACTGTGCGCAATGCGACCTGTTGGAGCGAAGCCCGCAGGTCTCGCTCGATCGATGCCCGTGATTTCGCAGCGCCGTAGATCAGCACCCACGCGCCGCGGTTGTGACGCAGCTTTTCGCGCGACTGGCGGGTCAAACGGCCTGCATCGGTCACCGGCAACGGGATCAGGGTCCGGCCGGGCGAATCCAGTCGATACAGGGAGGACACAGGCGCCAGGCAGTATGATTGCAGCAACGGGTCCTGGCTGCGGCGCAGTTCGTCGGCCTCCATGAAACCGCTGCGCACGAGAACTGGCCAATCCGAAGTAGTTGCGTCCCGTTGAATTTCAGCCACGGCACCTCGCCAATCCTGATTGCGCTCGCCTGGCAGAACGCCGGACTGAGCGAGCTTAGACAGCAATCCGCCGTGATATGCAGCGAGCACCAGCACGATTGAAGCGGCCGCGATTCGAATCGTTCCGCGACGGACCGCTGCCAGCAGGACTCCGCCCAGCATCATCGGCGCGACGACGATTCCGATGAGGTACCGCACCATGAACAGTCGGGCAATATCGAGACGAGTCAACATCCAGGTGGCCGACAAGGGAACGACCAGCCAACACAAACAGAGGATCGCGGCATACGTGAAGACCTGACGTTTGGCCGGGCCATTGCCTTCAGGACCATCCGACGCCGCTCCGCCGACTCGATCAAGAACCAGCGCTGCAAGCGTCGGGATCGAATAAGCCGCGACCGGGAATAGTGTGAACAGCCCTGCGAATCCGGGCTTCGCGACCATTTGCGCCCAGTTCGCTCGATGCTGCGCGATGTAGGCGAGGTGCGGAATCGCGGGCACTGCGGCGGCGACACAGAGTCCCGCATCGATAACGGCCTGCCTCGGGCGATACGAGAGACTCCCGCGATCGGCCGCACAGATGAACAGATAGGCCGCCGCCTCGCCCGCGATCAATATCACGGAGGTGTAATGCAGGTAGAACATCAGACTGGTCAGCCCGATGCAGCCGATTCGCCATCGGATTTCGCACCGATCGAGCAGGCGTGCGAAACAGGCGATCTGAAATAGACTGATGAGCTGAACGAGAGCATAGGAGCGCGCTTCCTGGGCGTAGTACACACACCAGCGATCGACGGCAACGAGAGCGGCAACCATCGCGGCCGCCGCGAGAGACTGCCCCCACCTTCCGGCTATTCGCCATGCGAGAGGAACCAGCAAGAGGCCGGCGATCAGCGACGGAAGACGCAACGAAAATTCGCTCATGCCGCACGCTTCGACCACGAGCCGAACGAGATAGAAGTACCAGGGACTCTGGTTTCCGATCCGGGCACGGGCGCTGATCTCGGACCACGAACCGGCCACGACCCATGCCGTGTGCAACTCGTCCAGCCAGAGGCTCTCGCGCAGGTTGAGATACCGCAGCAGCGCGGCTCCGATCATGATCGTCGCAAGCAGTGTCGCCGTGATGCCACGGACCCGCAGCGAACGGGCCTCGGCCGCGGGTCTCACAAGTTCGGACGTTGCCATTTCGTCTCGCTATTCAACACGGACACGCGCCCGTCGGTTTCGGTGGGTTGACTCAGCCGGATATGCATCGAGTCACGAAGTCGGTTGCTGAATCATCTTGCGATCGTACACCTGCAAACCGGCCCGCAGGTAATTCGGCAACGCCGCTGGATGATCGAGGTCGCACGTATGCACCCACACGCGGCGAGGGGCATGCGACCATGCGCGATGCAGTATCCAGTTCAGGAAGTACTTGCCCAGCCCCTGGCCGATCGCCTCAGGAAAAAGCCCGAAGTAGGCGAGCTCAATTTCACCCGGCTGCCGGCAGTCCAACTCGGCAAAACCGGCGGGACGTTCTTCAACGTTCAGCTGGTAGAGCTCCACTGCGTCATTGTCCAGCAGACGCTGCAGTTCCTCGTCCGACAGGCGATTGCGATCCACCCACAGGTAGTCCTTGCCCACCGAGTTGTAAAGAAAACGGTAGGCGTGCGACGAAGTCCTCGGCATCGCGTGTATCTCGACCTCGCTCCGCGGAGCTTCAAGTCGCACGGTCGGAGGCTCGAACATCTCGAGGTACGTCGTCAGCGTGGGTATATGCTCCATCGATGCTCGCGTCCACAACAAGCAAACGGTCCGGAACCCTCCCGAGCTTGATCAAGGGCGGCCAGTCTCGGATCCGCCCGCTCGAACGGTAGCCGAAACAAGGTTTAGCAGACGACGTCCTGACTGTAAACTCGCACTTTGCACTGGATGCTGTTAAGTTGTGACCAGACGGGCGAAGACAGTTCAGCGGCGACTAACGCGTTACAGAAAGATCTGATATGCGACGGGGAACAGCGATCATCGGCACCTCAATCATTGCCGCCTTTGCTATTGCCGCGGGGTGTCAGCAGCGGGATCAGCAGTCGCAGCGGGCCGCTCCGCCGGACTCGCCCGTCGCAAACGCGGCCCGTGAGAAGTCGACCGCCGAGAACGCTCAAGCCGAGAGCGCGGCCGCACAGAATCCGGCAGCCAAACCGGCATCCGGATCGGCCGCGGCCACCGATGCCGAAGGATGGGGCAGCCTGCGCGGACGTTTCGTATTCGTCGGCCCGCGCCCCGAACCGAAAGAACTGCAGATCACTTCCGATGTCGAATACTGCAGCATGCATCGACCGCAGGACGAATCGCTGCTGGTCAACGCCGAGGGTTCGGGACTGGCGAATGTCGTGGTCGCGTTGTTCCGGACCCGCACGGAACCGGCCCCGCGGATACACCCTTCGTACGCCGAGACGGCGGCGGCAAAAGTCTCGCTGGACAACCAGAAATGCCGATTCCGACCGCACTTGCTCGCGATGCGCACTTCGCAGATCCTCGAGGTGCTCAACACCGACGATGTGGCACACAACACCAAGATCGACTCGCTGAGCAATCCGGCCAGCAATCCGACGCTGCCGGCCGGCGGCAGGCTGGAACTGAAGTTCTCGCTCGAGGAACGCTCGCCGGTAAGAGTCAGCTGCAGCATCCACCCCTGGATGGCCGCCTGGCTCATCGTGCGGGACGATCCGTACGTGGCGGTTACGGATGCACAGGGCACGTTCGCCATCGCCAACGTGCCGGCCGGAAAACGCACGTTTCAGGTGTGGCACGAGCGAGCGAGATATGTGACGACCGTCCAGCAGAACGGAGCCCCCGCCCAATGGAATCGAGGGCTGTTTGTGGCGGACATCAAGAACGGCGAGACCACCGACATCGGCGAAATTCGCGTGGATCGGAGCCTGTTCGGCGGAAATTGAACGCCGGGCGTTTCAGGCGGCGGCAGGTTCAGCGGCCGAACGGGGCGAATAATTCTCGGCAATCCCCACTGCGTTCACGCCCAGTCCCTTGAGCTGCTGTGCCGCGACCAGCGTCTCGTGCTCGGACGTGCGCCGCACATCCCGCACGACGATCGCCGCATCAAACGGGCAGCGTTCAGCAGAATCCAGGCAACGTCCTACCGATTGAAACGATGTGCCCAGGTCGACGATCAAGAGGTCCACCGCTTCGGATACGGTTCGGACAAGCGACGCGAACTGCTGGTCGGCGGACCAACCATCGACCGGAGACTCGGACGCCAGCGGCAACAATGTGACCGGCCGCTCCACGGACGAAATGGCCGTCTCGCCCAGCGGCGCATCGCCGCGCAGGGCATCCTGCCAGCTGTGCGGGAATTTCACGCCCATCCGCTGCCCCAGTTTCGGCGCTCGCAGATTGGCGTCCATCAACGCCACTCGCATGCCGGCCTCCGAAGCCGCCCTCGCCAGACAGATCGCCAGCGTCGTGCATCCTTCTCCGGCCCGCGCGGACGAGATCGCCAAAGCCCGCAGACCTTCTCGCGCCGCTTCGCGCAGCTTCTGCCCGGCATGAGCAAAGTACGCATCCTCCGCGGAATAGATCGCTTCGGCGTCACTCGGCCACATGAACCGATCGACCTCCCACACCGGTCGGAACGGCTCGTCCATCGGACTGGCCGCCGATTCTGTCTGCTCTTCGGGCAATGGTTCCACAACCGGCTGCTCGACCTTCGGCGCCGCAGGCTTCAGCGACTGAATCTGAGCCGCCGCGGCCGACGCTGGCATTTCGGGTTTGGCTGCGGGACCAGCTTTGATCACGGGACCAGCTTTGATCACGGGACCGGCTTTGATCGCGGGACCGGGTTTGCCGGCCGCAGTTGCTGGAGCCGTCCTGCTCGGCTTTGCCGCCGGTTCGGCGTTGGCGTCCGACACCGGCTTGTCGGGCTTGGCCGGTGGAACCGGCGCCCCGGCGCTGACCAGTTGCTGTTGCTGGACGTTCGATCC